>NZ_JAUSWX010000001.1:2134400-2439314 GCF_030815405.1 Agromyces albus | reverse complement strand
CACCGCCTGACGGGCCGATCGGCCCGAGCCGACGCTAGACCAGGAAGTTCATCGCGAGCAACGCCGTCGTCGTCATCGTGATCGTGTAGGGCAGGGCCATCCAGAGCATCTGCACGTAGCCGAGCCGGATGAGCGGCGCGAGTGCCGACGTGAGGAGGAACAGGAACGCGGCCTGGCCGTTCGGCGTCGCGACGCTCGGGACGTTCGTGCCCGCGTTGACGGCGATCGCGAGCGCCTCGAACTGTTCACGATTGATCGTGCCGGCGTTGAAGGCGTTCGCGACCTCCGTGATGTACACGGTCGCGACGAAGACGTTGTCGCTGATGGCCGAGAGCACGCCCGCTGCGATGAAGAGCCAGGTCAGTTGCTGTGGCCCGTCTTGCGCGAGCACGAGATCGATGACCGGCGTGAACAGGCCCTGGTCGTTGATCACGGCGACGATCGCGAAGAACGTCACGAGCAGTGCCGTGAACGGCAGCGCCTCCTGGAAGGCGTGCCCGAGCGAGTGCTCGTGGATGATGCCGTTGAACGCCGTCGCGATGACGATCACCATGAGGCCGATGAGTCCGACCTCTGCGAGGTGGAGCGCGAGCGCCGCGACGAGCGCGACAGCGGTGAAGGCCTGGACCGTCAGCCGGGCGCGGCGACGGGGGCCGCTCTTGGCCGCCTCAGCGCGCTCCCACCGCTCCATGACCTCGCGCACCGATGCGGGCAACTCGGCGCCGTAGCCGAACCAGCGGGTCTTCTCGAGCAGCACGGTCGTGAGGAGTCCGACGATCAGGACGGGAATCGAGACCGGCAGCATCTGCACCAGGAACTCGACGAAGCCCCATCCGACGAGCTCGCCGATGAGAAGGTTCTGCGGCTCGCCCACGAGCGTCGCGAGTCCGCCGAGCGCGGTGCCGACCGCGGCGTGCATCATGATGTTGCGCAGGAAGTGGCGGAAGCGATCGAGGTCGCCCCTCATCGGGTCGTTCACAAGCTCGTCGTCGTCGTGGTCATGCTCGTCGTCGATCGCCCGATTCGAGGCGAAGCGGTGATAGACGGAGTAGAGCCCGGTCGCGACCGCGATGATGACCGCGATCACGGTGAGCGCATCGAGGAACGCCGAGAGCAGCGCCGCGACACCGGTGAAGGTGAGCGAGAGCAGGAGCTTCGAGCGCACGGCGACGAGCAGCTTGGTGAATACCAGCAGCAGCAGCTCTCGCATGAAGTAGATGCCCGCGACCATGAACATCAGCAGCAGGATGACGGCGAAGTTCGCCTGCGTCTCGTGGTACACGCTCTCGGGGCTCGTCATGCCGATGACGACGGCCTCGATCGCGATGAGGCCGCCGGGCTGGAGCGGGTAGCACTTGAGCGCCATGGCGAGGGTGAAGATGAACTCGGCGACGAAGATCCACCCCGTGGCGAAGGGCCCGAGCGCGAGGAGGAAGAGCGGATTCAGCGCCAGGAACGCGACGATCGTCACCTTGTACCAGCGGGGCGCGTCACCCAGGAAGTTGCGCGCCAATGCGATCGAGTATTCGCGAACCATGTAGACCTCTGTTCAGCGACGCCCGTCGATGGCGGTGCGGCGCGGGAATGACGATGACGGCGGTCTCCCGCCGGCCGACCAGACTTCCCGGCACTCCGCGTCCGATCCTAGCGGGCGGGCGGGATGGAGCGCTTACGATTGCTGCGAGGGCGGGGCTCCGCCCGGACGGGAGCGATCGTGGGCGACATCCGACCAGGGAGCACGGTGGAATCCACCGCGCGCGCGACCACCCACCTCGACGAGCTCATCGACACCGTCGCGCTGCTTCGCGCACCGGGCGGCTGCCCGTGGGACGCCGACCAGACGCACGCCTCGCTCGTGCAGTACCTCGTCGAAGAGAGCTGGGAGCTCATCGACGCCATCGAGTCGGGCGACCGCGACGAGATGATCGAGGAGCTCGGCGACGTGCTCTACCAGGTGCTCTTCCACGCCGACATCGCGGCGCACACCGACGGTGAGCGCTTCGACATCCAGGACGTCGCGGCGCACATGACCGCGAAGATGGTGTCGCGGCATCCGCATGTCTTCGGCGGCGATCGCACGGCCGAGACCGCGGCAGACGTCGTCTCGTTCTGGGACGAGCTGAAGGCCGACGAGAAACCGCATCGCACGAGCGTGCTCGACGGCATTCCGCGGGGCATGCCGGCGCTCGCGCTCGCGCAGAAGGTGCTCGGCAAGGCCGAGAAGGTCGGCGTGACGGATGCCGCATCCGGGGCGGCATCCGATGTCCCGGTGTTCGCCGATGAGGCTGAACTCGGTGCCGCGCTCCTCTCGACCGTCGCGGCTGCACGTGCCGGAGGACTCGACGCCGAACGCGCGCTCCGGCACGCCGTGCGCGCCTTCGAAGACGAGGTGCGCGCCGCAGAGCAGCAGGGCGCCGCGGGGTAACGGCGCTCGCCGCGCGGCTTCGGCGGCGGGTCGGATCGCGGATGCCGCGCCGTCGGCGTAGCGTCTGGGGCATGGGCATCGAGGAGCAGCGCCTCTCCGAGTTCTTCGACCGCTACGCCGAGGCGTTGCGTGCCTTCGACGCGGAGGCGACGGCGAGGCTCTGGGGCCTGCCGGGCATGCTCATCACCGACGACTTCGCGGGTGCGCTCGAGAGTCGAGCCGACCTGGCCGATGCGCTCGCCTCGTCGTATCCGCTCTACCGCCGGCTCGGGCTCGACTCGGCCGTGCCGGAGATCCTTGCGATCAGCGCCCTCACCGATCGCATCTCCACGGTGCGGCTGCGCTGGAGCTACCTCGACGACGCCGACGAGCTCATCGTGACGAGCGACTACGAGTACCTCGTGCGCGACGACGCCGACGGCCTGCACATCTACCTCGCGGTCGGCATCGACGAGATGGACGCGTTGCGCCGGGCAGCCGTCGCGCGCGACGTCGACCTCGACCTGGGGTGAGCCGTCGGAGCGCGGCGCCGCTGACAGAATGGACGGCATGGCCGCCTCCGTCACCCCACCGCGTGGAATGCGCGACTTCCTCCCGGCCGAGAAGGCAGTGCGCGAGCACGCCCTCGGCGTCATCCGCGACGTCTACGCGGCGCACGGCTTCGACGAGATCGAGACGCCCGTCATGGAGGACTCCTCGCGACTGCACGCGGGGCTCGGGGGCGACAACGAGAAGCTCGCCTTCGCCGTCATGAGGCGCGGGCTCACGGCCGAAGACCTCGAGCGCGCGGCCGAGGGCGTCGACCCGCTCTCGCTCGCCGACCTCGGCTTGCGCTACGACCTCACCGTTCCGCTCGCGCGCTTCTACGCCACCCACCGTGCGGCGCTCCCGCCCGTCTTCCGCTCGATCCAGATCGCACCGGTCTGGCGTGCCGAACGCCCGCAGAAGGGCCGCTACCGGCAGTTCGTGCAGTGTGACATCGACATCATCGGCGAGGCCGGCCACCTTGCCGAGCTCGAGCTCCTCACGGCCACCGTCGCGACGCTCGATGCCCTCGGCCTCGGCGGATGCGTCATCCGCTTGAACGACCGGCGCATCCTCGCCGGCATCCTCGACTCGTGGGCCGTGCCGCCCGAGGTGCGCGAACGCGCCCTCATCACGATCGACAAGCTCGACAAGATCGGCCCCGCGGGCGTCGCCGCCGAACTGCGCGAGCTCGGTGTCGAGCCGACGGATGCCTCGACCGGGCTCAGCACCGATGTCGCCGCCGAGCTCGAAGCGCTCGCGAACGCCGACTGGCACCTCGCCGACGGCATCGTGCCGCCCCCGGCCTGGCTCGACCTCGACGCCTTCGCGGCCCTGCGGGAGCTCCGAGGCGCCCTGCCCGACGCGGCGATCGAGTTCGACCCCACGCTCGTTCGCGGCATGGGCTACTACACGGGCACGATCTTCGAGGTCGCCCACCCCAACCTCGACTACTCGCTCGGCGGCGGCGGCCGCTACGACGGCATGATCGGACGCTTCCTCGGGCAGGAGGTGCCCGCGTGCGGCTTCTCCATCGGCTTCGAGCGCATCGTCGACCTGCTCGAGATGCGCCACGACGCCAAGCCGCGCGCGGTCGTGCTCGTCTACGACGCCGAGACGCCGCCCGCGACGCTCCTCGCCGTGAAGGGCGAGCTCGTGGCATCCGGCACCCGCGTGCGCCTCGAACGCCGCACGAAGAACCTGCGCGCCCTGCTCGACCGCGTGACGGCCGATGGATTCGACGCCTTCGCGCCGATCACGGCCGAGACGACGGATGCCGCGTCGCTCGCGTTCCGCGACCTCGGCGCCTGACCCGCCGGCTCGATCGGAGGGCGGCACGCAGCGGCATCCGCGTCGTCCTAGACTGACTGGCGGATCACGACGGAGTCGTCCGACGCACACCCCCCATCACAGAGGAGTTCACTGTGGCATTCATCGAAGCTGTAGGCGCTCGCGAGATTCTCGACTCTCGCGGCAACCCGACCGTCGAGGTCGAGGTGTTGCTCGACGACGGCTCGCTCGCGCGCGCCGCCGTTCCCTCGGGCGCGTCCACGGGCGCCTTCGAGGCGTACGAGCTGCGCGACGGCGACAGCGACCGCTACCTCGGCAAGGGCGTTCAGAAGGCTGTCGACGCCGTGCTCGACGAGCTCGGCCCGGCCATCGAAGACCTCGACGCCGCCGACCAGCGCCTCGTCGACACCGCCCTGCTGCAGGCCGACGGCACCGAGAACAAGAGCCGTCTCGGCGCGAATGCGATCCTCGGCGTGAGCCTCGCCGTGGCGAAGGCCGCCGCCGACTCGGCCGACCTGCCGCTCTTCCGCTACCTCGGCGGCCCGAACGCCCACGTGCTGCCCGTGCCGATGATGAACATCATCAACGGCGGCGCGCACGCCGACACGGGCGTCGACATCCAGGAGTTCATGGTGCTGCCGATCGGCGCGCCGACCTACTCCGAAGGCCTCCGCTGGGGCGTCGAGACGTACCACGCGCTGAAGAGCCTGCTGAAGTCGAAGGGCCTCTCCACCGGCCTCGGCGACGAGGGCGGCTTCGCCCCCGACTTCGAGCACAACCGTGCCGCGCTCGACTTCATCTCCGAGGCGATCGGCAAGGCGGGCTTCACGCTCGGCACCGACATCGCGCTCGGACTCGACGTCGCGGCGACCGAGTTCTACGAGAACGGCGTCTACCACTTCGAGGGCAAGGAACGCACCGCCGCCGAGATGAACGCGTACTACGGCGAGCTCGCCGCGGCGTACCCGCTCATCTCCATCGAAGACCCGCTCGACGAGAACGACTGGGAGGGCTGGGCCGACCTCACCTCGGAGCTCGGCACCAAGCTGCAGCTCGTCGGCGACGACCTATTCGTCACGAACCCGAAGCGACTCGCCGACGGCATCGCCAAGCACGCGGGCAACTCGATCCTCGTGAAGGTGAACCAGATCGGCTCGCTCACCGAGACGCTCGACGCGGTGAAGCTCGCGCAGCGCTCCGGCTACACCGCGGTGCTCTCGCACCGTTCCGGCGAGACGGAAGACACCACGATCGCCGACCTCGCCGTCGCGACCGATTGCGGTCAGATCAAGACGGGCGCGCCCGCCCGGAGCGAGCGCGTGGCCAAGTACAATCAGCTTCTGAGGATCGAAGAGGAACTCGGTGAGGCCGCGGTGTACGCCGGCCGCACGGCGTTCCCCCGCTTCACGGCGTGAGCAAGTGCATCGGGGGTGGCCGTGAGGCCACCCCCGATGCGTCTTCCCGGGTCGGTGAGGAGGGGCGATGAAGGGTGACACGCCGCGCCCCGGCCCCGCAAGAACCGCTTCGGTTCGCTCGGGGTGGCTCAGCGGCATCCGCTTCTCGGGGTTCTCGCTCATCATGATGGGCGTGCTCGTGCTCGGGGTGGTCGTGCTCGCGCCCACCGTCGCGGCGTTCGCGCAGCAGCGCCAGCAGATCGCCGAGATGCGAGCCGAGGTCTCCGAGCAGGAAGAAGACGTGCAGCGCCTCCGCGACGAACGCGAACGCTGGAACGACGAGACCTTCATCGTGACCCAGGCCCGCGAGCGCCTCTACTACGTGATGCCGGGCGAAGTGAGCTACCTCGTGATCGACGACCGTTCAGAGGCCGCGATGGCAGATACCGCGACCGAGGTCTCCGCCGAGGTCACCGAATCGAAGGGCGACTGGATGCGCACCCTGCTCGACTCCGTGATGACCGCAGGGCTCGCGCCCGATCCGAGCGCTCCGGCGGATCCGGTGGTCCCTACGGATCCGGCGGCGTCGACCACGCCCACGACCGAGGGGAGCGACGGATGAGCCGCCCGCCCTTCGAGCCGGCGAGTGAGCGCGACATCCGCATCGTGTCGGCCCAGCTCGGCCGACCGGCGCGTGATGTCGTCGGCATCCCCGCGCGTTGCGTATGCGGTTCGCCCACGGTCGTGGCGACGGCTCCCCGGCTCTCCGACGGCACGCCGTTCCCGACCCTCTATTACCTCACCCACCCGGTCGCGACCGCGGCGATGTCGTTCCTCGAGGCCGCGCAGCTCATGGTCGAATGCACCGAGCTGCTCGCCGCCGATCCCGAGGTCGCCGCCGCATACGAACGCGCTCACCTCGACTACCTCGCCGACCGCGAGTCGATCGACGTGGTTCCCGAGATCGCGGGCATCTCCGCCGGCGGCATGCCGACTCGCGTGAAGTGCCTGCACTCGCTCGCCGCCCACTCGCTCTCGGCCGGCCCGGGGGAGAACCCCATCGGCGACATCGCCCTCGAGCGCTCGAGCTGGACGCCCGAGGTGTGCCGCTGCCCCGACTACGGGGTCGACGACCTCGACAACTCCGACGACTCCGATGACGCGGATGCCGCAACGGAGGCCCGCGCGTGAGTTCCTCCCGCCGGCCCGTCCAGGCCTTCGCGAGGGCCGCCGCCACCGTGGTCGCCGCTACCCTGCTCGCCCTCGCGTGCGCTGCGCCGGCGCACGCCGACACCGTGCGCGACCTCGAGTACTGGCTGAACGACTACGGCTTCACGACCGCGTGGCAGACCTCGCGCGGCAAGGGCGTCACGGTCGCGGTCATCGACACTGGCGTGAACGGCAACGTCGCCGAGCTGCGCGGCGCGATCACCGACGGCACGGATGTCTCGGGCCTCGGCTCGCCCGACGGCCAGACGCCGGTGGGCGAGGAGAGCCATCACGGCACGATGGTCGCCTCACTGCTCGCCGGTCGCGGCAGCGGTGAGGGCACCGGAGTCATCGGCGTCGCGCCCGAGGCCGACATCATCACGGCGTCGGTCGCATTCGGACAGGACACCGGTGCGGTGAAGTCCAACGACGAGCAGATCGCCGAGGCCGTGAGGTGGGCCGTCGACAGCGGCGCCGACGTCATCAACATGTCGCTCACGCGCAACACCGCCGACTGGCCCGAAAGCTGGGACGACGCCTTCATGTACGCGTTCGACCACGACGTCGTCGTGGTCGCGGCGGCGGGCAACCGAGGGAGCGGCACCACCCAGGTGGGCGCCCCGGCCACGATTCCGGGCGTGCTGACCGTCGCGGGCGTCGATCGCAACAAGAATGCGAGTTTCGACGCGAGCTCGCAGGGCATCACGATCGCGGTCTCCGCTCCGAGCGAGAAGCTCGTCGGGGTGCTTCCCGACGGCGGCTACGTGCAGTGGGACGGAACGAGCGCATCGACGCCGCTCGTGGCCGGTCTCGTCGCGCTGATCCGTTCGGAGTATCCCGACCTCGATGCGGCGAACGTCATCGAACGGCTCATCAAGACCGCCGATCCGAATGGGCAGCAGGTGCCGAGCCCGCTCTACGGGTGGGGCATCATCGATCCCGTCGAGGCGCTCACCGCCGAGGTTCCCGAAGTCGAGACGAGTCCGCTCGGCAGCCTCGCCGACTGGATCAAGCTGCACCGGCGGGCGGAGGCCCCGATACCCGACACCGAGGGCGACACCCCGCAGGAGATCGTGCCGATCGCCGATCCGCCGCCGCCGCGCTCGGATGCCGCGCAGACGCTGCTGCCGACACCGTGGACACTCGCCTATGTGACGGTGCCGCTCTCGCTCGTCGCCGGATTTGGTACGCTAGCAGCGCTGTTGGGCATCGGCGCCACTCGGCATACCAGGCGGATCGTCCGCTCTCGCGGGCAGTGATCGCACGCAACAGATAACGAGGAGTCCATTCACCGTGCCCAAGATTTTGATCGTCGGCGGCGGCTATGCGGGGTTCTACACAGCGTGGAAGCTCGAGAAGTGGCTGCGCCCCGGCGAAGCTGAGGTCACGATCGTCGACCCGCTCCCGTACATGACGTACCAGCCGTTCCTCCCCGAGGTCGCCGCAGGTTCCATCGAGCCGCGGCATTCCGTGGTGTCGCAGCGCCGTCACCTCAAGAAGACGAGCGTCGTGACGGCGAAGGTCACTCGCATCGACCACGCCGCGAAGACCGCCACGATCACGCCCGAGCTCGGTGAGCCGTGGGAATTCGAGTACGACGTCATCGTGGTCACGGGTGGCGCGGTCTCGCGCACCTTCCCGATCCCGGGCATCGCCGAGAACGCGATCGGCCTGAAGTCGATCGAAGAGGCCGTCGCGATCCGCGACCGCGTGCTGACGAACTTCGACAAGGCGTCGAACCTCCCGCCCGGCCCCGAGCGCGAGCGCCTGCTCACGTTCGTGGTGGTCGGCGGCGGCTTCGCCGGCATCGAGGTCTTCGGCGAGCTCCGCTCCTTCGCGAGCGCGCTGCTCGAGTACTACCCGCAGCTCACCTTCGACGAGACGCACTTCCACCTCATCGAGGCGATGGGCCGCATCATGCCCGAGGTGTCGCTCGAGACGAGCCACTGGGTCATCAAGCACCTCGCGCAGCGCGGCGCCGAGATCCACCTCGACACCCAGCTCTCGAGCGCCGTCGACGGCGTCATCGAACTCTCCACCGGCGAGTCCTTCGAGTCCGACCTCATCGTCTGGACCGCGGGCGTCATGGCCAATCCGGCCATCGTGCGCTCGAGCGACCTCCCCGTCGAGGAGCGCGGCCGGCTCAAGGCCCGCGCCGACCTCCGCATCGGCGACGAGGACGACTTCGTGCCCGACGCGTGGGCAGCCGGCGACATCGCCGCGGTCCCCGACCTCACGGGCGGCGGTGTCGGCGGGTACTGCGTGCCGAACGCACAGCACGCGGTGCGCCAGGGCAAGCTGCTCGCGAAGAACATCGTCGCCGTGCTCCGTGGTGAGGAGCCGAAGGAGTACTTCCACAAGAACCTCGGTGCGGTCGCCGGTCTCGGCATCGGCTCGGGCGTGTTCCAGTCGGGCAAGATCGCGCTGAAGGGCCTCATCGCCTGGTTCGCGCACCGCGGCTACCACGGCCTCGCGATGCCCAGCTGGGAGCGCAAGTTCCGCGTGTTCTGGGGCTGGTGGAACAACTTCTGGCTCGGCCGCGACATCGTCTCGCTCTCCGCGGTGCAGTCGCCGCGCGCGCAGTTCGAGCAGTTCGCCGCTCGTCCGAAGCCGCCGGCCGCGGCTGCACCGGCGCCGACCGGCCAGATCGCGTCATCCGGTTCGAAGAATGGTGCTGCGAAGCCGGCGAACGAGAAGGCCGGGTCGAAGGCCGACGCCAAGGCCCAGGCGGAACCCGTCGCCGCGAAGTAGTGTGGATCGCGGCGCCGCATCGTGCGGCGCCGCGCTCCCGTAGCCCAATCGGCAGAGGCAGGCGACTTAAACTCGCCCTAGTCTGGGTTCGAGTCCCAGCGGGAGCACCGTCAGCGCTGGCGCGGTTCGCCGATCCAGCCGAGCCGGTCGAGCCGCTGCCACGCAGGGCCCCACGCGCACCAGGCGGCCGGCTAGCCGTGTTCCGCGACCCCGGCATCGAGCGCGATCCCCGGATCACCCTTCGAGAGTCGCCGATGCAACGGGGTGGTGCCCCAGTGGGCCGCGATCTCTTCGGTGAGGGCGCTGAGCACGCGGTCGACATCCGCTTCCGCGGAGTCGTGAACGGCCTCGGCGACGATGAGTGCGCGTGTGGTTCTCGGGCCGATGGCCGAGCGGCCGCTCTGGCGGGTGACCCAGCGTCGTGAGTGGGCGTATCCCGCGCGGTCGGCGTAGACGATCTCGCCGGCGGCCGGGTGCTCGATCTCTCCCGAGAACGTGACGTACGTCTCGACGCCAGTTGCGGGACCTACGGTGAGGTCTCCGTCGACGCGGTCCAGGTCGAGCACGGCGATCGGAATGGCGTGCGCTGCGGAGACCGCATTGCAGAGGTCGACGAGCGGATGCATCCGCGGCAGTTCGCCGTGGGTGCGAAGCCGGCGGAGCAGCGACTCGGCTGCACTTCGGAACTGCGTGGGTTTGAGTCCCATCTGCGCATAGGCGCGGCGCCAGGCCCGGATCGCGGCGAGCTCGCTCTCGGGCATGCCGGCAGCGCGTTCGCAGGCAGCGGTGAGGTATCCATCGACCGCGTCCTCGACCTCGACGTCATGGTGGACAGCCTCGACGATGAGGGATGCTGCGGCCAGACGGGGGAACCGCTGCCACACGTGCTCGGAATGTGTGAACTGTCTCGTCATGTGTTCCTCTCGATGAGCTGGTCGCGACGGGATGTCGGGAAGAACGGGCGGCGTGACCACGGCAGGAACCCGATGACGAGGCCGACGGCGATGACGGCCATGCCGAGCCAGGCCCCGAACGACGGCAGCGGCGCTCCGAGGAGGGATGCGATGAGCGCGGCCGCCGGGGCCGCGATGCCGGCACAGAGTCCGACAGTTCCCGGGCCAAGACGCTGGACGCCGGTGAACCAGAGCACGAACGCGACCGCGGTTGCGACCGCACCGAGGTAGAGGATCGCGGCCACGGTCGCGGGCTCGGCGAACGACGCAGGGGTTGTCCGTTCGATGATCGCGGCGAGCACCGCGAAGATGATCGCGGCGACCACCGCGGTGGCGGCCGAGTAGCTCCACGGTCCCATGCGCGGAAGGGCGCGGGCTCCCAGGAGCGTGAAGCCCGTCTCGCACGCGATGAGCGCGGCGGCCATCAGGATGCCGATCACGTCGCCTCGTCCCCAACCGGTGACGGCGACGGCGCCGATGCTGACGATGATCGCGCCCGTCATCACGCGGGGCGAGGGTCGCCGGCGCTGGCTGAGCGGTCCGGCGACCGCGAGCGCGACGGGGATGCAGGCGACCGCCGCTCCGAGCAGGCCCGGCTCGGCATGGCGGGTCCCGACGATCGTCGCGAGGTTGAAGGCCACCAGCCCCGACATCGCACCACCGATGACCCAGCCGATGTCGCCACGTCGAGGAAGCACGAGCCGGATGCCGAAGGCGCGTGCCATGACCACGAGGGCGACCGCCGCGACGGCATAGCGAGCCGCTTGCACGCCGAGCACGGGGAGGTGCTGCGTCGCGTCGATGACGGCGACGCTGCTGCCGAGCAGCACCATCCCGGCCAGACCCGGCCACGCGCCCCACCACAGCCCGAGCCGAAGGGACGGTTCGGATGCAGCGACAGACCTCATGCATTCCAGCGTGCTGGAGCGATGGCCCTCTCCATAGAGCCAAAGCCCACGCAGTACATTGGTCCAATGGATGGCTCGGACTTCCTCCAACTCGATCCCCGGCAAGTGGCACGAGGTGCGCGGACCGACTGGCTCACGGCCCGCATCCGCGAGGCGGTGCTCGGTCACGTGCTGGTGACCGGCTCTCGGCTGCCGCCGACACGGGTTCTCGCAGCCGACCTGAGGTTCTCGCGCGGCACGGTGGTCGAGGCGTACCGGCGGCTCACCGAGGAGGGGCTCATCGATGGGAACGCGCGCGCCGGCACGATCGTCGTCGCGCAGGCGCAGCACCCGCCGGCAGCATCCGGGCACGTACGGCACGCCGAGGACAGAAGCGGTTCGGCCGGAATCGACGCGCCCCGCAGCCTCGACGTCATCGACCTGGCTGCAGGGTTGCCCGACCTCGCGTCGTTCCCGCGGACCGCCTGGTTGCGCGCAGAGAACGAGGCGCTGTCGACTGCCACCACGCGTCAGCTCGGGTATGGGAGGCCCGAGGGTGTCGAGGAGCTCAGGCGGGAGCTGAGCGGATGGCTCAGCCGTTCACGCGGCGTCACGGCGCCTCCGGATCGCATCATCGTCACGGCCGGCGTGACCGGGGCGGTCAGCCTGCTCGCGCAGGTCCTGCGCACCAACGGCCACACCACCGTCGCCGTCGAGGATCCGAGCGCCGAGGGGAGCCGACGAATCCTGCACTACTGGATGCCCGACGTCAGCCCCGTGCCCGTCGACGACGACGGGATCGAAACGCGATCGCTCGCCGAATCAGGCGCGCACGCGGTGCTCGTGACCCCGGCGCACCAATACCCCACCGGAGTCGTGCTTTCGCCGGACCGGCGGCGTGAGCTGGTCGCCTGGACGCGCGACGGCGAGAACCTGATCATCGAAGACGACTACGACGCCGAGTACCGCTACGATCGCAGGCCGGTCCGTGCCGTGCAGCCGCTCGCTCCCGACGCGGTCGCCTACACCGCGAGCCTGTCCAAGACCCTCGCCCCGGCACTGCGACTCGGCTGGCTCGTGCCGCCGGCGCACCTCCACCGGGAGCTCGTCGAGTTGCGCTGGGCCACCGACCTCGGCTCTCCGGCATTGCCGCAACTGACGCTCGCGCTCCTCCTCGCGAACGGCACACTCGAACGACACCTGCGCGTCATGCGCAGCCGGCACCGGGTGCGGCGCGACGCGGCGGTCACGGCCATCCGCGAGTCGATCCCAGCCCTGCACATCGGAGGCGTTGCGGCGGGTCTTCACCTCGTCGTGAGACTCCCCGAGCAGCTCGACGACGAACACGTCGCAGCCGATGCCCGTGCCGAGGGCGTCATCGTCCAGCCCCTGAGCAGGCATTACGCAGGTTCGGGCGCACCCGGGCTCATCATCAACTACGCCGGCCACCATCCGGCGCGACTTCAGACCGCGATCAGCGCCATCGCTCGAGTCGTCGCGGGTCGCACGACCGGCTGATCAGTGCCAACCGGTTCCGATCTGATCCCCGGAGTGAGTTCCCCAGCCGCCGGCGCCGTTGCCGCGGTAGAGACGGAGCACACCGCTCTCGGTGATCCCGAGGACGTCTGCGGCTCCATCACCGGTGAAGTCTCCAGAGCTCGTCAAGGTGATGAACTGGTCCCATTCCGACCCGATGAGGACGCCGCGCGGGTCAGCCCAGCTCCCCGAGCCGTTGCCGGTGTACAGGCGGAGTGCGCCTGCCGGGGTGACCGCGAGCACGTCGGCTTTCGCGTCGCCGCTGAAATCGCCCGGGCTGAGGACCTTGGTGAAGTGACCCCAGCCCGAACCGATCATCTGTCCGGTCGGTGACGTCCATCCACCCGAGCCATTGCCGGAGTACAACGACATCATCCCGTCCGGCCTCACTCCGATGATGTCCACGCGCCGGTCTCCGTTGAAGTCGCCGGGTGAGAACACGGACGTGAACACGTTCCACCCGTTCCCGATGACGGTTCCGCCGGCGTTCGCCCAGCCGCCCGCAGCGTTGCCCGGGTAGATGCGCATCGTTCCGTCGGTCGTGATGCCGATGAGGTCGGACGCTCCATCACCGCTGAAGTCTCCGGGTGCGACGACCTTCTCCATCCCATCCCACGAGCTGCCGATCGAGATTCCCGCGAGCGACAGCCACGAGCCCTGACCGTCGCCCTGGTAGTAGGAGAGGGTCCCGGTCGTGACGATTCGGAAGACGTCAGACGATCCGTCGCCGTTGAAGTCCGCGGTGCCGATCGCGAGCTTCGCGAGCACGCTGTCTGGAGTCGACCCATCCCTGACGGCGCCACTCGTCGGTATCGCCAGATGGAGGTGGTCGCATGAATCGGCGAATCGACTCGTGATGTACTCCAGCGAGATCGAACTGCCACACCCCGACTGACCGGCTTGGGTGCCCCGGGGAACGATGGAGTCGAGGAACCTCAGGAACGGGATGGACCCGGAGCCGCCCGTGATGCGCGTGCCTCCGACGCGGACGAAGTCGACGGCCCGTCCGGGGTCGGAACAGTGCGGGGACGTGTAGCTTGTCGGGCAGGGCGGGTCCTGCAGCACGCCGGGACACGATCGGAGCAGGTCGCTGATGAAGAGCGAACCGTACTCGTTCAGCGTCAGCACCAGGATCTGGAACACCCGGATGTCGAGGCGGCACCCGGCTGCGGGAGCCTCGCCACGCGCGACCGGTGCGATGATCTGGGACACCACTCCATACGAGATGGAATCGAAGCGCCCCTGTGCACGGGCGTGCATGAGCGTCTGCGCCAGGACCTGGGGATTGCCGGAGACCGCCCGCGCCTGCTCCGGTTGACCGGGGAAGATCGTCGTCGTGCAGATGATCGCCGCCCCGAGTGCTCCCAGCAACAGCCTTCGCAGCCATCGTCGACGACTCGGAAGGCTCCGTGATTGTGGTGTAGCGGTGTTGCCCATATGACTTCTCGGTGCGATCCGGCTGGTTGGCCCGTGATGAGCAACCTACGTTGATCGCGACGTCACGTCATGTCATGCAAAGTGCCGACTTGCGTTCGCCTGGCTTGGCGGCCAAACTTGTCGCCTTCGATGGCCCCGACTACGTGAGCCGGTCCAGTCGGCGCAGGATCAGCCCCTCGCGGAGCGCCCACGGCGAGACTTCGAGCACTTTCGCCTTGAAGGCGCGCATCGTCTCGGAGAGCACGATGGCGCCTGCGACGATCTGGAACGTGCGGTCCTCGGTGATGCCGGGCAGTGCCGGACGCGCGTCGGCGGGGATGCGTGCCAGTCGCGGGATCCAGTCATCGAGGGCCGAGAGCTTCAGGATGCTGCGCTCCTCAGCTCCGACGCCTTCCTCTGTGCTTCCGGCGAGCTTCGCGAGTGAACGGATCGTCTTGGACGAGCCCACGACATGGTCGGCTTCGGGAATGCCGCCGATGTCGTGGAGGGTCTCGGAGAGCAGGCCGCGGGCATGCTTGCGGAGTCGTTCGACCTGCTTCTCGGTGGGCGGGTCGTCGGGCAGGAACTCGATCGTCGAGCGGCCGGCGCCGAGCGGCACCGAGTGTGCGACATCCGGGATCTCGTCGCCCCCGTGCGCGATCTCGAGCGACCCGCCTCCGATGTCGAAGAGGAGCACCCGTCCGGCCGACCAGCCGTACCAGCGTCGCACCGCAAGGAACGTGAGGCGCGCCTCGTCGGAGCCGCTGAGCACCGTGAGGTGGATGCCTGCTGCCTCCTCGATGCGGGCCAGCACCGCCGCGCCGTTGGCCGCCTCGCGGATCGCGGATGTCGCGAACGCGAGCATCTCGTCGATACCCGACTTGCGGGCCACCCGGGCAGCGTCGCTGACGGCGGTGACGATCGCCTCGACGCCCTGCTCGCTGATCGCGCCGTCGTCGTCGAGGTAGCGCATGAGCCGCAGCACCGACTTGTGCGACGCCGCGGGGATCGGACGAGCGCCGGGATGTGCATCGACGACGAGCAGGTGCACGGTGTTGGAACCGACATCGAGAACCCCGAGACGCATGTTGCGAGCGTAGCGGGCCGACGAAGACGTGGCGCGCAGCCGGCGCCGACGACCGGTGCGCCCAGCGGGACTTTGGTGCATACTGGTGCGACTGGGACGACCGTCCCACTTCGGTCGGCGATGGCGTCGAGAGGAGTCGCGTGGGCCGCATCCCCGCTCCCGAGCGCCGCAGCGCACTCGTCGAAGCCGCCTTGCGCGTGGTCTCCCGCCGCGGCATCGCACAGGCCACGACGCGGGCGATCGTCGCCGAGGCGGGCATGTCGCTCGCGAGCTTCCACTACGCGTTCGAATCACGTGACGAGCTCATCGACGAACTCATCACCACGGTCGTCGCTCGCGAGCAGCACTCCGTGCTCCCCGAGCCCGTGCCGGACGGAGACCTGCGCGAGATCCTCGAGGCAGGACTGCTGCGCTACGTCGATCACTTGCGTGCCGATCCCGAGCATGAGCAGGCGATGCTCGAGCTCACGCAGCACGCGCTGCGGTCGCCCGAGCGGCATCCGCTCGCCGTCGCGCAATACGCACGGTACGCCGAGCTCGCGGCGCACTCGCTCGAGGTCGCCGCGAGCCACGCCGGGACCACGTGGGACCGGCCCGTGGAACAGGTGGCCCGCGTACTCGTGGCCTTCACCGACGGACTCACCCTGACGTGGCTCGTCGACCGCGACGACGATGCAGCACGAGCGGTCGCGCACGCCGCCGCCGACGCCCTCTCGAGAATGGCCGAACCGCGATGACGACCGTCGACACAGCTCCCTCTGCACTCGGCGAACCGACCCGGCGGGTCTCACGGGGCTGGATCGCGGCGTTCGCGGGCTCCTGGCTCGGCATCTGGATGGCGCAGCTCACGCCCGTGCAATTGCTGCTGCCCGCACAGATCGATGCGCAGCTGCATCCCGACGACTGGGTCGACAGCGTGATGGCGTTCGGCGTCATCTCGGGCATCGCCTCGCTCTTCGTGATCGTCGCGTATCCGCTCACCGGTGCGCTCTCCGACCGCACGACGTCGCGGTTCGGTCGCAGGCGCCCGTGGATCGCGATCGGCGCGCTCGTGTTCGCGTTCTCGCTCGTCGCGCTCGGCTTCCAGACCGAGCTGTGGACGATCGGGGCCGCGTGGATCGCGGCGACCGTCGGCTTCTGCATCATGACGGCCGCGCTCACGGCGACGATCTCCGACCAGGTGGCGGTCGGCCAGCGCGGCTTCGTCTCGGGCTGGATGTCGGCGCCGCAGGCGGTGGGCATCATCGTGGGCCTCGTGATCGTGACCGAACTCGTGCCGGGCACGGCGGCGGGCTACGCCGTGCTCGCGGTGGTGCTCCTCGTGCTCGTGGTGCCGTTCCTGCGGCGCCACGACCAGCCGCTCGCGGCGGTCGAGCGAGCCCGCGTGTCGGCCCGCAGCATCCTCGCGAGCCTGTGGATCAGCCCGAGGCAGTATCCCGACTTCGGCTGGACGCTGCTCAGCCGAGTGCTCGTCTCGATCGGCAACGCCCTCGGCACGAGCCTGCTGCTGTACTTCCTGATGTTCGGTCTGGGCGACGAGAACGCCGAGGCCGACCTCATCATCCTCACGCTCATCTACATGGTGTTCGTCATCATCGCCTCGCTCACCCTCGGCCGCCTCTCCGACCGACTCGGGCGCCGCCGCGTGTTCGTGTTCGTGGCGGCCGGGCTGCAGGGCGTCGCGGCGCTCCTGCTCGCGATCCTGCCCGACTTCACCGTCGCGATGATCGCCGCGGGGCTCCTCGGCCTCGGATACGGCTGCTTCCTCTCGGTCGACCAGGCGCTCGCCACCCAGGTGCTGCCCGACCCGGCGTCGCGCGGCAAAGACCTCGGCATCATGAACATCGCTTCGGCCGTTCCCCAGTCGATCGGTCCATTGCTCGGCGCGTTCGCCGTGCTCGCGACGGGCTCGTTCACGCTCGTGTTCGTGCTCGGCGCGATCTTCGCCTTCGGCGGCGCGCTCGCCGTCTCTCGCGTGCGGAGCGTGCGCTGATGAGCCTCGAACTGCGCCTCACGGGTAATCCGGCGACGGATGCCGCGAGCTGGCTCACTCCAGAACGGCACTGGCCGGCCCTCACCGCCGCGACGGCGCACCTCGATGCTCCCGTCGGCGCCCTCCACCTCAGGGCGCTGCGGCACAACGGGCTCGACATGGTGCGCCGCGCGAACGGTACCCCCATCCGCATCGCGTCGAAATCGGTGCGCGTGCGCAGCGTCATCGAGGCGCTGCTCGAGATGCCCGGCTACCGGGGGGTGCTCGCCTACACGCTCGCCGAGGCGCTGTGGCTCGCCGATTCGGTCGACGACCTCGTGGTCGGCTACCCGACCGCGGAGCGCGGCGGCATCCTTCGACTGTCGACCGACCCTGCCCTGGCGAGCCGCATCACCCTCATGGTCGACTCGCCAGCGCAGCTCGACCTCATCGACTCGGTGCTGCCGCCCGGGCGGCGCGAGACGATCCGGGTGTGCCTCGAGCTCGACGCCTCGTGGGATGCGCCCGTGCTCGGCCACCTCGGCGTACGTCGATCGCCCGTGCACGACCCCGCCGACGCGGGCGCGCTCGCTGCCTACATCGCGAAACGGCCCGGGTTCGCGCTCGTCGGCATGATGTCGTACGAGGCCCAGATCGCGGGAGTCGTGAACCAGCCCGAAGGTCGACCGATCGACGCGGCGCTGAACCGCTGGATGCAGTCCCGATCGATGCCCGAGCTCGTCGAGCGCCGCGCGCGCGCCGTCGCGGCCGTGCGCCGGCACGCCGAGCTCGAGTTCGTGAACGGCGGTGGCACGGGCTCGCTCGAGCTCACGTCGGCCGACCCGTCGATCACCGAGGTCGCCGCGGGTTCCGGCCTCTTCGGCGGGCACCTCTTCGACGGCTACGCGCACTTCACGCCAGCCCCCGCTGCGGCCTTCGCGCTCGACGTGGTGCGCTCGCCGAGCCCCGCGCACGCGACGATCCTCGGCGGCGGCTGGATCGCCTCGGGACCGCCCGCGGCCGACCGTGTTCCTCGCATCGTGTGGCCCGAGGGGCTCTCGATGGTCGCGCGCGAGTCGGCAGGCGAGGTGCAGACCCCGGTCACCGGTCGAGCTGCGGCCCGACTCGAAGCCGGCGACCGGGTCTGGTTCCGGCACACGAAGTCGGGCGAGCTCTCGGAGCACCTGAACGAGTTCGCCGTGGTCGACGGCGGTGCGGTCGTCGAGACGATCCCGACCTACCGGGGAGAGGGCAAGGCGTTCCTGTGACCGCGAGCGGAGCGGTGTGGCGCAATTGGGCCCGCACCGAGTCGGTGCGTCCGAAGCGCGTGGAGCGACCGGCCACGGCCGGCGCCGTGCAGCGAGCCGTGGCCGCCGCCGCGGCATCCGGTCTCCGGGTGAAGCCCGTGGGCTCAGGCCACAGCTTCACGGGCATCGCCGTCGCCCCCGATGTGCAGCTCGACCTCACCGACCTCTCGGGAGTGATCGACGCGGATGTCGCGACCGGCCGCGTCACGCTCGCCGCCGGCACCCGGCTCCACGAACTGCCTCGCCTGCTCGCACCCTATGGGCTCGCGCTGCCCAACATGGGCGACATCGACAAGCAGACGATCGCCGGTGCCACCTCGACGGGTACCCACGGCACCGGGCTCGCCTTCGGCGGTCTCGCGACGCAGATCGTCGGCGCGAAGCTCGTCGACGGTGCGGGGGAACTCGTCACCGTGAGCGAGACCGAACGGCCCGAGCTCCTGCCCGCCGTGCGACTGGGACTCGGCGCCCTCGGCGTGCTCGTCGAGATGACCCTGCAACTCGTGCCGCGGTTCGTGCTGCACGCGGTCGAGAGGCCCGAACCGCTCGACGCGGTGCTCGAGGGGTGGCTCGATCGGGTGCGTCGAGCCGACCACTTCGACCTGTACTGGTTCCCGCACACCGACACGGCGCTCGCGAAGACGAACACGCGTCTGCCCGGCGATGCGCCGAGGAAGCCGCGCGGGCGCCTGGCACGGTGGGTCGACGACGAGCTCCTCGCAAACGGCGCCTATCGTGCGATCTGCGGGCTCGGCGTGGCCGCGCCGGCCACCACGCCGTTCTTCGCCCGGAAGCTCGACAAGGTCACGGGTGACCGGGACTTCACCGACTTCTCGCCCGCGGTGTTCACCACGAATCGGACGGTTCGCTTCCGTGAGATGGAGTACGCGGTTCCGCTCGAGGTCGTGCCCGAGGCGCTTCGCGAGGTGCGAGCCCTCATCGAACGGCGCGGCTGGCGCATCAGCTTCCCGATCGAAGTGCGTGCGGCGGCATCCGACGACAACTGGCTCTCGACGGCGTACGGCCGAGACACCGGCTATCTCGCCGTGCACCGGTACTTCCGCGAGGACCCAGGCGAGTACTTCGCCGCCGTGGAGCAGATCATGGTCGGCTTCGGCGGGCGGCCGCACTGGGGCAAGCTGCACTCGCGCACGGCGGCGCAGTTGCGCGAGGTGTACCCGCGGTTCGACGACTTCCTGCTGGTGCGCGAGGAGCTCGATCCCGAGCGGCGCTTCGCAAATCCCTACCTCGAGCGCGTGCTCGGCGCGTAGGTCACGCCTCCGCGTCAGGGCGTGCGCCGGCGCAGCGTGACCGACCCGAGCACGATCGAACCGATGATCCACGCGCCGATCACGAGGAGCTTCGCCATGATCCACTCGGTGTCTTCCGAACCGTCGGCCACCGCCGTGAGCGCGTCGATCGCGAAGCTGAGCGGAAGCCACTCGCTGATCGCCTCGAGCGCCTCGGGCAACTGGTCGCGGGGGATGAAGATGCCACCGAGCAGCACTTGCGGAAAGACGAGGAGCGGCAGGAACTGCACAACCTGGAACTCTGAACGCGCGAACGCGCTCGCGAGCAGGCCGAGCGCCGTGCCGAGCAGGGCGTCGGCGACCGCGACCGCGAAGAGGAGCCAGATCGTCCCTTCGATCTCGAGACCGCACACCCAGACCGCGAACGACACCGCGATCGCCGTCTGGAAGATCGCGAGGAGGCCGAACGCGAGCGCGTAGCCGAGGATGAAGTCGCCCTTGCCGAGCGGCATCGAGAACAATCGCTCGAGCGTGCCGCTCCGCCGCTCGCGCAGCGTGGCGATGCTCGTCACGAGGAACATGACGATGAACGGGAAGAGGGCGATCATCGCGGGCCCGATGTCGGCGAAGAGGTCGGTGTCGGTGAAGATCCACGCGACGAGGCCGATGAGCAGGCTCGGCACCACGAGCAGGAGGCCGATCGTGCGCGGGTCGTGCCGGATCTGCGTGAGCACGCGACCCGCGGTGGCGAACGTGCGCGAGAGCGTCATCACGCCACCTCCGACCCGGTCTCGGGATGCAGGTCGGGCACGCCGCGCTCGATGAGGCGGAGGAACGCCGTCTCGACGTCGTCGGTACCGGTGGCCTCGAGCACGCCGGGCACGGTGTCGTCGGCGAGGAGCGCGCCGTCGCGCATGAGGAGCAGCCGGTCGCAGCGTCTCGCCTCGTCCATCACGTGGCTCGAGACGAGGAGCGTCGCGCCGGCCTCGGCGAGCCGGTGGAAGAGCTCCCACAGCTCGACGCGGAGCACGGGGTCGAGGCCGACGGTCGGCTCGTCGAGCACGAGCACCTCGGGGGCGCCGAGCAGGGCGGCGGCGAGCGAGACGCGGCCGCGTTGCCCGCCCGAGAGCGATCCGGCGAGCCGTCCTTCGACGGAGCCGAGGTCGGTGCGCTCGATGACGCTGTCGACGTCGGATGCCGGAGCACCGAGCACCCGGCGGAAGAACGCGAGGTTCTGGCGCACCGTGAGATCGTCGTACACGCTCGCCTGCTGCGTCACGTAGGCGACGCGCGAGCGGAGCGCGGCCGACCCGGCCGGGGAGCCCGAGCACCTCGATCGTGCCCGAGTCCACCACCTGCACGCCCACGAGCGAGCGCATGAGCGTCGTCTTGCCGCTCCCGCTCGGCCCGAGGAGGCCCACGATGCGGCCGCGCGGCACGTCGAGCGACAAGCCGTGGAGCACGGGAGTGCCGCCGCGACGCACGTGCAGGTCGCGCACGACGATCGCGGGACCGGCGGCGGCATCCGCATTATTCATCATGTGCTGAATTCTTCGCCTGCTCGAACCGCCTGTCAAGTGCCAGGAGGACGACCGGTCAGGTGCCATTGCACCGCCGGCCCGACCCGCGCGACGAGCTCGTCGATGCTCACGGAGGCGGCGGGCTCGAAGGCGAGCACGTAGCGCACCATGATCACTCCGACGATCTGGGATGCCGCGAGCTCGGCGCGGAGCTCGGCGTCGGCTCGGTCGTCGTCACCGAGCCGGCTCGCGATGCGGTGCATGATCTCGCGCCGCAGGAACTCGCGCAGCATCCGTGCCACCGGACCCTGGCCGATCGCCGAGCGCAACGCAGCGACCGCGGCAGGACGCACCCCGGCGGAATCCCAGGCGCCGAGCACAGCGCGCACGAGTCGAGCGCCCAGCTCGTCGACCGGGCCGTCGAGCGCGTCGCGCACGAGCCGGTCGGGGCGCAGCGGCACCTCGACGACTTCGGCGACGAGCGCGGACTTGCCCTCGAAGTAGTGGTGCACGAGTGCCGGGTCGACGCCGGCGCGGCGAGCGATCGCACGCACCGAGGCGGCCTCGTAGCCGTGCTCGCCGAATTCGGCGGTCGCCGCCTCGAGGATGCGCGCTCTCGTGTCGTCGCGATTGGCCGCCTTCGGACGACCGCGACGACGCGGTGCAGGTGCCTCGGCCACAGCCTGAGCCTACGCCCGGAGCAGGCCCCGCGCTTCCTCTGAGTCTCATGGGAAGCACGGTGGGCGAACAGGGGCGATCGGTAGGATGATCAGACACCCGAATACGTCAATACGTCGCTCAGAGCGCTAGGAGTCCGTGCCATGGAATGGCTCATTCCCGTCATCATCGTCGTTGCGCTCGTGGTGATCGCCGGCATCTACCTGTGGGCCACCTACAACTCCCTCGTCACTCTCAACGTGCGCGTCGACGAGGCCTGGAGCGATATCACGGTGCAGCTGAAGCGGCGTGCCGACCTCATTCCCAACCTCATCGAGGCGGTCAAGGGCTACGCGGCGCATGAGAAGGCCGTCTTCGAGAACGTCACGCGAGCGCGAGCCGAGACGCTGCAGGCACAGGGCCCGGCTGAGGCCGGTGCGGCCGAGAATCACATGCAGCAGGCACTGAAGTCGATCTTCGCCGTCGCCGAGGCCTACCCCCAGTTGCAGGCGAGCCAGAACTTCCTCCAGCTCCAGTCCGAGCTGGTCGACACCGAAGACAAGATCCAGGCGTCACGCCGGTTCTACAACGGCGGCGTCCGCGAGCTCAACACGAAGATCAAGGTGTTCCCGAACACGCTGTTCGTGCGCGGCCTCGGCTTCCACGAGCGCGACTTCTTCGAGGTCACGGAGCCTGCCGCCATCGCAGAGCCCCCGCGCGTCCAGTTCTAACGCACGACGATGTACCGAGCGATAGCCAAGAACAAGCGCAACACCTTCTTCATCATCCTGTTCTTCCTCGCCATCATCGGCGGGCTGGGGTGGCTGGCGGCTGCGATCTACAACGACATCACGATCGTCATCGTGACGCTCGTCATTGCGACGGTGTACGCCCTGTTCCAGTACTTCACCGCCGACCGGCAGGCCATCGCCATGTCGGGCGCGATCGAGCTGAAGAGCAAGGCCGACCACCCGCGGCTCTGGCGAACGGTGGAGAACCTCTCGATCACCACCGGCACGCCGATGCCGAAGGTCTACGTCATCTCCGACCCCGCGCCCAACGCGTTCGCCACCGGTCGAGACCCTGAGCACGCAGTCGTCGCCGCGACCACGGGCCTGCTCGAGATCATGGACGACGCCGAGCTCGAGGGCGTCATGGCCCATGAGCTCGGCCACGTGCGCAACTACGACATCCGACTCTCGATGGTCGTGTTCGGTCTCGTGGTGGCGGTGGGGTTCATCTCCGACATGCTCGTGCGCATGACGTTCTTCGGGCGCGGCAACAACCAGAACCCCGTCGTGCTCATCTTCGGCCTCGTCGCGATGCTCATCGCGCCCCTCGTCGCGAGCCTCGTGCAGCTCGCCGTGTCACGACAGCGCGAGTACCTGGCTGACGCCACGGGCGCGATGACGACGCGGCATCCCGACGCCCTCGCGAGCGCCCTCGAGAAGCTCGGGGCCTACGGCCGGCCGATGCGCCGGCAGAACTCCTCGATGGCGCACCTCTGGATCGCCGACCCGCTGCGGCCCGGCGTCATCGACCGGCTGTTCGCGACCCACCCGCCGATCGCCGATCGCATCAAGCGACTCGAGACCATGGGCGGCGCCTTCTAGGCGACGCCCGCTCTGGCGGTCGCGAGTTCGGAATCGAGCGCGGGGGAGAGATCTCCGCGGCCGGTCACCGCGACCTCGTCGAGCCCCTGCCAAGAGGCCGCACGCAGGAGCACCGGGGCGAGCCGCGCCGCCGTCTCGGTCGGCGCGCCGGGCTCGGCCCACGCCGATTGCACGCGGAGCACTCCCGCCTGGCGGTCGCTCTTGAGATCGACGCGGCCGACGACGCGGTCGTCGATGAGCACGGGCAGCGAGTAATAGCCGAACTTGCGGTCGGGCTCGGGCACGTAGATCTCGATGCGGTAGTGGAAGTCGAACAACCGCTCGGTGCGGGGCCGGAACCACACGACCGGGTCGAACGGCGAGAGCACCGCGGCCGCGTCGATGCGCCGGGGCCGCTTCGCGTCGCGGTGCAGCCACGTGGGCGTGGGCCGCGCCCCGGTCGTCCAGCCGGGGACCTCGACGGGCAGGAGCACCCCCGCCTCCTCGAGCTCGCGGATCGCCGCGCGCACTGGTGCCCGCTTCATGCGCCAGTAGTCGGCGAGGTCGGCCTCGGTGCCGATGCCGAGCGCGGATGCCGCGAGCTCGATCAGGTGCCGGACAGCATCGTCCTGGGCGGGTGGCTCGCCGAGGAGTTCGGGAGAGAGCGCCTGCTCGGGCAGCGCGTACACGCGCTCGAAGCGGCGGCGTTCGACGCACACGACCTCGCCGGTGCGGAACATCATCTCGAGCGTGCGCTTGACGTCGGACCAGCCCCACCATGGACCCCGGCGCTCGTTGGCGTCATGTTCGATCTCGCTCGCGCGCATCGGGCCGTTCGCCGCGAGCTCGGCACGGAGCCATTCGGCGAGTGTGCGGTTCTCGGTGACCCAGCCGCCCCAGTCACTGCCCTTCTCCCGGTATTCCGCGCGACGGAACTCGAAGAGCGGCCACAGCTCACGCGGGATGAATGCCGCCTGGTGCGCCCAGTATTCGATCATGCGGCCCCGACCGCCGGTGGTCAGCCGATCGAGCAGCGCGCGGTCGTAGTCGCCGATGCGGCTGAACGCCGGGAGGTAGTGACTGCGCTCGAACACGTTCACGGAATCGATCTGGAGGAGCCCGAGCCGATCGACGACCCCGCCGACCTGGCGCAGGCCGGGTGACTCGGGCAGGGGGCGCGAGAAGCCCTGCGCCGCGAGCGCGATGCGCCGGGCGAGAGCGGGACTGACGGAGTCGACCATGATGCTCGACTGTATCCGGCGCCTCCGACACGCGAGGAGCCGTTGATGCGACATCCGTCCGCCCATGCAGTTCGGTGCATGTGCCGTGCCTAGACTGGAGCAATGACGGAGTCGAAGGGGCGGGCTCGTTCGCGAGCAGGCCTCGGGCGCGAGGCCAAGCCGGGGGAGGCGCCGGTCGAGGCCGATCCGCAACCGGTGCACGAGGTCGCCGACGGCATTCCCTACAGCATGCGGCTCGCTGCCGCGTGGTCGTGGCGACTGCTCCTCGTCGGCGGGATGCTCGCGGTCGTCGTGTTCCTCATCATCCAGCTGCGGCTCATCATCATCCCGATTCTCGTGGCGGTGCTCATCGGCGCCCTGCTCGTGCCCTTCGTGGGCTTCATGCAGCGGCACCGATGGCCGAAGTGGCTCGCCGTGACCACCGCGATGCTCACGACGCTCGCGGTCGTCGGCGGCCTGCTCTGGCTCGGCATCACGCAGATCGTGCGCGGCTCCGACGAACTCGCCGCGCAATCCGTGATCGCATGGAATGACTTCCGGGTCTGGCTCCTCGAGGGGCCCTTCCACATCACCGAGCAGCAACTGAACGACTTCGTCGCCCAAGTGGTGAACTCCGCGCAGGAAGACGGCAGCGTGCTGCTGACCGGTGCGCTCTCGCTGGGGTCGACCCTCGGCCACTTCATCGCGGGACTCCTGCTCGCGCTCTTCGCGACCCTGTTCATCCTCATCGACGGGCGCGGCATCTGGAACTGGGTCGTCGGCGTCTTCCCGCGACGCGCCCGCGCCGCGATCGACGGAGCAGGTCAATCGGGCTGGGCGACGCTCGGCAACTTCGTTCGGGTGCAGATCCTCGTCGCGACGATCGATGCCGTCGGCATCGGCCTCGGCGCCTTCTTCCTCGGTCTCCCCCTCGCGGTGCCGATCGCGATCCTCGTCTTCCTCGGCTCGTTCGTCCCCTTCGTCGGTGCCGTCGTCACGGGCGCGCTCGCCATCTTCGTCGCGCTCGTCTACAACGGTCCCGTCATCGCGCTCGTGATGCTCGGCATCGTGCTGCTCGTGCAGCAGGTCGAGGGCCACGTGCTGCAGCCGCTCATCATGGGCACCGCCGTGAAGGTGCATCCGCTCGGTGTCGTGCTCGCGGTCGCGACCGGTTCGCTGCTCGCGGGCATTCCGGGTGCGCTCTTCGCCGTGCCGGTGGCCGCGGTGCTCAACGTGATGATCCTCTATATCGCCGGCGGATCCTGGAAAGACCAGTCAGGGCCACCGGCGATCGCCGCCCGCTCGCCGCTCTGGCGGACCGTGCCACAACGACCCGGATATGCGCGAGGAGAATGAACGAATTGACCACGACCATTCCGGGGCCGAGCCTCGCCGAGTTCGAGCATGCGCGCGAGGTCGTGGGGCGCGTCGCCCGGCAGACCCCGATGGAGTCCTCGCGATTCCTCGGCGATCGGCTCGGCGTGCCCGTCTACCTCAAGTGCGAGAACCTCCAGCGAACGGGCTCCTACAAGCTCCGCGGCGCCTACCATCGCATCTCGGCGCTCACCCAGGCCGAGCGCGAGCGCGGCGTCGTGGCAGCCTCCGCCGGCAACCACGCCCAAGGCGTGGCGTTCGCGGCGCGTGAGCTCGGCATCCGCGCGACGATCTTCATGCCGGTGGGCGTGGCCCTGCCGAAGCTCGACGCGACCAGGCACTACGGCGCCGAGGTCGTGTTGCGCGGCGACTCGGTGGGCGAGGCGCTCGAGGCCGCCGCTGCCTATGCCGCCGAGACCGGCGCGGTGCTCATCCCGCCGTTCGACCATCCCGACATCATCGCCGGACAGGGGACCCTCGGCCTCGAGATCCTCGAGCAGGCACCCGACGCCACCACGATCGTCGTGCCGGTCGGCGGCGGCGGGCTCGTGGCGGGCATCGCGAGCGCGGTGAAGCAGCAGGCCGCCCGTGAGGGCCGCGTCATCCGCGTCATCGGTGTGCAGGCCGAGAACGCCGCTCCCTACGTCGCCTCGCTCGCGGCCGGTTCGCCGCAGCAGGTGCCCGTCGTGCCGACGATCGCCGACGGCATCGCGGTATACCGCCCCGGCGAATTGAACTTCGAGATCATCCGGGAGGCGGTCGACGAGGTCGTCACCGTCTCCGAAGACGACATCGCCCGCGCCCTGCTCGTTCTCCTCGAGCGCGCGAAGCTCGTCGTCGAACCGGCGGGCGCGGTCTCGGTCGCGGCGATCATGACGGGTGCGGTGAAATCCGACGGTCCCGTCGTCGCGCTCCTCTCCGGCGGCAACATCGACCCGCTGCTCATGCAACGCGTCATCGCGCACGGTCTGTCGGCCTCCGATCGCTACCTCTCGCTGCGTGTCGGGCTTCCCGACCGTCCAGGCCAACTCGCGCGCGTCGCCGAGTTGCTCGCCGAGGCGAACGCCAACGTCATCGAAGTGCTGCACACGCGTCACGGGTCCGGACTGCAGATCTCCGAGGTCGAACTGAAGCTCTCAGTCGAGACACGCGGGCCCGTGCACCGCGAGGTCGTCGTCGAGACCCTCCGGCGGGCCGGGTACGATCCGAAGGTCGACGTCGACTGACGCGCCGAGCGGTCGTCTGAGGCGCTGACGATCGACACACACGCTGAACGACAACGGCCCCTCCGCGAAGCGAAGGGGCCGTTGGTCGAACATCTCGGTTACTGACCGCCCCAGGTCTCGACACCGGTGACCTCGACCGCGATCTCGCGGCCGTTCGGCGCGGTGTAGCTCGTCTTCTCGCCGACCTTCAGGCCGAGGATCGCGGCGCCCAGCGGGCTCTGCTCGCTGTAGACGTCGAGTTCGGAGTCGCCGGCGATCTCACGGCTGCCGATGAGGAAGGTCGACTCGTCGCCGGCGATGACCGCGGAGATCACGGTGCCGGGCTGGACGACGCCGTTGGAGGTGGGCGCCTCGCCGACCTGCGCGGAGCGCAGCAGCGACTTCAGCTGGCGAATGCGTGCCTCTTGCTTGCCCTGCTCGTCTTTCGCAGCGTGGTATCCGCCGTTCTCCTTGAGGTCGCCCTCTTCACGGGCGGATTCGATGCGCTTCGCGATCTCCTCGCGCCCATTGGTGGAGAGCTGCTCGAGCTCGGCCGCAAGCCGGTCGTAGGCCTCCTGGGTAAGCCAGGTGACGGTGGCTTCGTGCGCCATGGTGCACTCCCGAAATAGACGTGACGCCCCGACGACTGTCAGGGCGAACAACCAATGTTAGGTGAGCCAACACCGGTAAATCAAACCCGTGTTCGCTTCCTGCGCCGTTCGAACCTGCTCGGTGAAGGTGCGGAGGTGCCGATCCGACGCGGGCAGTTCGACGACCTTCCAGCCGACGACGGTGAAATCCTCGTTGAGCGCCTGCACGATGCAGGCGGTCTCGTTACCGGGCGGCACCGACAGGGTCCAGCTCACCTCGACCGCGCGCTGCTCGGTGAGGAGGCGATGCCCGGTGTCGGTTGCCTGGACTGCCGGCCGTTGGCCGTCGAGCCCCGCCCACACGACCCATGCGACGAGCACGATCGCGAAGACGATCGCAGCACCGATCAGGAGCAGTCGATCGCGAGTGCGCGTGCCGGGTGTGCGCCCGTAGCGCGCAGCGAGCACCTCGGTCTGCTCGGCCACGGCTCGGCCCCTTCCCGCCTCGATCGTCTAGGCTTGAATCCAGCCTAACCCGCCCCCGGTGAAGGGAATCCGATGCTCGTCGTGCCCGCTTGTTCCGTCGCCGGAGCACGCTCGTGATCGCACGCCTCACCGGCGCGATCGTGATCGCCGCAGAGGAGGAGTTCGACCCCGACACCGTGACCCCGGGCGTCTGGGGCTTCGTCGTGACGTTCGCCCTGATGGTCGTGGTGGTGCTCCTGATCCTCGACATGGTGCGGCGCATCCGGCGCACGAATTACCGCGCCGAGGTGCGCGAGCGGCTCGAGGTCGAGCGCCTCGAGGCCGAGATGCCCGGGAGTGAAGGCGTGGCGCCGGATGTCTCGAGCCCGGCGCCGAACGCCGACGACGACGAGAGCGGCCCCGGCGCGGCATCCGCTCGCTGAACGCGGCCCGGCTCAGCCTGTGTGGTACGTGGGGTCGACGGCGATGAGCAGCGTCGCCGTCCAGTGGCACATGAACGCGAGCACCGTGCACGCGTGGAAGATCTCGTGGAAGCCGAAGACTCCCGGCCACGGATTCGGCTTCTTCAGCGCATAGACGATCGCACCCCCCGTGTAGAGCAGGCCGCCGACGATGACGAGCACCATCATGAGGGCGTTCACCGCGAAGAGGTCGCCGAGGTACATCACCGCGGCCCCAGCCGAGCAGCAGGTAGAGCAGCACGTAGAGCCAGCGCGGGGCTGAGATCCAGAACACCCGGAAGCCGATGCCGACCAGTGCGCCGGCCCACACCACGCCGAGCAGCAGCCAGCCCTTGCTCGGTGGCAGCGCGAGGATCGCGAGCGGCGTGTAGGTGCCGGCGATGAGCAGGAAGATGTTGGCGTGGTCGATGCGCTTGAGGAGCAGCTTCGTCTTCGGCTTCCAGTCGAAGCGGTGGTAGAGCGCCGAGTTGCCGAAGAGCAGCATCGAGGTCAGCACGAACACGAGCGACGCCAGCTTCGCCGGCGCGCTCTGTGCCAGCACGAGGAGCACGACACCCGCGAGGATCGTGATCGGGAACGTGACGGCGTGGATCCAGCCGCGCCAGGTGGGCTTCACGTCGGCGCGCGAGATGCCGTCGTCGAGCACCGGGATGTTCGGCAGGTCGGAGCCGTGCTGATCGGGGGAGAGCGCGGCATCTGCCGGGTCGTCCGCCGCGGCCGGGCGGGAGAGCTGCTGCGCGAGATCGTCGTGTTCGCGGCGGCGCTTCGAGGTCATCCAGCCAGCGTAGAGCTTCGACGATCAGGGCTCGCTGTGAGTGCCGGATGCCGCGGGGCGGTAGCGTGGGTCCGTGCACACGAGCGATCACTCCATCGGTCGCGGCCTGCTCTACCGCCTCTACCAGAACCGGTTGCGGCGCGGACTCGATCCGACCTCCGGTCCGCGCCACGTCGCGATGATCATCGACGGCAACCGTCGCTGGGCGAAGCAGCTCGGCTACGACTCGGCCGCCCACGGCCACCGTGCGGGCGCCGCGAAGATGCGCGAGTTCCTCGAGTGGTGCGACGACCTCGGCATCACCACGGTCACGCTCTATCTGCTCTCGAGCGACAATCTCGGCAACCGGCCCGAGAGCGAGCTCGCCGACCTCATCGAGATCATCGCCGAGCTCGCCGAGGAGCTCTCGCACTATCGCGACTGGCGCGTCCAGCATGTCGGGTCGGATGCCGGGCTGCCCGAGCCGCTCGTCGCCGCCCTCGATGCCGCTGAGCACCGCACCGCCGACAAGCGAGGCCTGCACGTGAACCTCGCCGTCGGCTACGGCGGCCGCAAGGAGATCACCGATGCGATGCGCTCGATCGTCGCGGCACACCATGCCGAGGGACGCAGCCTCGAAGACCTCGCCGAGCGACTCACCCCCGACCTCATCGGCGAGCATCTCTACACGGGTGGCCAGCCCGATCCCGATCTCGTGATCCGCACGTCGGGGGAGCAGCGCCTCAGCGATTTCATGCTCTGGCAGGCGGCGCACAGCGAGTTCTACTTCGTCGAAGCGCTCGGGCCCGACCTGCGAAAAGTCGACTTCCTGAGGGCACTTCGCGACTATGCGAAGCGGCATCGTCGATTCGGCGGGTGATCGGGCCGTTCGTTCTGTCACAATATGCCTCGGAGAAGGGGGCACACCCACGTGACCATCGACGAATTCAACGCCGGATTCACCGACGAGCCGGGATACCTCGACTACGCCCGCGTCGGCCCGCTCTCGACGTCTGCCGCCGAGGAGGCGCTCGCCTTCACGCAAGTGCTGCAGCGGGCGCGGCACGGCAGCCTCGACGCCTTCGCCGAGCAGGATACGCGGCTTCGCGCGGCGGCATCCGCCGTGACGGGGTTCCCGGCCGAGGCGATCGTCTTCCAGCCGAACACGACGCAAGGCATCATGCACGCCATGTTCGGTCTCACGGGCGGTGTGCTGTTGTCAGCCGACGAGTTCCCGAGCCTGCCCATCGCGGCGGTGCGCGCCATGGAGGCGCTGCACACCGTGCAGCCCACCTGGCTCGAGACCGATCACGGCAAGGTCACGCCGGGGCAGATCCGAGCGCAGCTCGAGTCGAACGTGGCCGCCGTCGCGGTGAGCCTCGTCGACGCGCGCACCGGGTACCTCAGCGACATCGAGGGAATCCGGCAGGTGATCGGTGATCGGCTGCTGATCGTCGATGCCATCCAGGGCTTCGGCGTGGTCGACGCGCCGTGGGAAGCCGCCGACGTCGTGCTGAGCGGCGGGCAGAAGTGGTGCCGCGCCGGCTGGGGCACCGGGATCATGGCGCTGTCGTCGCGCGCGCTCGAGCGGCTCACGCCGGTGTTCTCGGGGTTCTCGGGCACCGAGGAGGCCGAGCCCTGGGGCGAGGTGCCGCCGCCGGCATCCGACGCCCGGGCGTTCCGTGTCTCGAACCCCGACCCGATCGGCGAGGCGCGCCTCGCCGCGTCGCTCGAGGAGATCGCCCGTGTCGGGGTGCCGGCGATCAACGCCGCCGTCGCCGAACGCGCGAGCCGCGTCATCGACCTGGCCGATGAGTTCGCCATCGCGGTCGTCTCGTCGCGCGACGAACAGGAACGCGCGGGGCTCGTCGTGCTCGAGCCGCCCGCCGAGCAGGTGACGCTGCTGACCGCCTCGCTGCACAACCACGGCGTCACCGCCACGACGCGGCAGGGGCGGGTGCGCCTGAGCGTGCACTCGGGCACGTCGGGCGAGACGCTCGAGATGCTGCGTGCGGCGTTCGTGTCGTACAGCTCGGCGGCGAGGTACTGAGCGCCGCGTCGTCGACAGCGGCGCGCGTTCGGCGTGCAGCTCGCGACATCCGCGTCCGCATGTGAACGACGCGTGACACCCGCGTGACATTCTGCGTGTCGATGGCGCGGATTCGGCGACGCCGAAGTACGGTCGGAGACATCAGGCAAGGTGCCTGATCGAGTCGGCTCGTGAACCGCTCGTAGGAGGATCGCCGGCCGGCCGAGAGCCGAGCGGAACGCTCGGGGCAGGAGCGGTCGTGGCTTCAGTTGAAACCTCAAAGTCCGTCGGTCGAACCGCGGGTGGCGCCAAGGCGCAATCCGGCGAGGCGACGCCTGTGCACGATGCGCAAGCGGTGCGGACGTACGTGCTCGACACTTCGGTGCTCCTCTCGGACCCGAAGGCGCTGTTCCGATTCGCCGAGCATGCGGTGGTGCTGCCAGTCGTGGTGATCACGGAACTCGAGTCGAAGCGCAACCATCCCGAGATCGGGTACTTCGCACGGCAGTCGCTGCGAATCCTCGACGAACTGCGGATCGAACACGAGCGCCTCGACTTCCCGATCCCCGTGGGTGAGGGCGGATCGCTGCGGGTGGAGCTCAACCACTCGAATCCGTCGGTGCTCCCGAGCGGGCTCCAGCTCGGCGACAACGACTCGCGCATCCTCGCGTGCGCGATGAACCTCGCGAACGATGGCGTCGCCGTGACCGTCGTCTCGAAAGACCTGCCGTTGCGCGTCAAGGCGGCGTCGATCGGCCTCGATGCCCAGGAGTACCGCGCCGAGCTCGCGATCGACTCCGGCTGGAGCGGCATGGCCGAGCTCTCGCTCGGATCGAACGACATGGCCAAGCTCTACGAGCACGAGGTGATGACGACGGCGGCCGTGGCAGACCTGCCCGTGAACACGGGCGTCGTGATCCACTCGGAGCGAGGGTCTGCACTCGGCCGGGTCGTCGGCGAGCACGAGGTGAAGCTCGTGCGCGGCGATCGCGACGTCTTCGGCGTGCACGGCCGATCGGCCGAGCAGCGGCTCGCGATCGACTTGCTGCTCGACCCCGAGATCGGCATCCTCTCGCTCGGCGGGCGCGCGGGCACCGGAAAGTCGGCGCTCGCCCTGTGTGCCGGCCTCGAGATGGTGCTCGAGCGCCAGCAGCACAAGAAGATCATGGTGTTCCGCCCGCTCTATGCCGTGGGCGGCCAGGAGCTCGGCTACCTGCCAGGCGACCAGGGCGAGAAGATGAACCCCTGGGGGCAAGCGGTGTTCGACACCCTCGGTTCCGTGGTCTCCGACAATGTGCTCGAGGAGGTCATCGATCGCGGCATCCTCGAGGTGCTGCCGCTCACCCACATCCGCGGCCGCTCGTTGCACGACGCGTTCGTGATCGTCGACGAGGCGCAATCGCTCGAACGCAACGTGCTGCTCACCGTGCTCTCCCGCATCGGGCAGAACTCGCGGGTCGTGCTCACCCACGATGTCGCCCAGCGCGACAACCTGCGTGTGGGTCGCCACGACGGCGTCGCGAGCGTCATCGAGACCCTGAAGGGGCATCCGCTCTTCGCCCACATCACCCTCACCCGCTCGGAGCGCTCAGCGATCGCCGCACTCGTCTCGGAGATGCTCGACGGCGCCGAGCTGAACTAGCGCGAGTGCGGGGCGCTCGGGCGACGTTCAGACGAACGCCCGAGCGCCCGAGCGCCCGAGCGATCATGAACGTGCGAGGTGCGGGGCGAGGCGGTCGATCGTCGCGTTCATGCCGGGCTCGACACCCAGCGCGATCCATTCGCGAACGCGGGAGTCGGGAACGGCGTCAGCGAAGCCGAAGTGGAGGGTCATCCGGGTCGTCGCGCCGATCGCGTCGAGGTCGACGGTGACGATGGGCAGGCGGTCGAGACCGTCAGGGTCCTCTGGATCGATCTCCGGCCAGCCGCCGACGGCGCCCCACGAGAAGACGAGGCGCGAGGGCGCGGCGATCTCGCGGTAGACGCCACCGGTGACGTATGAGCGGGCCTCGTCGTTCTGCTCGACGAGGAACACGCGCCAGGCACCGCCGATCCGGAGGTCGACGGTCGACGGATGCTCCGCCGACGGCGCCACCCCCGCGAACCAGTGCAGCTGTGCGGGATCGGTCCATGCACGGAAGACGAGCTCACGCGGGGCATCGAGGTGCCGCACGATGCTGAATCCGCGTCTCGTGTCGGTCGAGGACTCCGTGTCGGTCATGACTTCTCCTTCTCGGCCGATCGGCCCGTGATGGTGTTCAGATGCGTGTCGAGGGCGTCGAGGCGGCCTTCGAAGAACGCGCGGTACGTCGACATCCACTCGTCGATCTCTTCGAGCGGCTTCGTCTCGAGTCGGCACGGACGCCACTGGGCGTCACGTCCCTTGGTCACGAGCCCTGCCCGCTCGAGCACCTTGAGGTGTCGCGAGACAGCCGGAAGGCTGATGTCGTGGGGAGCTGCGAGCTCGCCGACCGTCGCCTCGCCCGTTGCCAGTCGCGCGAGCATCGCCCGCCGCGTCGGGTCGGCAAGGGCCGCGAAGATGGCGCTCAGCTCGTCCACGAAAAGTTGCGTCCTTAGTTAATTAACGAACACGTTAATTACACCGGAATCGTCGGGGAGTCGCAAGGCGAACGCGTCACTTCCCGACGCGGTTGGCGCGATCGGGCCAGCCGGATGTCCCGGAAGTGACGCGTTCGGAGCGAGTGGGCGTTCCGCGTGCGTGAGCGCGAGTCAGGCCTGCGGCGGCCGCGTCATCGAGAGCAGGTCGAGGGCCGTGTCGAGCTGCTCCTCGGAGAGCTCGCCGCGCTCCACGTAGCCGAGGTCGATGACGGCCTCGCGCACGGTGATGCCCTGCGCCACCGAGTGCTTGGCGATCTTCGCTGCGGCCTCGTAGCCGATGAGCTTGTTGAGCGGCGTGACGATCGAGGGCGACATGCCGGCGAGGGCACTCGTGCGCTCGATGTTGGCCTCGAGCCCGTCGATCGTCTTGTCGGCGAGCGCGCGCACGGAGTTCGAGAGGAGGCGGATCGACTCGAGCAAGGCCGTGCCCATGACGGGGATCTGCACGTTGAGTTCGAAGGATCCGGATGCCCCGGCCCACGCGATCGTCGCGTCGTTGCCGATGACCCGCGACGCGACCATGAGCACGGCCTCGGGGATGACGGGGTTGACCTTGCCCGGCATGATCGAGGATCCAGGCTGCAGGTCGGGGATGTTCAGCTCGCCGAGGCCGGTGTTCGGCCCCGATCCCATCCACCGGATGTCGTTGGCGATCTTCGTGAGGCTCACGGCGATGGTGCGGAGCGCGCCCGAGGCGTCGACGAGCCCATCGCGGTTGGCTTGCGCCTCGAAGTGGTCGACCGCCTCGGTGATCGGCAGCTCGGTCTCCTGCTGGAGGAGCTCGATGACCAGCTGCGGGAAACCGGCCGGGGTGTTGATGCCCGTGCCGACGGCGGTGCCGCCGAGCGGCACCTCGGCGACGCGGGGGAGCGCCGAGCGCACTCGCTCGATGCCGAGGCGCATCTGGCGCGCGTAGCCGCCGAACTCCTGGCCGAGGGTGACCGGGGTGGCGTCCATGAGGTGCGTGCGGCCGGCCTTCACGACGCCCGACCACGCGTCGGCCTTCGCCTCGAGCGAGACGGCGAGGTGGTCGAGCGACGGGATGAGGTCGTCGATGAGTGCCGCGGTGACGGCGATGTGCACCGAGGTCGGGAACACGTCGTTCGAGGACTGCGAGGCGTTGACGTGATCGTTCGGATGCACCGGGGCGCCGAGCTTCTCGGTCGCGATCGTCGCGAGCACCTCGTTCATGTTCATGTTCGAGGAGGTGCCGGACCCCGTCTGGTAGACGTCGACGGGGAAGTGCTCGACGGCATCGTGGCGACCCTCGATGACCTCGTCGGCCGCCTCTTCGATGGCCCTCGCGATGTCGGCGTCGAGCACGCCGAGACGTGCGTTCGCCTGCGCGGCGGCCTTCTTGATGCGTGCGAGCGCCTGGAGCTGCTGGATCTCGAGCCCAGAGCCCGAGATGGGGAAGTTCTCGACGGCGCGTTGCGTCTGCGCACGGTACAGCGCCGATGCGGGCACCCGCACCTCGCCCATCGTGTCGTGTTCGATCCGATAGTCGGCGGGGTTGTCCACCACGGTGTGATCCCTTTCGGTTGCGTGCCGGGCCCTCCCGGCGGGAGCCGCGAATGCGGCGGTCAGATGCGTCCGACGACGATGTCGGTCTCGGCGCGCCCTTCGAGCAAGCGGTAGTTCGCGCCGACGATAGCCAGCGTACCGGCTGCGATCGCGTCGCTGATCATCTCGGAGCTCTCGAGCAGCTCGGCGACCGTGTCGCGCAGATGCTCGCGTCCGACGAAGCCCGCGTCGACGTGGTCGCGCTCGATCGGCAGGGACGGGTCGCCCCCCGCCACTCGCCGGACGGCCGGCACAATACGGGAGACGATCGAGTTGATGTGCGCCGGGAGCGGTGCTGCATCGGGCGTCTGGGACTCGATCGCTGCGAGCACGGCGCCGCACTCGTCGTGACCGAGCACGAGGATGAGCGGCACGCCGAGCACCCCCACCGCGTATTCGAGCGAGCCGAGCACCGAGTCGGAGATGACTTGGCCGGCGTTGCGCACGACGAAGGCGTCGCCGAGACCGACGTCGAAGATGATCTCGGCCGACAGGCGGGAATCGCTGCAGCCGAAGATCGCGACGAGCGGCCGCTGGCGCGCCGCGAGCGCGGTGCGGTGGTCGACGTCTTGCCGCGGATGCTGCGGCTCGCCGGCGACGAATCGCTCGTTGCCTCGCCGCAGCTCACGCCAGGTGGCAGCCGGCGTCTCGGGACGTTCGGTCGACTGGTCGCTCACGGGGGTCCTCTCGGTGCTGCGGGTCGTCGGTCGGTGTAGTCGGTGGCCGGTGCGGTGCTCGATGATCAGCGCTGTGCTTCGACGGTGGTCGTGAGTGCCGCGCCGATCGTCTCGAACTCGTCGGTCGTCGCCGTGCCGATCAGCACGAAGGTGTTGCCGCCCGCCTCGGTCACGAGGCCGTAGCGGGCGTTGCCCACATCGTCGGTCGACTCGCGGTTGTCGTACACGGTCCAGTCGATGCCGTCGATGGTCGTCGTCCCGCTCGCGAGCGTGCGCTCGAGCAGGCCGGCGACCCACGTGGGATTCGCCTCGAGCCCCTGGTACATGCCGACGTACTCGTCGCTCGGCGTGAGGTAGCCGGCGTACCACGCGGTGACGCCGTCGGCCTCGCTCTTGCGCAGCTCGGCCGCGTTCGCGCGCCACCCCTCGGGAAGATCGGGCACCGCGAGCGGGTCGGAGCTGGCGATCTGCGCCTGCTCGGCGACCGCCGCGACGTCGATGTCGGGCTCGATGGGCGTGTCGCTGCGCGGCACGAGCAGCACGAGGACGAGCATCACGACCAGGCTCGCACCGAGGGCGAGCACGAGGTTCTTGAGGGTCTGGCGCTGGCGGTGCAGGCGGGAGTTCTCGGCCAGGCGTGCCGCGGTCTCTTCGGGCGTCTCGGGCCGGCCGAGTTCGGCGACGACCCGCGGCGGTCGCGCGGCCATCAGTGTTCGCCGGCGTGGTCGGATGCTGCGCGGGCCGCGCTGCCTGCACGCGCCGCGTCGAGTCGCGCCTTCGCTCCGATGAGCCACTCCTCGCACCGTGCCGCGAGGGCCTCGCCGCGTTCCCACAGCGCGAGCGACTGCTCGAGCGTCGCCGAGCCCTGCTCGAGTTCGCCGACGACGCGCACGAGCTCGTCGCGGGCCTGCTCGTAGCTCAGCTCGGCGACATCGGGCGTGGAGGACATGGCATCCATTCTATTCGGGGCCACCGGCACGCTTCGCCGCGGAGTCGGCCGCAGAGTCGGCGGCGGAGCCGGCCGCAGAGTCGGCGGCGGAGCCGGCCGCAGAGTCGGGCGCAGAGCCGCGCGCAGCGTCGGCCGCGGGTGCCCGGTGATCGGGCACTTCGCCGCGAGAGACGGCGGCGATCGCGCCTTCGGCGAGGGTGACGAGGAGTTTCGTGCCGTCGGGCGCCGCCGATGGCGCTCGCACGACGTGCCCGTCGGCGCCCTGCACGATCGCGTAGCCGCGATCGAGCGTGGCTTGCGGTGAGAGGGATCGCAGTCGCGTTCGCAGTTCGGCTGTGCTCGACGTGGCTCGCTCGAGCGTGCGATCGATGAGCTCGGCGCCGCGCGCGACCCATCTCGTGAGGTCTTCGGCGCGGCGGTCGACGATCCACGAGGTGTCGGCGAGCGCCGGACGCGAGCGGAGGTGGCCGATGCGGTCGATCTCGCGGCCGAGGATTGCCGAGAGCCGCATGCTGAGCCGCGCTCGCGCCTGCTCGATGCGCACGAGCTCCTCGCTGATGTCGGGCACCACGCGCTTGGCGGCATCCGTGGGCGTCGAAGCCCTGAGATCGGCCACCTCGTCGAGCAGCGGCCGGTCGGCCTCGTGCCCGATGGCCGAGACGATGGGGGTGGATGCCGCCGCAGCGGCACGCACGAGGCGCTCATCGCTGAAGCCCAGCAGGTTCTGGAAGTCGCCGCCGCCGCGGGCGATGATGATGACGTGCACGTCGGGATCGGCGTCGAGCCGCTTGATCGCGGCGATGACCTCGGGCACCGTGCGGTCGCCCTGCACCGCCGCATGCACGACTCGGAAGTCGACGGCGGGCCAGCGGAGCCTGGCGTTGCGCACCACGTCGTGCTCGGCGTCGCTGTCTTTGCCGGTGATGAGGCCCACGACACCTGGCAGGAACGGCAGCCGGCGCTTGCGTGACGCGTTGAACAGCCCCTCGGCGGCGAGTGCGGTGCGCAGCCGCTCGAGTCGTTCGAGCAGGTCGCCGAGGCCCACGTGCCTGAGCTCGAAGACCTGCATCGAGAGCGAGCCGCCTTTGACCCACCAGTTCGGCTTCACGAGGGCGATGACCCGGTCGCCCGCCTTGAACTGCTCGGTGAAGCGGGCCCGCACCGATGACCAGACCTGGAACGACAGGGTCGCGTCGGCGTCGAGGTCTTTCAGCTTGCCGTAGACGTTGCCGGCGGAGACGCCCCATTGCGTGATCTCGCCCTCGACCCAGACCGTGCCGAGTCGGTCGATGTATTGCTTGAGCTTGCCCGAGAGCAGAGCGACCGGCCACGGCGCGTCACGTGTCGCCGGTGCATCCGTCATCTGGCCTCCCAGCCTTTCGGTCCATCTCAGCCGCGTAGGATGGGCATCGTGACGAGCTTGACGGATGCCCCGCGAATCGGCCTCGGCATGCCCAGAGTCCCGGGCGTGCGCGGCCGGCTCAAGGATATCCCGGTCCCCGGACACAAGCGTGTGCTGCTCGCAGCGCCCCGCGGCTATTGCGCCGGCGTCGACCGCGCGGTGATCGCCGTCGAGAAGGCCCTCGAGCACTACGGTGCGCCGGTCTACGTGCGCAAGCAGATCGTGCACAACATCCACGTCGTCACCGAGCTCGAGCAGCAGGGAGCCATCTTCGTCGACGAGGTCGACGAGGTTCCCGAGGGCGCGCACATCGTCTTCAGCGCGCATGGCGTCTCGCCGGCCGTCGTGAACGCGGCCGCCGATCGCGGCCTGCACGCGATCGACGCGACCTGCCCCCTCGTCACGAAGGTGCACCGCGAGGCAGTTCGCTTCGCCCGCGACGACTTCGAGATCCTGCTCATCGGCCACGAAGGGCACGAAGAGGTCGAGGGCACCGCCGGTGAGGCTCCCGATCACGTCACCCTCGTCGGCAGTCCCGACGAGGTGGCGAACATCGAGGTCCGCGACCCTGACAAGGTCGTGTGGCTCTCACAGACCACGCTCTCGGTCGACGAGACGATGGAGACCGTGCGGCGCTTGCGCGAGCGGTTCCCGAACCTCCAAGATCCGCCGTCCGACGACATCTGCTACGCCACCCAGAACCGCCAGGTCGCGATCAAGAAGGTCGCGCAGAACGCCGACCTCGTGATCGTCGTGGGCTCAGCCAACAGCTCGAACAGCGTTCGGCTCGTCGAAGTGGCGCTCGAGTACGGCGCGAAGGCCGCCTACCGAGTCGACTACGCGAGCGAGGTCAGGCAGGAATGGCTCGACGGCGTCGAGACCGTCGGCGTGACGAGCGGGGCATCCGTGCCCGAAGAGCTCGTGCAAGAGCTGCTCGCCGCGCTCGCCGACGCCGGCTACGGCGAGGTCGCCGAGGTCAAGACGGCCGAGGAAGACCTGATCTTCTCGCTCCCGAAGGAGCTGCGCAACGACCTCGCCGGCAACCGCGACGCCCGGGCGCTCGGCGGCCGGGCGCGCAGCGACCAGAGCTAGAGCGCGATCCCGACGCCCGCTTGTTGCCAGGCGGCGCCGTGGGTCAAGCGGCGCTCAGCCGCTCGACGAGTGCCGGGTCGCTCATGATGATGGCGAACATGATCGCGTACAGCGCGATGAACGACAGCACGCCGCCGACGAGCGGCACCCAGAACGCCAGTCGTCGGGCGCGCAAGCGGGCGATCGACCACCACACGACGAACGCCAGCAGCACGAATTGGATGATCTGCCCGGTGAGGATGAGGCCGGCCACCTCGGGGGCCGGCGTGTAGTCGAACGCCGCACCGCCGGTGCCGAGCATCTCGGAGGCCTGCCGCAACGCCTCGGGGAGAACGGTCGGCAGTGACTGCAGGGAGCCGATCGCGCTCCACGCTCCGAGCACCCCGACGACGAGCAGCAGGATCGTGACGATCCGGTCGGCGGGGCGGTCGCGACGGTCGACGGATGCCGCGACCGGCAGCGGCGGTGGCGTGGCCATCTGCGGTGCCGGGTCGGACGTGCGCTCATCGGCGGGAGGCTGCCAGCTCCAGCCCTCGGGGGCGTATTCGCCGTACTGCGGACGAGGGCGCTCGTCGCGCGAAGGCGCCGGGGAGGCGTCGCCGCGCGCGGCACCGCGACCGTCCGACTCATCGGACGGACGGGCGGCACCGTGCTGCGACATCCGGGGCCCTACGCGCTGATCGACTGGCCGGCGGAGCCGAGCTGGCGCGTGGACTCGCCCACGCGGGCGGCCATCGCCGACTCGGCGACCTTGCCCCACGCGCGCGGGTCGTACTGCTTCTTGTTGCCGACGCCGCCGTCGACCTTCAGCACGCCGTCGTAGTTCGAGAACATGTAGCCGGCGATCGAGCGCGTGAACGCGTACTGCGTGTCGGTGTCGATGTTCATCTTCACGACGCCGTTCGCGACCGCCTCGGCGATCTCGGCGTCGGTGGAGCCGGAGCCGCCGTGGAAGACGAGGTCGAGGGGCTTCGGGCCGTTGCCGTACTTCGTCGTGAGGCCGTCTTGGATCTCCTTGAGGAGCGAGGGGCGCAGCTTGACGTTGCCGGGCGCGTAGACGCCGTGCACGTTGCCGAAGGTGAGGGCGGCCATGTAGCGCCCCTGCTCGCCGAAGCCGAGGGCCTCGACCGTCGAGATCGCGTCGTCGAGGGTCGTGTAGAGCGCCTCGTTGGAGCCCTCGTGCTGGACGCCGTCTTCTTCGCCGCCGACGACGCCGATCTCGACCTCGAGCACGGCGTTGATGGCCTTCATGCGGGGCAGGATCTCTTTGGCGATCTCGAGGTTCTCGGTGAGCGGCACGGCCGAGCCGTCCCACATGTGCGACTGGAAGATCGGGTTGCGGCCCGCCTTGACCTCTTCTTCGGAGGCGGCGATGAGCGGGAACACGAAGTCCTCGAGCGCCGGCTTCGGGCAGTGGTCGGTGTGCAGCGCGACGGTGATCGGGTAGTTCTTCGCGACCTCGTGGGCGAAGCGGGCGAACGCGAGCGCGCCGGTCGCGCGGGCCTTCACGGTGTGGCCGGCGAAGTAGTCGGCGCCGCCGGTCGTGACCTGGATGATGCCGTCGGATCCGGACTCGGCGAGGCCCTGCAGCACCGCGTTGAGCGTCTGCGAGGAGGAGACGTTGAATGCCGGGAAGGCGAAACCCTTCGCCTTGGCGGTGTCGAGCATCTCGGCGTACTGCTCGGGGGTTGCGATGGGCATGGTGCTCCTTCAAGGCGACGGTGGGTTCGCCACGAGTCTAACGACTTGCCGCTGGGGAGTTACCGGGCGGTGCCCAGGGGTGCCCGCTGTGCCGCTTGCCAGCCGGCTACGCCAAGATGGCGGGATGCGAATGGGACCCGACGAGAGCCCAGCGGCGACGGATGCCGCGGCGCCGGCCATTCCCGAAGAGGTGCGCGCCGCGCTCCTGCGCGCCGTCGAAGCGGCGGCAGGCGCCGCGAGGCCGCTCGTCGGGAACGGGGACCCGCACGCGGTCGACGCCGCCGCGGTCGACGCGCTGCGTGCAGCCCTCGCCACGGTCGCCGTCGACGGCCGGATCGTCGCGGGCGAAGGCGAGAAGGACGACGCGCCGATGCTGCACCCGGGCGAACGGTTCGGCACCGGTTCCGGACCGGCCATCGACGTGGCCGTCGATCCCGTCGACGGCACGCGACTGGCCGCAGCCGGGGAGCCGGGCGCGATGGCGATCCTCGCGGCGGCACCTCGAGGGGCGTTCCTCGACCTCGGGCCCGCCCACTATCTCGACAAGCTCGTGCACGCGGGACCCGACGCCGAGCTGCGCCTCGACCTGCCGGTGGGCGAGAACCTCGCCCGCCTTGCCGAAGCCCGCGGGCTCCGAGTGGCCGACCTCACGGTGGCCGTGCAGCGCCGACAGCGCAACGCCGCGCTCGCCGCGGCGGTCGCCGAGGCCGGGGCGCAGCTGCACGAGTTCGAGCACGGTGACATCGAGCGCGTCGTGCACGCCGTGGCATCCGACGGATCCCTCGACCTGCTGTTCGGCGTCGGCGGCGCACCCGAGGGCATCATCGAGGCGGCGATCGTGTGCGCGCACGACGGGTTCATGCTCGCCCGGATGGCACCGCAGTCCAGGCGCGAGGTGGCACGGATCGCCCGCGCCGGGATCGACGCGACGCGCAGCTGGACGCGCGACGAACTCTGCGCCGAGCCCGCGTTCGTGGCGATCGCTGCGGTGACCGAGTGCGCGCTCGACCCGGCTCCTGCTGAACTCGTGCGAGTGGCTCCGGGCCGGACGGTGGCTGGGTTGTCGGCATTCGCCTTTCCTGAGCGTTAAGTTCTGCGAATCTTTCCCCGCCGGATACCCGGAACTTCCAGTGGCGCGCGAGCCCGGTGCCTAGGCTGGAGAGGCGGGCGCGAGCGCTCGACGACGGTTCCGAGCGACGGAATCGCGCACAGCGTCCGGGAGGACCCTCGATGGTGAGCTTCGACACGACCAGCCAGCACCTGCACCCCGATCGCAACATCGCACTCGAACTCGTGCGTGCCACGGAGGCCGCGGCGATCCGCGCGTACCCGTGGATCGGGCGCGGCGACAAGCTCGGGGCCGACGGAGCGGCGGTCGACGCGATGCGCGCGTTCCTCGGCACGGTCAACTTCGACGGCGTCGTCGTGATCGGCGAGGGCGAGAAGGATGCCGCGCCGATGCTGTTCAACGGCGAGCGGGTCGGCAACGGCCGCGGCCCGGCATGCGACATCGCCGTCGACCCGATCGACGGCACCTCGCTCACGGCGGCCGGACGGCAGAACGCCATCTCGGTCATCGCGGTCTCCGACAGGGGCACGATGCTCGACGCCTCCTCCGTGTTCTACATGGACAAGATCGTGGCCGGGCCCGAGGGGATCGGCGTGCTCGACATCCGCAAGCCCATCGGCGAGAACCTCCGCGCGCTCGCGGCCGCGAAGGGCAAGGACGTCGGCGAGCTCCGCGTCGCCGTGCTCGACCGCCCGAGGCACGAGCAGCTCATCGCCGAGATCCGCGAGGCCGGCGCCGGCACTCGGCTCATGCTCGACGGCGACGTGGCCGGCGGCATCAACGCCGCTCGCTACGAGTCGCGCATCGACCTCTGCGTCGGCATCGGCGGAAGCCCCGAGGGCATCACCACGGCGTGTGCACTCAAGGCGCTCGGCGGGTTCATGCAGGGCAGGCTCGCACCGAAGGACGACGCGGAGCGAAGCCGTGCCGAGGCAGCCGGACTCGATTGCGACGCCGTGCTCGAGCTCGACGACATGGTGCGCAGCGACAACACGTTCTTCGTCGCGACTGGCGTGACCGACGGCGGCCTCGTCGACGGCGTGAAGCGCAAGGGGCCGATCATCCGCACCGAGAGCATCGTGTTGCGCGGCACCTCGGGAACCGTGCGGCGCATCTCGGCCGATCACCTCGCCGAGAAGTGGCTCGACGAGCGCGATCTGTGATGAAATCCGGCCGGCCCACCGAATGTCCGTGGGGCGCGCGATGATGAGGGGATGACCCAGGTCACTCGACTGCCGCGCGCGCTCCGACCATTCGAATCGGGCCAGTACCGGCTCCTCATCCTCGCCCTCGCCTCGTCGCTGTTGAGCGCCGGCGCATGGATCGTGGCCGCCGTGTGGCAGGTCGTGGAGCTGGGCGGCAGTCCCGTCGACCTGTCGTTCGTCGCGGTCGGCTCGAGTCTCGGACTCGTGCTCGCGGTGCTGTTCGGCGGCGTCGCGGCCGACCGCATCCCGCAGCGACGCATCCTCTTCACGGTCGAGGTCGTGCGAGGCGCGGGCTTCGCCGTCGCGGCCGCCCTCGCCTTCGGCGGCATCATCGAGGTCTGGCACATCGCCGTGATCGCGTTCGTGCTCGGCGTCGCCGACGGATTCTTCTACCCCGCGTACTCGGCGTGGCTTCCCGCGATCCTGCCCGGCGAGCAACTGCTCGCCGCGAACGGCGTCGAGGGCGTGCTGCGTCCGTCGGTCATGAACGCCGCAGGGCCTGCGCTCGCGAGCGCGCTCATCGCGGTGCACTCGCCGGCGCTCGCGTTCGCGGTCGTCGCCGGGTTGCAGCTCATCGCGGCGGGGGTGCTGCGGATGATGCGCTTGACGGCAGTGCGTCGCGATCTCGACGAGGCGACGGTGCATCCGTTCCGCCAGACCTTCATCGACCTTCGCGGCGGGTTCGTCTACCTGCTGCAGACGAAGTGGCTGCTCGCGACGCTCGTGTTCGCGATCGTGCTCGTCTTCCTCATCATGGGGCCGATCGAGGTGCTGTTGCCGTTCGCGGTGAAAGACCAGACCGGGGGCGGCGCCGGGGCGTTCGCCTTGGCCCTCGCTGCGTTCGGCGTGGGCGGCGCCGTCGGTTCTCTCGCGGTCGCCTCGATCAAGGTGCCGCGGAGGTACCTCACGCTCATGATCCTCGCGTGGGGCTTCGGCTGCGTTCCGCTCGCGATCCTCGGCGCGACGAGCCTGCTGTGGGTCATGATCGTCGCGCTCTTCCTCGTGGGCTTCCTGTTCTCGGCCGCACAAGTGCTGTGGGGCACGCTCCTGCAGCGACGCGTGCCTCCCGCAATGCTCGGCCGGGTCTCGAGTCTCGACTTCTTCGTCTCGCTCGCACTCATGCCCGTCTCGATGGCCGTCGCGGGCCCGGTCGGTGAGGCGATCGGCCTCATGCCCGCATTCCTCATCGCCGGTCTGGTTCCGCCCGTTCTGGCCCTTGCGACCCTCGCACTGGCGCGGCTCGGCAAAGATGAGCTCGCGCACCCGCTCGACGCCGAGATGGACCCCACGACCGTCACCGGTGCAGAGGCCGCCGCAGGGTTCGAGGCGCCGGTCGATGAAGCGGCATCGCCGCCGGAGCGGTGAACCTCTCGACCATCGGCCCGGGCCATGGGAGTCTGGGTGGCAACGTTTGCGAAGGAGACCACGATGGTCACGTTTCGAGATGCATTCACCGGATTCAGCGTCGATGACCTCGACGCGGCTCGCGAGTTCTACGGCACCAAGCTCGGACTTCCGGTCGACGATGAGCCGATGGCGGGGGCGCTTCGGCTCACGCTCCCATCAGGGCAGGCGGTTTTCGTCTATCCGAAGCCGAATCATGAGCCCGCGAGCTTCACGGTGCTGAACCTCCTGGTCGACGACATCGACACGGCAGTCGACGAGCTGAACGCAGCCGGCGTCGTGACGAAGATCTACACCTCGCCCGACGACTTCGGCACCGACGAGCGCGGCATCGTTCGCGGCTCGGAGAGCGGCATGGGACCGGATATCGCGTGGTTCAAGGACCCGGCAGGGAACGTCGTCAGCGTGCTCGTCGGCTGAGCCGGATCGGCCATCGTGCGACTATCGGCGGGTCTCGTCGGGCACGTCGAGCTGGCGGCGCAGTTCGGGGTCGAGGTCGGCACCGGTGCCGGCGACGAGTTCGTACGCGGTGAGCTCGCGGGGCGCCTCCTCGATGCCTTCGAGCGGAGCGAGCACCTTCGACTCGTCGAGGGCCGCGAGCTTGCGGGCGGTGGGGAGCACCTGCCGCTCGAGTGAGCCCACGAAGGTGTTGTAGTCCTTCACGCTGCGCTCGATCGTGCGACCGAGCTTCTCGATGTGGCCGGCGGTCGTCGAGAGACGGGTGTACAGCTGGCGGCTCAGGTCGAAGAGTGTCTTCGCCTCGTTCGTGAGCACGTCTTGCTGCCACGAGAACGCGACCGTCTTCAGCACCGACCAGAGCGTGACGGGTGAAGCGAGCGCGACGCGCTTCGAGAAGGCGAACTCCATGATGCTCGGGTCGGCCTCCATCGCGGCGGAGACGAGCGACTCGCTCGGGATGAATGCGATGACGAGTTCGGGGGAGGCGTCGAGACCGTTCCAGTAGCCCTTCGCCCCGAGGGCGGTGATGTGCGCTCGCACCGCGGCGACGTGCTGCTTGAGGAACTCGGTGCGCCGCGCGGCATCGGCCCCGCTCGCCGTCGCGGGGATCTGGCTGGCCTCGAGGTAGGCGTTGAACGGCACCTTGGCGTCGACGGCGATGGACTTGCCGCCCGGCAGGCGCACGACCATGTCGGGGCGACCGGCTCCGGAATCGCTCGAGATGCTCGACTGCACGTCGAAGTCGACGCGCTCGAGGAGCCCCGCCGCCTCGACGACGCTGCGCAGCTGCGTCTCGCCCCATACGCCGCGGGTGCTGTTGGAGCGGAGCGCCGAGGCGAGCGACTCTGCCGTGGAGCGAAGCCGTTCCTCTGACTCCGCTGCGGACTTCAACTGCTGGGCGAGTTCGCCATGCTGGAGGCTGCGCTGCTGCTCGAGGTCGGTGACCTTCGTCTTCATCTCGCTGAGCGACTGCTTGACCGGCGCCAACGCCTGCAGCACCCGGCTCTCGGCCGCGTCGCGGGCCTCGCGCGCCTGCTGCTCGGCACGATGCTGCTCGACCGCTTCGCGGTACTGCTGCTGGGCCTGCACGATCTGCTCGCGAAGCGCCTCGGCCGTCGCCTGCGCCGATGCGAGCTCTTCACGCAGGATCGACTTCACCGCGGCATCCGACGCCTTCTGCTCGGCGAGCGCCGCTTGCTGCCGCGCCTCGATCACCGCCGGATCGTCGCCCTTGGGAGCGTGGGCTGCTCGCGACTGCAGCACGAACGCCACGCCGAGGGCGCCGAGTGCCGCACCGACGACGATGCCGAGGATGAGCGAGATGATCGGGTCCATGTCGCAAGTGTCGCAGGGGCCGCGGACATCGGCGGCGAGCGAGGTCGGCCGGGCGCGTTACTGCAGGGCCATCGGCCCGTGCACGGCGGCGTCTTCACGCGTGGCGACGGGGCCGATCGAGCCGAGCTTCACCCTCGTGATGTGCGCGAGCCGTTCGAGATCGTCGGCCTCATGGCGCTTCGCGGCGTGCACGACGATCGCCGCGCACGCCTCGGCGTCGGCGAGGGCGTCGTGGTGGGAGAAGTCCTCGAAGCCGGCGGCCATCGCCGCAACGGGAAGGCGGTAGGAGTCGAGGTGATACGTCTTGCGCGCGACCTGCAGGCTGCAGAGGTATCGGAAGTCGGGCACCTCGAGGCCGACCGCGACGGAGGTCTTGGCGATCACGCCCATGTCGAAGCCGGCGTTGTGCGCCACGAGCACGTCGTCGCCCGCGAACTCGCGGAGCGCGGGCAGGTGCGCGGCCCAGCCGGGGGCATCCGCCACCATCCCGGGCGTGATGCCGTGGATGCGGATGTTCCACTCCGAGAAGTCGTTGTGCGGGAACGGGGGCCGGATGTACCAGTGCTCGCGATCGACGACGCGACCGTCGCGCACTTTCACGATGCCGACCGAGCAGGCTGACGCGCTCGACGAATTGGCGGTCTCGAAGTCGATCGCGGTGAAGTCCACTGGCACGCAGTCATCGTTGCATGCACCCGCGACACCGACCCGCGCGGCGACCGGGCGGGTCGCGAACCAGGCCGCGACTCGCCGAGCACGAGCACGCGACGGCGACCCTCGAATGCGATCTGGCGGTTGACGGATGCCCCCGCGCGGGCGTGGAATGTCCTCGAGACCGCGCCGCCGCAGCCGAGGAGGATCCGATGCTCGAAGCCCAGGAGCCCGGGCTCATCGTCGACCCGGGCGACCCCGGAACGCGTGAGAGTGCCCGATCGTTCGGCGCCGCGGCATCCGTCTACCACCACTCGCGGCCGGGCTATCCCGTCGAGGCGATCGCGTGGCTCATCGGTGATGCGGTTCGCGTGCTCGATCTCGGCGCCGGCACGGGCAAGCTCAGCGAGGCGCTCGTGGCGCTCGACCGGGAGGTGATCGCCGTCGACCCGGTCGAGGAGATGCTCGAGGAGCTCGAGGTGGCGGTGCCGGGCGTTCCGCGCATCCTCGGCACGGCGGAGGACATCCCGATCGAAGACGACTCCGTCGACGCCGTCGTGGCCGGGCAGGCGTGGCACTGGTTCCAGCCCGACCGGGCGGTGCCCGAGATCGCCCGCGTGCTGCGCCCCGGCGGAGTGCTCGGCCTCGTCTGGAACAGCCGCGACATCCGTGCCGACTGGTTGCGCCAAGCGGGCGAGATCATGCACGATCGGCACGACGCGAGCTCGACCTTCGAGAGCTACGTGCAGATCGGCCCGCCCTTCGGCGTGATCGAGGAGCACACCGTCGAATGGACCGAGCGGATGTCGCGAGCGCGCTTCCTCGACCTCGTGCGCTCGCGCAGCTACTTCATCACGGCTTCGGCGGCCGACCAGGCGGCCACGATCGCCGCCCTCGAGACGCTGCTCACGACGCATCCCGATGTCGCCGGCGCCGACGAACTCGACGTGCCCTACGTCACTCGCTGCTTCCGCGCCCGCCTCGGCGGCGACGCGGAGGGCGGGGGCGAGGGCGAGGCGGAGTCGGCGGCGACGCGTAGCCTTGACGGGTGAGAAACGGCCGGGTCTACGTCTACCTGGCGCTCGCCAACCTGTTCTGGGCCGGCAACTTCGTGTTCGGCGAGATGGTCACTCACGAGATCTCGCCGATCTCGCTCACGTTCTTCCGCTGGGTGTTCGCGGCCGTTCCACTCGTGCTCATCGCATGGATGATCGAGCGACCCGATTGGCGTCTCGCGTTGCGCGAGTGGAAGCTGCACCTGGTGCAGTCGCTGCTCGGCCTCACGGGCTACACGCTGCTCATCTACGCCGCGCTCATGCTCACCGGCGCCGTGAAGGCCTCGGTCATCAGCGCCATCAACCCGGCGACGATCGCGCTCGCCGCGGCGATCCTGCTGCACGAGCGGCTGAACCGAGTGCAGGTGGCGGGCATCGTCGTGGCATTCGTCGGCGTGACCATCGTGCTCACCGGCGGCGACCTCGGCGCGCTCGTCGCCCAGGGCTTCAGCGCCGGCGACCTGCTCGTCATCGGCTCGGTCCTGACCTGGACCTTCTACTCCCTCATCTCGCGGCGCCTGCGCACCCCGGCGATCACGGCCACCGCAGTGCAGGCCGTCTTCGCGGTCGTGACGATGCTGCCGCTCGTCGCGATCACGGGGGTGAGCCTGCCGACGGAGCCCGCCGGCATGCTGGGGCTCGCCTACATCGTGATCTTCCCCTCGATCGCCGGGTACGCGCTCTGGAACATCGGCACCTCGAAGGTCGGCCCGGCGAGGGCGGGCGTGTTCCTCAACCTGCTTCCGGTGTTCACGGTCATCATCGCGCTGGCATTCGGGGCGACGCTCGAGCCGGCCGCGGCGATCGGCGGCCTCCTCGTGATCGCGGGCGTGTACCTCACGGTGCGCGTGCGCCGGGCGAAGGAGCCGGCGGCGGATGTCTCCGAGGCCGGGCCGGTACGATAGACCCCCGTGGCTCTCACTATCGGCATCGTCGGCCTGCCCAACGTCGGCAAGTCCACCCTGTTCAACGCGCTCACCAAGAACCAGGTGCTCGCGGCGAACTATCCCTTCGCGACGATCGAACCGAACATCGGCGTGGTGAGCCTGCCCGACCCACGACTCGAGACGCTCGCCGGCATCTTCGGCTCCGAGCGCATCCTGCCGGCCGCCGTCTCGTTCGTCGACATCGCGGGCATCGTGCGCGGCGCGTCGGAGGGTGAGGGGCTCGGCAACAAGTTCCTCGCCAACATCCGCGAGGCCGACGCGATCGCCCAGGTCGTGCGCGGCTTCACCGACGACGACGTCGTGCACGTCGAGGGCACCGTCGACCCCAAGGCCGACCTGGAGACCATCAACGCCGAGCTCATGCTCGCCGACCTCGAGACGCTCGATCGCGCCATCCCGCGCTTCGAGAAGGAGGTCAAGGGCAAGAAGCTCGACCCATCGGTGCTGGCAACGGCGAAAGAGGCGCAGGAGCTGCTGCAGAAGGGCACGCCGCTCTCTGCGGCATCCGTCGACCTCGAACCCATCAAAGAGCTCGGCCTGCTCACCGCGAAGCCGTTCATCTACGTGTTCAACGTCGATGAGGCGGTGCTGACGGATGCCGCTCGTAAGGCCGAGCTTGCAGCGCTCGTTGCCCCCGCCGAAGCGGTCTTCCTCGACGCGAAGATCGAGTCGGAGCTCATCGACCTCGACGAGGCCGACGCGGCCGAGCTGCTCGCCTCGACCGGCCAGGAGGAGTCGGGCCTGAACCAGCTCGCTCGTGTCGGCTTCAACACCCTCGGCCTGCAGACCTACCTCACGGCGGGCCCGAAGGAATCGCGCGCGTGGACGATCCACAAGGGCTGGAAGGCCCCCCAGGCGGCCGGCGTCATCCACACCGACTTCGAGCGCGGCTTCATCAAGGCCGAGGTCATCTCGTTCGCCGACCTCGTCGCGACCGGCTCGGTCGCCGAGGCCCGCGCGAAGGGCAAGGCCCGCATGGAGGGCAAGGACTACGTCATGCAGGACGGCGACGTGGTCGAGTTCCGGTTCAACGTGTAGTCGGAGTCGATCGCCTGACGTGTGCTCGGCTGAGGTGGTGGCCGCGAAGTGACGCGATTCGACCTTCAATCGGGGCGGAAGGTCGAATCGCGCCAACTCGGCACGTGCGACGCGGCCGTGGCGGCGACCATGGCATCGGACTCGACCTCAGGACGAGCAGACGACGTGGCTGATCCAGCCGACATCGTAGTGATCGTCGCCGAACACGACGGCGACCGGTTCATCCGCGACGACGTCAGTTCGCGACGTGCGATTCTTCTGCTCCGACTGCTGGCCGTTGCTGAACGTCGAAGGCGAAGTTCGCCGCCTCGCCCCCCTGGAGCGGCGTCGCTATGGCCTTCGTGGCAGCGGACGGCTGGATCGGCTCGGTGATCTGCGGAGACGCCGCCGGAGAGTCGGCGCAACGGACGTCGTGGATCCACCCGACGTCGTACTCGTCGTGGCCGAAGACCACCGGCGTGAACTCCCCTCCGGTCACGTCGGCCTTCTCGATCGTCTCCGTGTGCTCGCCCGTCCACGCCCCCGCGTCGTTCGCGTAGTGGAGGTCCATCTCGAGCGCGGCGCAGGACGCCTCGGTGATCAGGGCCGTCTCCCAGCAGCCGCTCTCGAACGCGAACGGACAGAACTTCGTGTACCTGCCGTCGGCATACGCCTCCATCGCCGCTTCAGCGAGGGGGTCGAGGCGCAGCGTACCGCGCGGTGTTCAGGTCCACAGCGTGATCGTAGAGGATCGGACGACCCCGGCAGACACGAGCCGCACGTGGGCGAGCGGATCTCAACATCTCGAGGCAACACGTGCAAGACTCGCCCCAGTCGCGACATATGCAGAGCGTGAGGATCGCCAGCGCCGACGCCGACACGACCCAAGGGGTGCCGATGACCGACCGCGCCGATCCGCCGGTGGCGAGCGATGACGCGCTCGTGTGGTTCACCGGGGTCGTGCGCGAGCATTCGACCGCACTCGTGCGGTATTTCGCGCGACGCGGGCCGCGGCAGGACGCCGAGGATCTCGCGGCCGAGGTGTTCGCGACCGCGTGGCGGCGGCGCGACGACGTGCCGCGCGAGGCCGCGCTGCCATGGCTGTACCGGACGGCCGGGTTCACGCTCGCCAATCATCGGCGCAAGCTCGTCGATCTGCCCGTCGAGGACGTGCCCGAGCGCGGCGAGCGGCGGGTCGCTGAGGATCCCGAGCTGAGCGCCCTGTTCGACGACGAGCTGCGCGGGGCCCTCATGAGCGTCGGCGAACGCGACCGCCGCATCCTCCTCCTGCACGCGTGGGAGGGCCTCGACGGCGAGGCGCTCGCACAGGTGCTCGGCATCTCGCGGTCGGGGGCGGATGCCGCGCTCTCCCGTGCACGCAAGCGCCTCCGCGAGGCATGGGGCGAACGGATGTCGTTCTGACCCGCCTCCGAATGCAAGGTTCTGCGCGCGCGGCACACATTCATGGTGAGAGCGGATGTCACGGAGGGTGATCCCATGAACGACAACGAGCAGCGCGACCCGCTGGAGCGACTGCGCGTCGCCGACCCGGCCGCCGGGCTCGAGGCACGTGACGGGTTCGCCGACGAGGTCGTCGCGCGGGTGGCCGCTGAGACGTCCGCTGCGTCGCCCGCCGAGGCACCGCCCGTCACGGGCCTCGCTGTGGAGCGCGCTCGCCGGCGCCCCACGTGGCTGCAGGTCGCCGCGGTCGCTGCCTCGCTCCTCGTGGTCGGCGCGGCCGGATACGGTATCGGCTTGACGACCGGGGGAGCGACGAACCTCGCGGACGGCGCAGCCCCGCCCGTCTCGCTGCGGAGCGGTGCGGACGCCGGAATCGCCGAGCAGGGCATGATGCCCGAGCCGCCGACCGGCGACCTGAAGATGTCGGCGCCGGACTTGGGCGGACAGATCTACCCGTACGGAGGTGGCCGCAACCACTTCAGCGCGTCGGGCCTCTCGACCTCGGAGGGCACGGCCGTCGCGTACGGGTTCGATGCGCGCGCGGCATCCGCTGCCGGTACGATCGCGGCGCTCGCCGCGGCGCTCGGCGTCGAGGGAACGCCCGAGCTGGCGAACGGCTCGTGGACGGCGGGACCGCAGGACGGCACCGGCCCGGCGCTCGGAGTGTCGCTCGACGGCACGCTGGGCTTCTGGTACTCGGATCCGCGGATCGCTCCGTGGCAGTGCGCCGATGGCACGGAGACGTGCGAGCCGAGCGGCCAGGTCCCGAGCGAGCAGGCCGCGATCGACGCTCTGCGCTCCCTGCTCGCGTCGACGGGGCGCGACCCCTCCGCGTACGAGTTCACCTCGGAGACGTGGGAGGGCGCCGTCACGCGCTCGGCCCAGGCGTGGCCGGTTCGCGACGGGCAGCGCATCGATCAGGCGTGGACCGTGGAGCTCTCGAACGACGGCATGTTCAGCGCCGCCGGTGCGCTCGCCGAACTCGTCCCGCTCGGCGGCTACCCCGTCGTCAGTGAGCAGGAAGCGTTCGATCGCCTCTCGGACCCGCGGTTCGGCGCCCAAATGACGACGCTGCCCATCGCAATGCAGGACGCGCCCGCCACCACCGACGAGTGGGTGCCGCCGACTGAGCCGCCCGCTGCCCCGACCCCGGGCGCAGAAGTGTCGTGGACCGTGAACGACGTCGAGATCGTCGAGGCCCGCCTCGGGCTCGCGAGCCAGTGGCAGCCTGACGGCAGCGTGGTCGTGGTTCCGGCCTACGAGTTCACCGATGCCGACGGCGGCACCTGGTCGGTCATCGCCGTCGCCGACGCGAAGCTCGACTTCGCCGGCGAGTAGCCGCGGGCGCATCGGAGCGAACTCATGCAGCTCGCCACCTGATCCCACGCGATGAGGTGCCGCGATCGAACTCAGTGACATGTCGGTGCCGGGCGTGGCGCACTAAGGTCGAAGCATCCCGCGACGGCGCGGGGGTGGGGAGCCGGTCATGAGCAATCACGTCTACCGCGTCACCGAGATCGTCGGGACATCTCCCGACAGCATCGACACCGCGATCCGCAACGCCATCTCGCGGGCGACCGCGACCCTGCGCCATGTCGACTGGTTCGAGACGGTGTCGGTGCGCGGCGAGGTCGAGGACGGCGGCGTCGCGCACTTCCAGGTCACCCTCAAGGTCGGGTTCCGCCTCGAGGACTGAGCGTCGACTGCGGGACCACCCGCTCCCTCAGCTCACCCCGATTCGGCTCCACTCTTTGTCGGGTTCCTAGCAATCGTCATGAACTCTTGCGATGCGCGCCGATCGGCGTATGATCATCTTCACCACCGGAGGAATCTCCGGCCTAGAAAGGCCCCGACGAGTCGACAGACGCCGAGGCCTTTCGTTCTGTCTACAGGCGTGCGGCGGTCCGAGACGCGCAGTGGCCATTCCTCGTAGGCCAGCGCCCGCTCCCGCCGATCGCGATCAGTCGGGCCAGCCCAGCGGGCCAGTCCGGTTCAACGGAGATGTCGCGTTGATCGCGAAGTGACGCAATCCGACCTTCGCTCGAGGCGGAAGGTCGATTCGCGTCATCTCGGCGGCGCGAGACGTGCCTCGAACCACCAATACAATCCGAATGTGACGTCGCTCATGAGCACGGCGCTCTTCAACGAGCGAGCGCGCCCGTTCCTGGTCTTCGCTCGTGAGCTTGCTGTTGTTGCGGGGCAGGCGATCTTCTCGATCGCGGCGCTCGGAGCCAGCGACGGCCCGCCCGGCGGGCGGCGCAGCCGTGATCCGTTCCCGTCCACCCCGAGATGAATTGAGTTGAATTCGTGATCACCGTGCACCTTCGCTACGAGATCGATGCTGAGAAGCTCGCAGATTTCCACGAGTACGGACGGCGGTGGATCCGTCTCGTCAAGCGGCTCGGCGGCGTGCACCACGGCTATTTCCTTCCGAGCGAAGGCGACAGCGACGAGGCATTCGCGCTGTTCACGTTCCCGTCGCTCGCCGACTACGAGAAGTACCGCCTGGCCGCGGCCGAGGACGCGGAGTGCATCGAGGCGTACCGGTTCGCGATCGAGACGAAGTGCATCCGCCGCTACGAGCGGCGATTCCTCTCGCCCGTGTTCGACTGATCTGACCGGGGGTCAGCATGAAAGCGCTGGCGCCGACGATCGGCGAGGCGTCAGTTGCCGGTGTCGCCGATCGTCGCGATGAAGAACTCGTCAGCTCGCTTCCATGCCACCTCACGAGAGCGCATCGGCACGTCGACGAGCGAACGCGCGGCCTCCAGTTCAGTAGCTCGTCGGATCCGAAGGACGGTTCGCGTCAGCTCGCTGCTTCGAGGCACGTGACGTCGTTGATCCAGCCGAATTCGTAGTCGTCGTTGCCGAACACTACGACCGTTGCCTCGTTGCCGATGACGTCGGCGAAGTCGATCGACTCCATATGTTGCGCGTCGAACCCGTCGGGATCGTTCGAGTAGCCGAGCTCGACGTGCATCGTGGTGCAGTCCGACTCTGTGAACAACGCCATCTGCCAGCATCCGTAGGCGAAGTCGAATGAGCACTCGGCGTCGTAACGCCCGTCATAGTAGAACTCCACTGCGGCGGGGAACGAGTAGAGCGTCTCGCCGGAGAAGAGGCGCTCCACGTCAGCCAATTCGGGCTCTTCCGAGTCGACCGAGTCGTTCGAATCCTCGGATACCGCGTGTTCGTCCGCCGCTGCCGCTGCCTCTGCCTCGGCGGCGGCGGTGGATATCGCTTCGGTGACGAGGCCCGCAGCACCGAACGCGCCGAAGGTGATGAGCGCCACGAACACGACGATGCCGGCGACGATTCCCGTGATCGCCCAGGGCCGGAGTCCGCGGCGCGGCGTTTGCGCGGTCGCGGTGGGAGCGGGAAGTGGCAGCGGTGCGCCGGCGGCAGCGAGCAGAGCTGCCCGAGCCTCATCGAGCGTGGTGCCCCATTCGGCGGCCTGCTGGCGCCCCGCTTCATCCGGATACCGTGACGGATGCCGCGCCCAGGTCTCGCTCGCGTGGGCAGTCTCGATGAGCTGAGCGGTCAGCGGCGTGTCGGGGGAGATGCGCAGGATCTGCCGCGCGATGTTCAAGTCCACAGCGTGATCGTACGGCCTCGAGGGGACATGGGTGAATCGCTCGCCGCTCGTGCCTCCTGAATGTCACTCGAGCTGGGATACCAGCCGGCAACGCGCTCGTCGTACGAGGTCAGTCGTGCAGGATGCGCTGGTACATCAGGTGGTCCTGCCACTCGCCGGCGATGCGGAGGTAGCGCGGTGCGAGCCCGATCGGTTCGAAATCCGCGTTCAGCAGTACGCGCTGCGAGCGAACGTTGTGCACGAGCGTGCCGGCCTCGATTCGGTGCAGCCCCAGCTCATCGCGACCGAGCTCAGCGGTGGCGCGCACCGCTGCCGTGCCGATGCCCTGCCCGGCGTACCGGGCGTCGACCCAGTAGCCGAGACTCGCGCTCTGGAACGCGCCCCGCACGATCCCCGAGAGGTTCACACGGCCGACGATCTGGCGGCCGTCGGCGATCACGAGCGGGAGCGACCGGCCGGACTCGAAGGACTCGAGTTGCCGCGCGATCTCCGACTCCTGCCACTCGGCGGTGAAGAACGTTTCGATGCGCAACGGCTCCCAAGGAGTGAGGTGCGTGCGATTGCGCGTGTAGGCCGAGGCGATCGCGGCCGCGTCGTCGCAACGCAACAGGCGCAACTCGAGGCCGTTCGAAAGCGGAAGGGGACGCACCATCCGATCGATCGTAGTCGCGGCCAGGTCCTCGACTCGCTGATATCGAACGCGATAGCGTCGCATCATGGAGTCGTGTCGACGGCACGTCGCACGTTCCACGCTCGTAGAATCGGCCTGACGTCCCTACAACAGATTGGCTGAACCATCGTGGATTCATTTGCCGGTCGCCGGTTGCTCATCATCGCGACGATCTCCGCCGCTTGTCTTGCCATCTCGGGTTGCGCAGGGAACGGGCCGAGCGGGGAACCAACACCCGTCCCGTCCGCCACACAATCCCCGTCTGCTGACCCGACCGCCACGCCTGAGCCCGAACCCGAGCCGGTCTCCGAGCCCAGCTCGTGGATCATCGAGTCGTCAGGGGTCGGCCCGCTCGCCCTCGGAGCAGGCACCGCCGAGGCCAGGTCGTCGATGACGGGCTTCACGGACTCGACGCGGGAAGCCTGCCCATGGGTGGCCGCCTTCGACAAACCCGGATACCCCAGCATCTGGCTTCCCGATCCCTCCAACACGGGAACTGTGGAGCAGATCGTGATCCAGGCGTGGGGCGTGGCTGGAGATGTTGCCGCGAGTTCCCCTCGCACGAGCGCCGGCATCGGGATCGGTGCCACAGAAGACGAGCTCCTGGCGGCTCATCCCGACGTCTCTGCGGTGAAGGGCAAGTACGACTCGCACTACGCGTTGCAAGGCGAAGACGGCAACTGGATCAACTTCGGCATCTCCGACGACGGCGTGGTCGACACGATCGTCGTTCGGGGCACGTCGGCAATCGATGCCGAATACTGCAGCTAGGGCCGATGGCCAGCTCGGCCCGGGGCCGCGTTCACTTCACCAGTCGAGGCACGTGACCTGATTGATCCAGCCCTAGTGCCGCCGCCTGATCAGTCGGGCGAGCCGAGCGGGCCCGTCCCGGTGCCCTCGGGAACCGTCGTGACGCTGATGAGCTCTTCCCGTCCGTTGCCGCCCGAGACGTCGAGCGTCAGCGCAAGGCCGACGCCGGGCGCATAGAACTTCAGCTCCGCGACATCCGGCTCGAGCGCGTTCGTGTCACGCGTGAGGAGGGCACCGTCGAACTGGCCGTAGGGGACTTCGACGAGCTCGTCGACGCTCAGGACGGCACCGTTGTCCTCGGCCTCGCCCGCGAAGAACTCCTGCCGGTACGACATTCCCGGCCGGGGATCCGCGGGCAGGGCGATGCCTGGCAGCGCGCCGTCGACGCCGGCCTCGAACGAGCCCTCCCGCGAGACGATCTCGCCGCCCTCGAACTCGGCCGTGTCCTCGCCGAGGTACCAGATCGTGCCGGCGGCATCTTGGGCGTACCAGTCGAAGGTGTCCTCGAGGAGCTCGCCGTCGCGGGTGACGGTGTCTCGGAGGACCCTTGCCTCGACGCCGTTCGCGATCGTCTTCGTGGCCGTCGTGACGGTGACCTCCACGGTCACGTCGCCGCCGTCGGGATCGTGCTCGACGTAGGTCCACCGGGTGCCGGGCACCATCGGCCAATACGGGTTGTCGATCTCCGTCGTGAAGTCCGCAGGATTCAGCGACACGGGTTCGTCGCTCTTCGGCAGCGATGGCAGCGATGGCAGCGACGTCGGCGATGGCGGGGTTGCGATGCATCCGGTGAGCGCGGCAGCGGTCGCGCAGAGCGCGACGACGCCCGGCATCCATGACCTTGTCGACGACATCGTGGGCCTCGATTCGCGCATTCGCAAATCCTTGGTGACGAACCCCGGCGGGGGGTCAAGGCACTCGACGTGCCCCTGTGGGACAGAACGCTGTGAGCGCCGGGGTTCGCAGCCGGGTTCATGGAGTCGACAGGGCACCAACGTCTTCGTCGACACCTCGGGCTCTCACGAGCCGGCAGAGGACAGCATACGGCGATCCGGTGCTCTGTGGCCAGAATATTTTCGGACCGGCGACGGGACGCTCAGGTGACGAAGTCGGCGGACGGTGAGAGCATGGCAGCGTGCCCGAGTTGCCCGAGGTCGACGCGCTCGTCGGATTCCTCCGCGATCGCGCGGTCGGGCATGCCGTCACCTCGGCGACCGTCGCTGCGATCTCGGGGCTGAAGACGTTCGATCCGCCGCTGCATGGGCTCGTCGGGCAGACGATCGATGGAGCCTCCCGGCACGGCAAGTTCGTCGATCTCGATGTCGGCGACCTGCACCTCGTCTTCCACCTGGCCCGCGCCGGATGGATGCGCTGGTACGACGAACTGCCGAAGACCCTGATCAAGCCGGGGAAGTCGCCGATCGCCCTGCGGGTACGACTCGATGACGGGTCTGGATTCGACCTCACCGAGGCCGGCACCAAGAAGTCGCTTGCCGTCTACGTCGTGCGCGATCCTGGCGAGGTCCCCGGCATCGCCCGTCTCGGGCCCGACCCGACCGCACCCGAATTCGGCCTCGACGACTTCGCTGCGATCCTCGCCGGCCGGCGCACCCGCATCAAGGGCCTATTGCGCGACCAGTCCGTGTTCGCGGGCGTCGGCAACGCGTACTCCGACGAGATCCTCCACAACGCACGGATGTCGCCCTACGCACTCGCGGCGACGCTCAAGCCCGAGGAGGTTGAACGGCTCTACCACGCGCTTCGCGACACGCTCGACGAGGCGATCGCCGCGGCATCCGGCAGGCCGCCCGCCGAGCTCAAAGACTCGAAGCGCACCCGAATGCAGGTGCACGGTCGCACCGGCGAGGCGTGCCCGGTCTGCGGCGACACGGTGCGCGAGGTGATCTTCGCCGACTCGACGTTCCAGTACTGCCCGACGTGCCAGACCGGCGGCAAGCCGCTCGCCGACCGAGTGCTCTCGCGCCTGCTCAAGTAGCCGCGGAGCGGAAGACCACGGTGTCGGATGCCGCTGCGAGACTTGGAGCGATGATCGACGAACTCCGCACCGAACGGCTCCTGCTCCGCCCCCTCACGCTCGACGACGCCGACGAGTACTTCCGCGTCTACAGCGACCCCCGCACGTGGGATCACCTCCCCAGCGGGCGGCACACCTCACTCGAACAGTCGGTGCGCGCGATCCAGCGCTCGACCGACAGCCAGGGCAGATTCGGCTTCGGCCATTGCGCCGTCGTGCTGCGCGATGACGTTGAGGGGCTCACTGCCGGCTCGTTCCTGGGTTCCGCGGGCGCGGCGATGCTCGAGTTCGAGGCATGGAACCTCGGCTACCGCTTCTCGCCCGAGGCGTGGGGGCGTGGATTCGCGACCGAGGCAGCGCTCGCTGCACTCGATGCGGCTCGCCGTGCCCGGCCCGACATTCCCGTCACGGCCCGAGTGCTCGCGACGAACTCGGCCTCGCTGCGCGTGCTCGAGCGCCTCGACGTCGAGCTCGTCTGGCGCGGACGCTCGGCGAAGGCTCCCGCGCACGACGGCGACACCGCCCATCTCGAGCGGTTCATCTTCGCCGATCGCCCGATCGATGCGGACACCCTTGATGCGGTGATCGCCCTCGGGTGAACGCACGGGAGTGAGCCGATCGGTCTGAACGGTGAGGGCGCCGCGGTTTGGCCGGCGTCCGCACCGCCGTCTAGAGGCGCTGCCCGGGGGTAGTGTCGGTGTCGGTGTCGTGATTCGGCGTGCCGTCGGCGCCGACATCCGGATCGACCGCGTCGGCCTTGCGCAACCGCTCGTCGGTCTCGGCCTGGAGTTGGGCGGCGTCGGCCTGACGGGCTGCGCTCTCGCTCGCGAGGCGCTCGGACTCGAGCCGGGCCCTCAGTGCGTCGGCCTCCGCTTGCTTCGCGGCCGCTTGGGTACGTGCCGCATCGGCTTGGCGCTCGCGCGCGGCCACATCCTTCTCATATGCGTCCTCGCGGAGCTCGGCGGCCTTCCGCCGTTCAGACTCGACCTTCGCCTCCCGGCGCTTCCTCGACGTCGCGAAGTACGCGAACACGATGATCGCGATGACGACGATGATGCCGACGATGATCCACACGATGGTGCTGGTTTCCACGGTGATCCGCCTCCTCGGGTCGGTTCGCCCCCAGCAAACCGCGGCCGTCGCGTCGCGAGCAATGCCTTGCCAAACGTTGCGAAGTGCGTTATCCGGCGCCGACGGCACTCACGAGCGGCGTGGGATCGGCGGTTTCCGGGGGGAGCACGCCGTCGAGCAGGCGCTCGAGCGTGGCCAGCCCGTCTGGGGAGAGCACCGACTCGAGGTGCGCCTGCACGGATGCCACGGCCGGCCCGCGCAACGCGTGCACCACACCGGTCGCGGCATCCGATGCCACCTCGAGGCCGAGCCGAGGCGAGACGGAGCCGTTCGAGCCGATCGCGGTGAACGTGTTGTAGTACCCGACCGCGACCGACTCGCCGAACACGTCGACCCGCAGCTGCACGCCCTGGCGCGGCGCCGGCAGCGGCCCGAGCGGAAGTCCCGCAAGGTCGGCGAGCACCTGGTGGCTGAGGCAGACAGCGAGGGTCGGGGCGCCGGTTGCGATTCGCGCGGCCATGAGCTCGCGGAGGCGTGCGATCCGCGGGTCGTCGGTGTTGCGCGGATCGCCGGGGCCGGGCCCGAAGACGACGAGATCGACGGATGCCGCGAGCGGCGCGTCGTGCCACGGCACGATCCGGGTCGTGAGGCCGAGGTGGCGCAACTGGTGCGCGAGCATCGTGGTGAAGTCGTCACCGAAGTCGATGACGAGCGCGCTCGCGTTGCGCTGCGGTCGCGCGGCTTGCGGTGTGCGCCAGAACGGCGCGAGGTGTTCATTGCGCGCCTCGAGCACGGGCGCGACGAGCGCGGTGTCGTAGGCCGACGATGCGGCGCCGGCGGCACCAGCGGTCCCGGCCGCGTGGGGGATCGCACCGAGGGCGGTGAGCACGCCCGCGGCTTTCGCGTGCGTCTCGGCGACCTCGCCGAGCGGGTCGGAGTGGCGGACGAGGGTCGCACCCACCGGCACGCGCACCCGGCCACCCCCGTCGACGTAGGCGGTGCGGATGAGGATGGGCGCGTCGACGTCGTAACCGGCGGCGGCCGGCGTGAATCGCGCGAGCACGCCCGCGTAGTAGCCGCGCGGCGTTGTCTCGTGCCGCGCGATCACGGCGCAGGCGTTTCCCATCGGCGAGCCGGTGACGGTGGGAGCGAACATCGTGAGCCGCAGCACCTCGCGCGGGTCGAGGTTCGAGCGCCCTTCGAGGAGGTATTCGGTGTGCGTGAGCCGCGACATCCGCTTGAGGAAGGGCCCACGCATGCGCCCGCCGTCGGGGCAGACCGCGCTCATCATCTTGAGCTCCTCGTCGACCACCATCACGAGCTCCTCGCGTTCCTTCACATCGGCGAGGAAGCCGAGCAGGTCGTCATTGCTCGGGCCTCCCTTCGGATGCCGGAAGGTGCCGCTGATCGGGTTCATCGAGACGACGCCGCCGATCGAGCTCACGTGCCGTTCGGGGGTCGCGCCGACAGCCGACAGCCCCGGGGTGTGCACGGCGAAGGTCCAATATGCGCCGGCCTCGTGCTCGAGGAGCGCGCGCAGCCAGCCGAGCACGGCCACCGCCGGTGCGGCATCCGTCTGCCCGGTGAACTCCCGGCGGATCACGAAGTTCGCGCCCTCACCGCGGCCGATCTCCTCGTCGATCACGCGTCGCACGAGCTCGGCGTAGTCGACGTCGCTCACATCGACGCCGAGGTCGCCGAGTGCGGCCGGATGCCGCGGCAGCATCGTGATCGCCTCGTCGACCGGCACGGACTCTCGCTCGCGCACCACGAGGCAGCGCAACGGTGCGCCGTCGTCGTGCGCCGCGAATCCGCGCTCCCGCACCTGGCGGAACGGCACGAGGGCGAGCACCTCTCGCCCGTCGAGGGGGATGTCGGCGAGCCGCTCGACGTCGACGATGTCGCCGACGAGCACGTCGAGGGTCGGTTCGTGCTCACGATGGAGCACGGCGAAGGGTTCGGGATCGCTCGAGGCGAGGAGGGTGCCGAGCAGTCGTGTCATGGGATTCTCCGGTCGGGCCCGGGAGGGGCCGCCCGCACAACGCGAAACGACCGCCCTCGGGCGGTCGTCATACGTCGAGAAACGTGTGGATCCGCCTAGGAGGCGGGCCACCAGCTCTGGTTCGACGCGGTCAGCATGAAGAGCACTCTAGGGCATCGCGGGCTGCGGCGCATCCGCGGCCGGGCGTCGCGCCGATCACGCCCCGATATGATGCAGGCATGCCCCCCGTGACCGACGCCAGCATCGAGGCAGCGATCGTGGTGCGCCTGCGCGCAGCCGGGTGCGTGTTCGCCGAGGACGAGGCGCGGCTGCTGCTCGAGGCGAGCGAAGCTGAGGGCGTTGCGGATGCCGCGGCCGAGCTCGAACGGCTCGTCGCTCGGCGCGTCGCGGGCGAACCGCTCGAGCAGCTCGTGGGCTGGGCGGAGTTCGCCGGCCTCCGCATCGACGTCGAGCCCGGCGTGTTCGTGCCCAGACGGCGCACCGAGTTCCTCGCTGCAGAGGCCGCTCGGCTGGCGTCCGAGGCCGCGGCGCGCTCGGGAGGCGTTCCGGTCGTCGTCGACCTGTGCTGCGGCACCGGGGCGATCGGTGCGGCGATCGCGGAGGCCATCGGCCCGATCGAACTCGTGGCGGCCGACCTCGACGCGGCCGCCGTCCGAGCGGCTCGCCGCAACCTCGAGCCGCGAGGCGGGCTCGTCGTCGAGGGTGATCTCTTCGATCCGCTTCCCGAACGGCTTCGCGGGCGGGTCGACGTGCTCGCCGTGAACGCGCCCTACGTGCCGAGCGACGCCATCGCGCTCATGCCGCCCGAAGCACGAGTCCATGAGGCGCGCCTGGCGCTCGACGGCGGTGGCGACGGACTCGACGTGCATCGTCGCGTCGCAGCATCCGCGGCCCAGTGGCTCGCCCCCGGCGGTCACCTCCTGATCGAGACGAGCGAGCGGCAAGCACCGGTGACGGCAGCGATCGTGCATGCCGGCGGCCTCGAGGCGTGGATCGTGCATTCAGAGGAAGCCGACTCGACGGTCGTCATCGGGCGGGCCTGACCCGGCCGCCCGCGGCACCTCCGCTCACCCGGTCGATCGCGACGCCTCGAGCAGGCTCGTCACCTCGTCATCCGTCGTCTGGCGGAAGTCGACGTAGTGCATGCCGACGGCCATGAACCCGCGTGGCGCGGAGAGGCACACGACGTCGTCCACTTCGGGCAGCGCGGCCAGTTCGGCGAGGCTCTCGGGCGCGGCGACCGGAGTCGCCACGATGATGCGGGCGGCGCCTTGCGCGTGTGCCACAGCGCACGCGACCCTCGCGGTCGCTCCGGTGGCGATGCCGTCGTCGACGATGATCGCCGTGCGCCCTTCGAGGTCGATCGGACCGGCGCCGCCGCGGAAGCGAGCGACGCGCAACTCGAGCTCGGCCCGCTCGCGGAGTTCGATGGAGGCGAGCTGGGCCGACGAGACCCGGCCATGGTCGATGATGTCGTCGTTCAGCACGCGCGCCCCGCGCTCGCCGATCGCTCCCATCGCGACCTCGGGCTGGCCAGGCACGCCGAGCTTGCGCACGACGAGCACGTCGAGGGGTGCTCCGAGTTCGTGGGCGACCTCGGCTGCCACGGGAACGCCGCCGCGCGGAAGCCCGAGGACGACCACCGGCCCTTCGAGTTCGCCATCGGCGAACGCCGCTGCGAGGCGACGACCGGCTTCGATTCGGTTGCTGAAGTGTTCCATGGGTTCGCTGCCGTTCCCGGTCATTTCATGCTGGCACGGGGGCGAATGGGCCACCACCCCCCTTGACATGCCGGCAATCGAGTACCGCTCAATAGCGTGCGGCCTCCGCATCGTCAAGCCCTTGTCGACCCCTTCGGCACCGATTTAACGTCGGAGGCGAGCTTCGCGATTCCGTCGAACGACGCAACGACATCGCAGGAACACCTGCGCGACGAATAGGGGGTCTCGCAGGGTTGGGGAACGGGGCCGGGCGACAGGGGTCGCCCGGCCCCGTCTGTGCCCATGAGCGAAGTTCGTTTCTCGGGTTTCGTCGCCTACACTGTTCAAATCCTTCCCCCTAAAGGGGGACCCGTTCACAAGGATTCGGCGGCGTGATCCCCGCTGGGCTTGGAGTGTCCGTGGGGCGTCACAGTATCTCGGCCACCGTGAAGCGGCCGGGTCGCAGACTCGTGCTCTCGATCATCGCCGCGTTCGCCGTTGTCGGCATCGTCGGATCCGGTGTCTTCCTCTGGGTCGGCGGATACCTGAGCCCGCTGTTCGCCGCGGCCGACATGGGCTGCACCGACCCCGAACAGCTCGTCGTCGTGGCCGACCCCTCGATCGCGCCCGCGCTCGTCGACATCGCGAAGGAGTTCGACGCGGCCTCCGAGCAGTGCGTCGCGACCGAGGTGAAGTCGCAGGACTCGGCCGACACCGCAGCGGTGCTCGCTTCAGGCAATTCGAAGGCGGATGCGTGGGTGCCCGAGTCGAGCGTCTGGCTCGACCGTATGGCGGCCACTGCGACCTCGCTCGGGCAGATCGCTCCCAGCCTCGACGTGCGTGAGTCCATCGCGAGCACGCCCGTCGTGCTCGCGGCCGCCGCCACCAAGGCCACCGACATCGCGACCGAGCCGGTGACGTGGGCCCGCCTGCTCGGCGGCACCCTGCCCGCGATCCTGCCCGACCCCGAGGCATCCGCCGCGAGTCTTGCCGGCCTGCTGGCGCTGCGCGGGCATTCCTCTCCTGACGATCCGCGCCAGTTCGCGGGAGCCATGATCGAGCTCGGCAAGTCGATTCCCGCTTCGACGAGCGCCGCGTTCGGAGCACTCGGCGCGACCGATCAACCCGCCGTGGTGATCACGACCGAAGCCCAGGTCGCCGCCTACAACCTCAGCGACCCGGCCGAGCCGCTCGTGGCCGCGTATCCGGTCGATGGCACCGTTGCCCTCGACTACCCGCTCGTGGTCCTCGCGAGTGCTTCGAGCGACGCGGATGCGGCGGGCGATGGTTCGGCCGACACTGCCGCTGCGGGCGTCGCGTCGCGCTCGGAGCTGCTCGGGGCGTTCGAGGCCGCAATACGCGAAACCGGCGACCAGCTCGCCGCAGCAGGTTTCCGCGCCCCCGACGGCAGTGGTGCGTTGGAGATCGCTGGGGTCGGCGCCGAAGCGCCTGCCGCCGAGCAAGCGCTCGACGCCCCGGCGCAGCTCGAGATCCTCCGCGCCTGGGGTGTGCTCACGCTGCGCTCCCGCATGCTCGCCGTCATCGACGTCTCAGGCTCGATGGAGGAGCCGGCCGAGAACGGCCTGCGCCGCATCGACATCTTCCAGCAGGCGGCCGTCGGGGCGATGGGGAAGTTCTCCGGTGAAGTGGAGATGGGCGTGTGGGTCTTCTCGACCGCTCGCAACGGCGACCTCGACTACGAGGACCTCTCGCCGATCGCACCGCTCGCGGATGCCGCGCACATGCAGGAGATCGCGGGCATCATCCAATCGCTGCCTGCTCGCCTCGGTGGTGCAACCGGCCTGTACGACACGACGCTCGCCGCGGTGCAGCGCGTGCGCGAGTCGTACGACCCCGAGAAGGTGAACTCGGTGCTGCTCATCACCGACGGCAAGAACGAGGACGAGAACGGCATCGATCTCGACACCCTGCTCGCCGAGCTCGCGAAGATCGATGACCCGACCAAGCCCGTGCCGGTCATCATGATCGGCTTCGGACCCGACACCGACCTCGCCGCGATGCAGCGCATCGCCCAGGCGACGAAGGGTGCTGCATACTCGGCATCCAAGCCCGAAGACCTCGGCATCGTGCTCGTCGACGCACTCTCGCAACGCGCCTGCCGGCCGAACTGCTGATCACATGACGAAGGGCCCGGCGTGAGCCGAGCCCTTCATCATGCGGTGGAGACGTCAGTGCGCCGCCGGCGCACCCTCCATCATGTCGGCCGGCTTGCGCACGAAGAACGCGCCGACGACCGCCGTGATCGAGAGGATCGCGCCCACGAGGAACGCAGCACGGATGCCGGCGACCTCGGCCATCTCGGACGAGACGCCGGTGGTCGCGACGGTTGCCGTGACCGCTGCCAGCACCGTGATGAACAATGCGGTGCCTGCCGCTCCGGCGACCTGCTGTACGGTGCCGACGATCGCCGAGCCGTGCGAGTACAGCCGAGGCTCGACCGAACCCAGCGCCGACGTGAAGAGCGGCGTGAACATGAAGGCGAGTCCGGCCGACAGCACGACGTGCGCCATGAGCAGCATCCAGGGCGAGGTCTGTTCGGTGACCATCGTGAGCGACCACAGCACGGCGCTCACGGCGATGCTGCCGGGCACGATGAGCGGTGTCGGTCCGAAGCGGTCGAACAGACGGCCGACGACCGGGCCGAGGAGCCCCATGGTGAGACCACCGGGGAGGAGCAGGAGGCCCGTGACGATCGGCTCGAGGTGAAGCACATTCTGGAGGTAGATGGGCAAGAGGATGATCGTTCCGAAGAGCGCCGCCATCATCACCACCATGAGGGCGACGGAGACGGCGAAGTTCGTCGAGCGGAACGTGCGCAGGTCGAGCAAAGCCCGCTCGCTTCGCTGCAATGCGCGCTGGCGCACGATGAATGCGGCGATGCCGCCCAGGCCGATCGCGAGCGCGACCCACATCGGGGCCGAGCCGGTCGATGTGCCGCTCACTTCGCCACCGACGAGGCTCAGTCCGTAGATGAGGCCGCCGAAGCCGAAGGCCGAGAGCACGACCGAGAACACGTCGATCGGGATCACGCGCGGTTCGCTCACGTTCTCGACCCGGCGGATGCCGATGATGAGCATCACGAGTGCGATGGGCAGCACGAGCCAGAACATGAACCGCCACGAGAGGTAGTTGAGGATCAGGCCCGAGATCGTGGGACCGATCGCGGGCGCGACCGAGATCACGATCGAGACGCGCCCCATGAGCCGCCCCCGATCGCTCGGTGCCACGAGCGTCATGAGGGTGGTCATGAGGAGGGGCATCATGATCGCGGTGCCGCTCGCCTGCACGACGCGAGCGAGGAGGAGCACCTCGAACCCCGGCGCGAGCGCGGCGATGAGCGTTCCGGCCGAGAAGAGGCTCATCGCGGCGATGAAGATCGGCCTCGTCGCGAAGCGCTGCAGCAGGAAGCCCGTGATGGGGATCACGACGGCCATCGTGAGCATGAATGCCGTGGTGAGCCACTGCGCGGCGGAGATCGTGATGTCGAGGTCGTCGACGAGGTGGGGGATCGCGACGCCCATGATCGTCTCGTTGAGGATGACGACGAAGGAGGCGGCGAGCAGCAGCCAGATCACGCGGTTGTTGCGAGCACCGTGCAGTGCTTCGACATCGGAGTGTTCGTGGAATTCAGGCGTGGGCGAACCGCCGACCGCTGCTGGAGCGATGTCGGCGGCGTCGAGTTCAGCGGCGCGTTCGGTCAAGGAAAAGCATCCAATCGATGACGGCGCAGTGCTGCGCCGGGGAAAAGCGTCGAATACGGTGGTCAACCCGCACCGGTTGACGCGGTATTCCCGGATTCCGAGAAGGATCGGAACGTATGGAATCGCGCGAGTGGTGCGGGTGAGGTCTGGGCGTGTCTGGCGGTGCCTACGGCGCGGGAGCCGTGCCCTCGGTGGGCGTCGCCTCGGGCAGCCAGCCCTCGAGCTCGCTCTCTTCGGGAGCCAGTTCGTCGGTGGCCTGCTCCGCGTCGACTTCGGGCGCTTCGACCTCAGGATCGCGCTCGTCGTCGGCGGGGATCGATGTGGGATCACTCATGTCGTGACGATACCGCGCACCGCCGACACTGCCCGGATGACGGATGCCGCGGCATCCGCGATCTCGAGCTCGGTCGTCTCTGCACCGAGCGTGAACCGTACCGCGGTCTGCGCGAGCTCGCCGGGGATGCCGATCGCGGTGAGCACATGCGAGGGTTCGTCGTTGCCCGCCGCGCAGGCCGAGCCGCTCGAGCAGATCACGCCGTCGCGCTCGAGCTCGAGGAGCACCGCCTCGCCGCTCGTGCCGGGGAAGACGAATGAGACGGTGCCGGGAAGGCGCTGCACCGGGTCGCCCGTGAGCCGGGCGCCCGGAAGCGAGGAGGTCACGGCCGCCGTGAGGGCGGTGCCGAGCGCCGCGACGTGCGTGGCGGCATCCGCTCGCTCGTCTTCGGCGAGTCGCAGCGCGGTGGCGAAGGCGACGGCGCCGGCCACGTTCTCAGTGCCCGAGCGTCGCCCGCGCTCCTGCCCGCCGCCGTGCAGCACGGGTTCGAGCGGCACGCGGCCGCGCACGATGAGCGCGCCCGTGCCCTTGGGTGCTCCGACCTTGTGCCCGGCGAGCGAGAGGGCGTCGACGCCGAGGTCGTCGAGCGAGAGCGGTAGCCAGCCCGCCGCCTGCACCGCGTCGGTGTGCATGAGTGCGCCGGCCGAGTGGGCGATGGGCGCGAGCTCGGCGATCGGCTGCACCGTGCCGATCTCGTTGTTGGCGAGCTGGATGGAGACGAGCGTCGTGTCGTCACGGATGATGCGGGCGAGCGCCTCGGGACGCACGACTCCGCCTGCGTCGACGTCGACCTCGCTGACCTCGAAGCCGTGTTCGCGGGCGAGATAGGCGGCGGATTCGAGCACCGCCTCGTGCTCGATGGGCGAGACGACGAGATGCCGTCCGCGGGGGCTCGCGAGCGCAAGCCCCTTCACGGCGAGATTGTCGGCTTCGGTGCCGCCGCTCGTGAAGACGACGTCGCCCGGCCGGCATCCGATGACGGCCGCGACCTCGGCTCTCGCGGAGGCGAGCGCCCGAGCCGCCACGTCGCCGAGTCCGTGCCGGCTCGACGGGTTGCCGAACGCGCCCGAGAGGTAGGGCCACATCGCCTCGAGCACCTCTTGGCGCACGGGCGTGGTCGCGGCGTGGTCGAGGAAGATCATGCGGGCACCGCCTTCTCGCCGGATGGTGCTTCGATGACGACATCGAGCCCGAGATCGAGTGAGCGCACCGAGTGCGTGAGGGCGCCCACCGAGATGACGTCGACGCCGGTCGCCGCGATCGCCGCGACCGATTCGAGCGAGACGCCGCCCGATGCCTCCACGACGGCGCGCCCGGCGATGAGCGCGACGCCCTCGCGGAGTTCGTCGGGGCCGAAGTTGTCGAGCATCACGGTGTCGGCGCCGCCGGCGATCACGGGCTCGATCTGGTCGAGGCGGTCGACCTCGACCTCGAGGTGCGCGGTGTGCGGCATCCGCTCGCGCGCTGCGCGCAGTGCGGCGGCGAGGTCGAGCCCGCCCGCAGTGAGCACCGCCAGATGATTGTCCTTCGCCATCACGGCGTCGGAGAGGGAGCGACGGTGGTTGCGGCCGCCCCCGTCGCGCACGGCTTGTCGCTCGAGACTGCGCAGGCCCGGGGTCGTCTTGCGGGTGTCGACGATGCGCGCGCCGGTGCCGGCGACCGCGGCCACGTAGCGAGCGGTGAGCGCGGCGATGCCCGACATCCGCTGCACGAGGTTGAGGCCGACGCGTTCGGCGCGCAGGATGCCGCGAGCCGAGCCGTGCACACGAGCGAGCACCGCGCCGGCCGCGAACGCGTCGCCATCGGCGGCGAGCGGCTCGACGACGATCGACGGGTCGACGAGTCGGAACGCCGCGGCGAAGACCTCGATGCCGCTCAGCACGCCTGGCTCGCGGGCGACGAGCTCGGCCGTCGCCGTCGCCGCGGCGGGGATGAGCGTCTCGGAGGTGAGGTCGCCCCACGGCGCATCCTCGTCGAGCGCGGCCCCGACGATGCGATCGATCTCGCGGAGGTCGGTCATCAGGCTGCCTCCTGCTCGGGGATCGATCGGTACGCCGAATCGGGCGCGTCCGAGCGGAAGTGCGCGCCGACGCTCTCGCGCCGGGCGATCGCGGCAGCGACGGTGAGCCGGGCGAGGTCGAGGAGGTTGCGGTCCTCCGCGGTGCGCCGGTCGCGGACGACGGGCGTGCGCCACGAATCGAGGCGAGCGGATGCCGCGGCGAGCCCCGCTGCGTCGCGCTCGAGCCCGACGTACTCCCACATCACAGCTTGGAGGTCGTCGCGGCGGAATGTCGACGCTGATCCGCCATCGTGCGCAATTCCGGACGCATCGGTCGACGCGCCGTGCGCTGCCTCGGTCGGGCGGGCGCGCCACGTGTCGGCTCCGGAGTTACGCACGTGGCCGGCCGGCGCCGCGAACGTCCGCACCGCGCGATCGGCGAACACCGCAGCCTCGAGCAGCGAGTTCGACGCGAGGCGGTTCGCGCCGTGGACGCCCGTTCGGGCGGTCTCGCCGACCGCGAAGAGGCCGGGCAGGGTCGAACGCCCGTCGAGGTCGGTGACCACGCCGCCCATCGCGTAGTGGGCGGCGGGCGTGATGGGTACAGGCGCGAGCGACCAGTCGAATCCGGAGGCACGGCACGCGGCGTCGATGCCGGGGAACCTGCTCGCGAGAAACGCCGCACTGAGCGCCGTCGCGTCGAGGAACACGGGGTCGCCGCCCTGCTCGACGGTGCGACGCCAGACCGCGCGGGCGACGACGTCGCGCGGCGCGAGCTCGCCGCGTGCGTCGACCTCGTCGAGGAATCGGCGGCCGTCGCGGTCGCGCACGACGGCGCCTTCGCCCCGCACCGCCTCGGAGATGAGCGGCGTGCCCGGTGCCGCGAGCGCGGTCGGGTGGAACTGCGTGAACTCGAGGTCGGCGACGAGCGCGCCGGCACGCCAGGCCGCGGCGACGCCGTCGCCGGTGGCCACCACGGGATTCGTCGTATGCCGGTAGAGGCATCCGCTGCCGCCGGTCGCGAGCACGATGACGTCGGCCCGGCGCTCGACGATTGCTCCGGATGCCTCGAGCAGTTGCGCTCCCGTCACCCGCCCGCCCTCGACGACGAGGTCGACGAGCATCGTTCCCTCGTCGATCCGAACGGCACGGCGGCGCACCGTGGCGACGAGCGCCGCCTCGATCGCCGAACCCGTGGCGTCGCCGCCGGCGTGCATGACGCGGGCACGGGAGTGCGCGGCCTCGAGCCCGCGGGAGAGCCCGGACTCGTCGCGGTCGAACTCGACGCCGAAGCGGATGAGGTCGCGGACCCGTGCGGGGCCCTCGGTGCAGAGCACGTGCACGGCAGCGGGATCGGCGAGGCCCGCGCCGGCTTCCATGGTGTCGGCGAAGTGACGCTGCGCAGAGTCGTCGGGGAAGAGCGCCGCGGCGATGCCGCCTTGCGCGTAACGGGTGTTGCCCTCGGCGAGCTCGGCCTTCGTGACGAGCTCGACGGTGTGCCCGGCATCCGTGGCCTTCACCGCCGTCCAGAGTCCGGCGATGCCGCCGCCGATGACGAGCACGCGTGCCATGTCAGGCCCCCGTGGTCACTGCGCCGACGACCGCGGCCGGCGGCTTCGCCGCGAGCATGCGCTCGAGTGCCAGTCGCGCCGGGTCGGCCACGGCCTCGGGCACCGTGATGCGATTGACGACGCGCCCCGCGACGAGCTCTTCGAGCACCCACGCGAGGTAGCCCGGGTGGATGCGGTACATCGTCGAGCACGGGCACACGACGGGGTCGAGGCAGAAGATCGTGTGCTGCGGGTACTCGGCGGCGAGGCGCTGCACGAGGTTGATCTCGGTGCCGATCGCGAACGTCGAGCCGGCGGGGGCGGCCTGGATGGCCTTCACGATGAAGTCCGTCGATCCCGCGGCATCCGCGGCGTCGACGACCGGCATCGGGCACTCGGGGTGCACGATGACCTGCACGCCGGGGTGGGTCTCACGGGCCGCGGCGATCTGCTCGACCGTGAAGCGCTTGTGCACCGAGCAGAAGCCGTGCCACAGGATGACGCGGGCGTCTTCGAGGTCGGCGGCGCTGCTGCCGCCGAGTGGCTTGCGCGGGTTCCACATCGGCATCTGCTCGAGCGGCACGCCCATCGCCTTCGCGGTATTGCGGCCGAGGTGCTGGTCGGGGAAGAAGAGCACCCGCTGCCCGCGCTCGAACGCCCACTCGAGCACCGTCTTCGCGTTCGACGACGTGCAGACGATGCCGCCGTTGCGGCCCACGAAGCCCTTGAGCGCGGCCGAGGAGTTCATGTACGTGACAGGGATGACGGGCACGCGGCCGTCGGCATCGATCGCGGTGAGGTCGCCGTACACCGACTCGAGCTGCTCCCAGCACTCCTCGACGCTCGACTCGTCGGCCATGTCGGCCATCGAGCAGCCCGCGGCGAGGTTCGGCAGGATGACGGCCTGGTCGGGCGTGGAGAGCAGGTCGGCGGTCTCGGCCATGAAGTGCACGCCGCAGAAGACGATCGCCTCGGCGTCGGGCCGGGTCAGCGCGGCGTTCGCGAGCTGGAAGGAATCACCCACGAAGTCGGCGTGCTCGATGACCTCGTCGCGCTGGTAGAAGTGGCCGAGCACGACGACGCGGTCGCCCAGCGTCGCCTTCGCGGCGAGGATGCGATCATGCAGCTCGGCGTCGCTCGCCGTGCGGTACGCCTCGGGCAGGGCGCCCTGGCGGGGCGAGCCCGTGGGGATGACGTCGCCCATCGACGATCCGGGGCCGTAGCCGACGGGGCCGCGGTCGAACTCCCAGGGCCCCTTCGCGAGTTCGGGGGAGCAGGTCTCGCCGCCGCTCGCGCCTTTCGTGATCAGTTGGATCGAGCGGTCGACGGATGCCGCGGCGCGCACGTCGCTGGCGGGAGGGGCGATGGTCATGACGCGTTCCTCGTTCGGGTGGGGTGGTGGATCGGATCGCCGCCGCGCGCGGACGCGGTGTCGAAGCGGTAGAGGGCCGGGGGCCGGTGTGGAGTGCCGGCAAGCCGTTCGCCGGTGTCGACGAGGGTGCCAGACGCCTCCATCGTGCGGCGGAAGTTGGCGGGGTCGAGGCGCGTGCGGAGCACCGCCTCGTGCACGCCGCGAAGCTCGGCCATCGTGAAGGTCTCGCCGAGGAGCGCGTGCGCGATGCGCGAGTACTGGAGCTTCGTGCGGAGACGCCAGAGCGCGTAGTCGAGGATCTCGAGGTGGTCGAACGCGAGCTCGGGCAGGTCGTCTTCGTCGAACCAGCACACGTTCTCGTCGCTGACCGCACGTTCGACCTCGTCGGAGTGCACGAGCGCCCAGTAGACGACGGAGACGACGCGCTCGTCGGGGGAGCGGTCGGGGGCGCCGAAGGTGTAGAGCTGCTCGAGGTAAGTCGGCGCGAGTCCCGTGGTCTCGTTGAGCGTGCGGCCCGCGGCCTCGTCGAGTCCTTCGTCGACGGGGAGCCAACCGCCGGGGAGGGCCCAGCGCCCGGTGCCCGGCTCGCGGAGTCGGCGCACGAGGGGGATCCGCAGGCTCGGCGCGGCCGCGCCCGCGTCTGGGCTGAGCGCGAAGATGACGGTCGAGACCGCGAGACGCGCCTGCGCGCCTGCTTCACCGGGTCGCGGCATCCGTCACCTCCTGCTCGGGGTCTTCGAGGCTTCGAGTCGAATCGACTCGAAGTACGGTGACAGCTTACAGTCAACGTGACCTGAACGCGAATCGCGTGACGGTCTTGTACCCACGATGAGGGATTGCATCGGGTACGAGTGCGTACTAGCACTGATGTGCAAGGGAGCCCACGACGCGAGCATGGTTCCATGCCGGCGTCTGCCGAGTGTCAGGCGCCCGAACCGGATACGCCGCCTTACCCGAGAGGTGTCCCATGCGAAAAGTGTTCCTGACCGTCGCCGTGCTCTTCACGGCAGCCGTCGTCGTGCAGCTCTACCTCGCGGCCGTCGGCGTCTTCTCCAACCCGGAAGACGAGCTCTTCAGCTGGCACGGCACCAACGGCCGCATCGTGCTGCCGATCCTCGCGATCCTGCTCATCGTCAGTGCCGCGCTCGCCCGGGCGGGCAGGCGCACCATCTGGCTGAGCGTGCTGCCGCTCGTGCTCATCCTGTTTCAGACCGTGCTCTTCATCCTCACGGCAATGGGCTTCGGCCTCGATGAATCGAATTGGGGTTCGCCGCCACTCGGCGCCACGCTCGTGCTCTCGCTCCACGCGGTGAACGGCACGGCCATCCTGCTTCTCGGCGTGCTGCTCGTGGTGCGAGCCCGGCGCCTGGTTCGCGACGGGGCGCACGTGACGACCGGCAAGCCGGTGGCCGAGGCGGAAGAAGCCCCTGCTGCGACGCCGAGCGCCTGATCCGTCGGGACACCAGACGATCCCATGCAACGCATCATCGGAGTAGTGAAAAGGGTGCGATGACCACCACGGCCATCCTCCTGCTGCAGTCACTCGCCGGCATCGCCGGTGCAGGGCTCTGGCTCGCTGCCGGCTTCAGTGCGGGATCGCCGGCGGCCCGACCGAGCCGGCGTGAGCGGATGACGGTACTCGCGCTCGCCGCGGGCGGCACGGTCGCGCTCGCTGCAGCCGCCGCCATCACGATGGTGCTCGCCGGGCGCGGATGGTGGTTCGCCGGTGAGAAGGTCACCGTCGGCCTGCCCCTCATCCTCGTCGGGCTGGTGACGAGCGGGGTGGGCATCGTCTGGTGGCTTCGCGCCGACCGGGTGCTCCTCGCTCGGACCCTCATGCGCGGCGGGGCGTACGCCATGATCGCGGCCGTCCTCGCCACGTGGCTCGTCGGTTATCCGCCGCAGCCCGTCGCGACCGCCGTGCTCGTCGCCGCCGTCGCGCTCGCGACCGGCCTCACGTGGGCACTCCTCGGGCACCGTGGTCGCCGGGTCCTGGCCGGCTTCGCAGGACTGCTCGCCGTGCTCCTCGTCGGCGGGGCCGGCTGGTCGTGGCTCTCCGACACGGCGGCGCCGACCATCGAGGCGTCAGGTCGGCACCTCCACGGAGCGTCCGTACCGGCCGGCGGTGTCCCCGCCGTCCCCGTGACCGCGCTTCGCACTCCCGACGACGCGAAGGGCAAGGTGCACGCCGTCGAGCTGACCGCCGCCCGTCACGAGGTGACGCTCGCGTCGGGCGAGCGGGTCGAGGCGTGGGGCTTCGGCGGCGACGGCGTCGCCGGGCCAGAGCTCCGAGTCACGGAGGGCGAGCTCGTCGAGGCCTCGCTCGTGAACCGCGACATCGACGACGGCGTGACGCTGCACTGGCACGGCTACGACGTGCCGAACGGCGAGGACGGCGTCGCCGGCGTGACGCAGGACGCCGTCGCCCCCGGCGAGCGCTTCATCTATCGCTTCAGCGCCGACGAGCCGGGCACGTACTGGTATCACACCCACCAGGCCGCGTCCGAGGGGGTGCGCCGCGGCCTCTACGGCATGCTCGTCGTCGAGCCCGAAGGCGGCGTCGCCGAGTCGCTCGATCTCGCCCTTCCGGTGCATCGCCTCGGCGGAGAGGTCGTGATCGGCGCGACCGACGGGCTGCAGTCGTTCACCGCCGAAGAGGGCGAGTCCGTGCGGCTCCGGGTCGTCAACACCGAGCAGACGCCGATCCGCGTGACGGTCGCCGGAGCTCCGTTCCGCGTCGCCGCGGTCGACGGCAGGGACCTCGCCGGAGGCGAGGCGGTCGAGCACCGGTCGATTCGGCTCGGTGCGGGCGCGCGCGCCGACCTCGTGTTCACGATGCCCGCCGAGGCGGTGCGGTTCGAGACCGACCTCTCTGCGGCATCCGTCGTCGTCATCGCTCCGCCCGGCGCCGAGACCGACGCCGGCGAGGCCTCCCGACCGCGCGAGGTGACCGAGGTGCCCGAGCTCGACCTGCTCGCCTACGGCGACGGGCCTCGACCCGAGCTCGGCCCGTTCACCGCGGAAGCCGAGCTCGTGCTCGACCGTCTCCCGAGGTTCGTCGGCGGCGCACCCGACTACGCCTACGCCGTGAACGGGGCGGTGTTCCCGCACATCGCCCCGATCGAGGTGCGCGAGGGCGACGTGGTGAAGATCACGATCGCGAATCGCGGCTTCGACGTGCACCCCATGCACGTGCACGGCCATCACGTGCTGGTGCTCTCCCGCGACGGCGTCGCCGCCACGGGCGCGCCGCTCTGGCTCGACACCGTCGACGTGCGCCCCGGCGAGGTGTGGGAGCTCGCACTCGTCGCCGACAACCCCGGCATCTGGATGGACCACTGCCACGACCTGTCGCACGCGGCCGCCGGGATGATGATGACGCTCGCCTATGAGGGCGTCACCACCGCGTTCGAGCACGACGCGCACGGCAACCGGCCCGAGTGAGCGCGTGACACTCGGCGCCCGCCCGCCGAGAGAAGCCGCCGTCGGCTAGGATCGGCGGTACAACCTCACATCGGGCCATCGACGCATCGCGGGAGAGCCGGGCAGTTCTGTACAAGCAGGCACTGGCCGGCACCGAAGGAGCAAGCCTCCCCGCCAATCTCTCAGGTCGCACACCGCGATGAACAGGCCACTCTGAAAAGCGGATCGGGCATTCCCGCCACATCCCGCCGAAGGTGAAAGCGCGAACCCCGCGTGAAACTCTCAGGCTCATGACAGAGGGGGAGTTCCCAGCGGCATCCGCCGACCGTCTTGCGACTCTGGAGAGCTCTCGTGACCGAACGACTCAGCCCCCTCGATGGGGTGCACCGCGCCGCGGGTGCCTCCTTCACCGACTTCGCCGGCTGGCAGATGCCCGTGCGCTACTCGAGCGATCTCGCCGAGCACCATGCCGTGCGCAACGCCGCCGGGATCTTCGACCTCTCCCATATGGGCGAGATCGTGCTCATCGGCCCCGAGTCGGCGGCGGCCCTCGACTTCGCGCTCGCCGGCAAGCTCTCGGCGATCGAGATCGGCCAGGCGAAGTACTCGCTGCTCCTCGCCGAAGACGGCGGCATCATCGACGACCTCGTCGTGTACCGCACGGGCGACGACCGCTACATGGTCGTCGCGAACGCGTCGAACCGCGAGGTCGTCGCCGACGAGTTCCGCGCCAGGGCGGGCGGCTTCGACACCGACGTCTACGACGAGAGCGACGACGTCGCCCTCATCGCCGTGCAGGGGCCGGCGTCGCGCGAGATCCTGCTCGCCACCGCCGGGTTCACGATCGAGGGCGGGCACCCCGATGGGGAGGACGTGCCAGAGGCTCTGGCCTCGCTCCGCTACTACCGTGCGATCGCCGGCGCGTTCCGAGGCGAGCCGATGCTCATCGCCCGCACGGGCTACACCGGCGAAGACGGCTTCGAGCTCTACATCGCGCCCGAGCACGCCACCGCACTGTGGGAGGCCCTCACCGAGGCGGGCGCCGCGCACGCCCTCGTGCCCGCCGGCCTCGCGAGCCGCGACACGCTGCGCCTCGAGGCGGGCATGCCGCTCTACGGGCACGAGCTCAGCCGCGACATCCTGCCGGTGCAGGCCGGACTCGGCCGTGTCGTCGCGCTCTCGAAAGAGGGCGACTTCGTCGGCCGGGCCGCGATCGAGCAAGGGCCGGCAGCGGATGCCCCGGTGCTCGTGGGTCTCGCCGCCGAGGGGCGTCGCGCGGGCCGCGCCGGCTACGAGGTGTTCGACGGCGATGGTGCCGATTCCGCGCCCGTGGGCGTCGTGACGAGCGGCGCGCTCTCGCCGACGCTCGGCCACCCGATCGCGATGGCGTTCGTGGCACCGGATGTCGCGGACCCCGGCCGCGAGCTGTACCTCGACGTGCGGGGCACGCGTGTGCCGGCATCCGTCGTCGCCCTGCCCTTCTACAAGCGCAACGCCTGAACCACCCTTCACGCACGACCGACGAACCTCGAGGAGCATCCCAATGACCGACCAGACCGCCCTGCAGTACACGGAAGAACACGAGTGGATCCGGGTCGACGGCGACGTCGCGACCATCGGCATCACCGACTACGCGGCCGAGAAGCTCGGTGACGTGGTCTATGTCGACCTTCCCGCTGCGGGCAGCACGGTCACCGCCGGCACCGTCATCGGCGAGATCGAGTCGACGAAGTCGGTCGGCGAGCTGTTCGCCCCCGTCGACGGCGAGATCCTCGAAGCGAACCAGGCGGTCGTCGACTCGCCCGAGCTCGTGAACAGCGACCCGTTCGGCGAGGGCTGGCTCATCAAGGTCTCGACGACGTCGCTGCCGAAGCTCCTCAGCCACGACGAGTACCGCGCGCTCACCGGCGAGTAACGCCGGCGCGCCGCCAAGCCATCCCGACCGACAGCAAAGGATCCACCATGCAGCAGGCCTCCTCGGCCTTCGACGTCGATGCGTTCGGGCGTCGTCACATCGGCACGACGCCGGCCGACCACGAGCGCATGCTCGCCGAGGTCGGCTACGAGTCGCTCGACGAGCTCATGGCCGCGGCCGTGCCGTCGTCGATCCGGATGGGCGAGGTGCTCGACTCGGCGATCCCCGCCGCGGCGACCGAGCGAGAGGCCCTCGCCGAGCTCGCCGCGCTCGCCGAGCAGAACACCGTGCGCACGTCGATGATCGGGCTCGGCTACTCGGGCACGATCACCCCGTCGGTCATCCAGCGGAACGTGCTCGAGAACCCGAGCTGGTACACGGCCTACACGCCCTACCAGCCCGAGATCTCGCAGGGCCGGCTCGAGGCGCTCATCAACTTCCAGACGATGGTGTCCGACCTGACCGGGCTCGACACGGCGAACTCGTCGATGCTCGACGAGGGCACCGCGGTCGTCGAGGGGATGCTGCTGGCCCGTCGCGCCTCGAAGTCCCCCTCGAATCGCTTCATCGTCGACTCCGACGCGCTGCCGCAGACGCACGCTCTGCTCGTCTCCCGGGCCGAGGCGGTCGGCATCGACCTCGTCGTCGCGCCGCTCGCGGAGCTCGCCGGTGAGGGCGGCGATGGTCCCCGCCTCGAGGATCTCGGCGAGCACTTCGGTGTCTTCGTGCAGTACCCGGGCGCATCGGGCCGGGTGTGGAATCCGGCACCCGTCATCGCCGCGTCGAAGTCGCAGGGCGCGCTCGCCGTCGTCGCGGCCGACCTGCTCGCGATGGCACTCCTCACGAGCCCCGGCGAGCTCGGCGCGGATGTCGCGGTGGGCACCACGCAGCGATTCGGCGTGCCGATGGGCTTCGGCGGGCCGCACGCCGGCTATATGGCCGTGCGCGCGGGATTGGAGCGGCAGTTGCCGGGCCGGCTCGTCGGCGTCTCGCAGGATGCAGCGGGGCACCCCGCCTATCGATTGAGCCTCCAGGCGCGCGAACAGCACATCCGCCGCGAGAAGGCGACGTCGAACATCTGCACCGCCCAGGTGCTGCTCGCCGTGATGGCGGCGATGTACGCCGTGTACCACGGGCCCCGTGGCATCCGTCACATCGCCGTCTCGACCGCGGCGAAGGCGAAGGCGCTCGCCGACTCGCTCTCGGGATATGGGCTGGCGCTCGAGCACGCCGAGTACTTCGACACGATCCGGGTGCACGTGCCCGGCCTCGCCGACAACGTCGTCGAGCGCGCTCGCGAGCTCGGCGTGAACGTGTGGCGAGCCGACGAGGCGACCGTGCACATCGCCGTCGACGAGACGACGACCGAGGCCGAGCTGTCGCTCGTCGTCGAGGCCTTCGGGTTCGACCCGCGCACGCCGGTGCCCGTGAACCTCCGCACGCTGCCCGAGAGCCTGCCCGCGGAGCTCCGCCGCACGAGCGGCTACCTCGAGCACCCAGTCTTCAACACGCACCAGTCCGAGACGCAGATGATGCGCTACCTCAAGCAGCTCGCCGATCGCGACTACGCGCTCGACCGGGGCATGATCCCGCTCGGCTCGTGCACGATGAAGCTGAACGCCGCCACCGAGATGCAGTCGGTCACATGGCCCGAGTTCGCGAACCTGCACCCGTTCGCGCCCGAGGCCGACGTCGTCGGCTCGCTCGCACTCATCGAGCAGCTCGAGGAATGGCTCGCCGAGGTCACGGGCTACGACACGGTCTCGTTGCAGCCGAACGCGGGCAGCCAGGGCGAGCTCGCCGGCCTTCTCGCGATCCGCGGCTACCACCGCGCCAACGGCGACGACGCGCGCAACATCTGCCTCATCCCCTCGAGCGCACACGGCACCAACGCGGCCTCCGCGGTGCTCGCCGGCATGCGCGTGGTCGTGGTCGCGTGCGACGAGCTCGGCAACGTCGACCTCGACGACCTGCGCGCGAAGATCGCCGAGCACGCGGCAGGCATCGCCGCGCTCATGATCACCTACCCGTCGACGCACGGCGTCTACGAGCACGAGGTGAAGCAGATCACGCAAGCCGTGCACGACGCCGGCGGCCAGGTGTATGTCGACGGCGCGAACCTCAACGCGCTCCTCGGCTACGCGCGCTTCGGCGACTTCGGTGGCGACGTGTCGCACCTGAACCTGCACAAGACGTTCTGCATCCCGCACGGCGGCGGCGGACCGGGCGTCGGGCCTGTTGCGGCGAAGGCGCACCTCGCGCCGTACCTGCCGGGGCATCCGCTCGCCCAGCGCGCCGACCACTCCGGCGGCGTGACGCACGACGGCGGCCCGGTGTCGGCGGCGCCCTACGGCAGCCCCTCGATCCTCCCGATCTCATGGGCCTACGTGCGCATGATGGGCTCGGAGGGCCTCACGCAGGCCACCGCCACCGCGGTGCTCGCCGCGAACTACGTCGCCGTGCGGCTCCGCGAACACTTCCCGGTGCTCTACACGGGCGACAACGGACTCGTGGCCCACGAGTGCATCCTCGACCTGCGGCCGCTCGCTGCCGCGACCGGGGTGAGCGTCGACGACGTGGCCAAGCGCCTCATCGACTACGGCTTCCACGCGCCCACGATGTCGTTCCCGGTCGCGGGCACCCTCATGGTCGAGCCCACCGAGTCGGAGGACCTCGCCGAGCTCGACCGGTTCGTCGAGGCCATGATCGCGATCAAGGCGGAGGCCGACGCGGTGGGCCGCGGCGAGTGGCCGGCCGACGACAACCCGCTCCGCAACGCACCGCACACGGCCGAATCGGTGATCGCGGGGGAGTGGACGCACCCGTATACGCGAGAGCAGGCGGTCTACCCCGTGCACTCGCTCGTGCGCAACAAGTACTGGGCTCCCGTGCGACGCATCGACCAGGCCTACGGCGACCGCAACCTCGTGTGCGCCTGCCCGCCGGTGGAGGCGTTCGCGTAGCTGCTCAGCCCAAGGTCCCGCCCCACACTGCGCGGGATCCCGAGTCACCGATGAGCACGAGCAGCACGACCGTGCCGACACCGACGACGACGGATGCCGCGGCGAGCCCGATCACGACGGCGCGCGCCGCAGTCGGCGACCCCTCGCGCATGCGTGCGTCGCCGAAGCGGAACCACGCCCATTGCGCCGCGGCGACGACGAAGAGCGCGATCGCCCACGGAAGCAGCATCTCGCCGAGCTCCTGGTGACGCTCCACGGCGGGGATCGGGCCGATCACCTCGGCGAGCGTCTGGCCGGCGAGCACGGTGATCGGCACGAGCACGAGCACGACGAGCGCCCCGAGGGGCGTCACGATGCCGAGGCGCCGTCGTGCTGCGGGCCAGAAGGTGCCGAGGAGCAGCGCGAGTACTGTGAGCGGTGTGAGCACGACCACGGCGTGCACGATGAGCGGGTGGAGCGGAAGGCCCGCAACCTGGAGCACGTCTTCCGCGGCGATCTCGACGATGTGCGAAGCATCCATGATGAGGACACGAGGCGACGGCCCGCTCGGTTCACGAGCGCGCGGAATGAACCGTTCGCCCCGCTGCCTCGTTGTGATCGGCAGGAGGTGACGGATGCCGCCCGAAGACGACAGCCGCCTCGTCGCGCTGTACGACGCCCACGCACCATCGGTCTGGCGCTACGTCGTGCACCTCACCGGCGACCCGGCGGGTGCCGACGACATCGTGCAGGAGACGCTGCTCCGCGCGTGGCGGAGTCCACGGATCCTCGCGCAGGAGCCGGCCTCGACGAGGTCGTGGATGTTCACGGTCGCCCGGAACCTCGTGATCGACGAAGTGCGCAGCGCCCGCCGTCGACATGAGATCGGCGTCGCCGACGTGCCGGAGCGCGGGCACGAGGACCTCACGGATGCGCTGTTCGAGAGCCTCCTCGTCGAGGAGGCGCTCGCCGCGCTGGATTACGAGCACCGGGCGGTCATCGTGCACGCGTACTACGGCGGATGCAGCATCGCGGAGGTCGCGCGGCGGCTCGCCATCCCCGAGGGCACCGTGAAGTCGCGCCTGCACTACGGACTCAAAGCCCTCCGTCTCGCGATGCAGGAGAAGGGAGTGACGCGATGAATCCCGATCACGCGCACTTCGCCGAATGGGACTCGGCCTACGTGCTCGGCGCCCTCTCGCCGGCCGAGCGCCGCGAATACGAGGAGCACCTCGAATCGTGCGAGGTGTGCCGCCGATCCGTCGCCGAGCTCACGCCGATCCCGGGCCTGCTCGCTCGGCTGACGCCCGAGCGCGCCTCGGCGCTGCTCGACGAGCCGGCCGGCGCCGTGCCGGCGCCTCGTCCCGAATTGCTCGCCGCGGTGCGCCGTGAGGCGCATCGTCGACGCCTCCGGAAGATGCGGCTCGGGCTCGTGGCGGTTGCAGCTGCCGTCGTCGTCGTGCTCACGGCGATCCTCGTCCCGCTCGCGTTCGTTCGCGCGCCGGCCGACGCCCAGACCGTCGCGTTCGAGGCCGTCACGGAGGTGCCGGTCTCGGCGACCGCGACCTTGACGCAGGTCGGATGGGGGACACGCATCGAGCTCGACTGCCGTTACGGTGACGCCGGGTATTCGAAGGCGCCCGATGGCGGCTGGCCCTACGCGCTGTACGTCGTCGATCGCGACGGCAACAGCAGTGAGGTCTCGAGCTGGCGCGCGAACCCGGGGAAGACGGCCCGGCTCGAGGCGGGCACCTCCCTGGGGCTCGAGGACATCGCATCGCTCGAGGTCCGCGCGCTCGGCAGCGGGGATGTGCTGCTCGTCGGCGACCCCGATTGACGGCCGGGATGAACCGCGGCGGCTCCGGCATCGTGTTCCCTTCGACCGCCCTTCCGCGGTCATGATCGAAAAGGGGAAACACCATGAGGTTCCGCATCATCACCGGGGTGGCCGTCGCGGCCCTCGCCGTCGCGCTCGCCGGATGCACGAGCCCGGCCACGGACGAGCCGGTCGACGACGACACGTCGATCGAGACCGAAGCGCCCGAGACCGAATCAGGGGAGACGGACGCGATCCTCACGACCACCGATTCCGACCTCGGCGAGATCGTCGTCGATGCTGACGGCAGGACGGTCTACATGTTCGACAACGACACGCAGGGCGGCGACTCGAGCTCGTGCGAAGGCGAGTGCGCGACGAACTGGCCCGCTGTGACGACGGATTCCGACGACCCGCCGGTCGCAGAGGGCATCGAAGGAGAGCTCGGCACGATCGAAGGCATCGACGGTGAGCCCCAGGTGACGCTCAACGGCTGGCCGCTGTACTACTTCGCCGGCGACGAGGCCCCTGGCGACGTCAACGGTCAGGGCGTGAGCGACGTGTGGTGGGTGCTGACGCCCGCCGGCGAGAAGATCCAGGACTGACCGGTCACGCGTGAACCTGGCGGGGCGCGGCGTGACGGCCGCGCTCCGAGTACTGGCGACTGCCGGATGCCGCGACCGCCGCCGTGCGGCGGGCCGCGACACGGCGCTCGGCGTCGCGGATCTCGGCCTCCGACGCGGTGAAACTGCGGTGGGTGGCGCGCGCTGCGACGACCTGCGCGAGGAACGCGTGTGCGAGGTCCATGGTCTCATTCCTCTCCGGTCCCGCTGTGGCTGCCGGGACCGGCCGCCTTCGGCTCCATGCTCGCCGTGATCGTGACGCGGTGGATCCGGGCAGTCCCGGCGGCGGGGCCCGGGAGTACACTGAGGTTCTCTCGTATTCTGGGAGGCTGACATGGTCGATCTGCTCGCCGCACTCGCGACACTCGCATTCGTGGGCGTCATGGTGGGATGCACGCTCGCCGGTTCTCGCAGCTTCGGGCTCGAACAGCGCGCCGGTCTCCTCGATCGCCGCAACCCGGCGCTCGCCGACGCCTTGCGCCGTGCCGAGTCGATCAGTGACCTGTCACGCAGCGGGCTCTACCTCGGCGAGATGTTCTCGGTGGTCTGCACGCCCAGCAGGGCCAGCTGGATCGACGGCGCCAGGGTGCGGGCAGCCGACTCCGACCTCCGGGTCGAACCGCCCGAGGAGGCGTTGCCGCCCAGGCCCGCGACGGTCGTGGCGCTCTCGGGGAGCGAGCACGTGCCGCAGCCGAAGCGGCCGCGGCATCCGTCTCGTCGAACCGAATCTCACTCCGCGGGCGGGGCGAAGAACTCGGGCCACCAGCCCACCGCGAGCGGGTAGCCGACGAACGACACGACGTCGAGGATCCAGTGCGCGATGACGAGCGGCATCGTGCGCCCCCAGCGCTCGTAGCACCAGCCGAAGAGCACGCCCATGACGACGTTCCCGGCGAACGGGCCGAACCCCTGATAGAGGTGGTAGCTGCCACGGAGCAGCGCGCTCGACACGATGGTCGCCCACCGCCCCACGCCGAGTTCGCGGAGGCGGGTGAAGAAGTAGCCGACCACGATGACCTCCTCGGTCAAGGCGGCCTCGAGCGCTCGGAACAGGAGTATCGGCACCGTCCACCAGAACCAGTCGGCAGGTGACGCCTGCACGGCGACGGTGATGCCGGATGCGCGCCCGGCCGCGTACAGTGCGAGCCCCGGCACGCCGATCACGAGCACGAGCAGGAGACCGGATGCCGCATCGCGGCCGGGTCGCGTCAGATCGAGGCCGATTCGCCGGAACGGGCTCCGGCCCGGCTGCCAGAGCAGGTAGAGCGCGAGTGCGACGGCGAAGAGCCCGAAGAACACGTCGAGGAACTGGTAGGTGAAGTCGAGCCACTCGCGGGGCGATCGCGACGGATTGAGCGCGACGGACTGGTCGCGGAGCGGTGTCTGCTCGGTGAGCTTCGCAATGAGCGCGATGATGGAATACACCGCAGACGCCCCGAGGGAGAGCCCGAGCACGACGACCAGTTCGAGTCGCAGGCGGCGTGCGGCGGGCATGCAGCAATCCTCGCACAATGGGTCCTGAGCGCAAGAATCCTGCGAGCCACGGTGGATTCCACCGAACGATGTGTCGCTAGGTTGCGCGTGGGTAACGGTTTGGCCCGCGGGTTTGCTTCGCAGTGACGGGGTTCATAGTCTCGATCTACCAGCGCTCCAGCGCGGCCACGAGCCGTGTTGTCGACGCACGTCTCACAGGAGGAAAATTGAAGATCAAGAGAATCGGCGTTGCCGCCATTGCTCTTGCCGCCGCGGGAGCGCTCACGCTCGCCGGCTGCACGACTGGCTCGCCCGAGTCGGCCGGGGAGGGCGACGCTTCGTCGGCCATCGTCACGGTCAACAACACCGAGCCCCAGAACCCGCTGGTCCCGACCAACACCAACGAGGTCGGCGGCGGACTCGTCATCCAGAACGTCTTCGCCGGCCTGGTGTACTACGACGCCGAGGGCGCCGTGCACAACGACGTCGCCGAGTCGATCGAGACCGATGACGCGCAGACCTACACGATCAAGATCCGCGAGGGCCTGACCTTCACCAACGGCGACCCGGTCGACGCCGAGTCCTTCGTGACGGCGTGGAACTACGGCGCCGCGCTCGACAACGCACAGCTCTCGAGCTACTTCTTCGAGAGCATCGAGGGCTTCAGCTACGACGAGAACGTCCCCGAGATGTCGGGCCTCGAGGTCGTCGACGACCTCACGTTCACCGTGACGCTCAAGCAGCCCGAGTCCGACTTCCCGCTCCGCCTCGGCTACACGGCGTACTTCCCGGTGCCCGCATCGGCTTGGGATGACATCGAGGCGTTCGGCGAGAACCCGATCGGCAACGGCCCGTACAAGTTCGAAGAGGAAGGCGCCTGGAAGCACAACGAGCGCATCGACCTCGTGAAGAACGACGAGTACGACGGTCCGCGCGAGGCGCAGAACGGCGGCGTCGACATGATCCTCTACGCCAGCACCGATGCCGCGTACGCCGACCTCCAGGGTGGCAACCTCGACGTGATCCAGGAGATCCCCGACAGCGCGCTCGAGACCTTCCAGGAGGAGTTCGAGGGTCGCTCCGTGAACCAGCCCGCCGCGGCGAACGCGACGATCACGATCCCCGAGCGCCTGGCGCACTTCAGCGGTGAAGAGGGCAAGCTCCGGCGCGCCGCCATCTCGCACGCCATCGACCGCGAGGAGATCACCGACGTGATCTTCAACGGCACCCGCACTCCGGCCAAGGACTTCACGTCGCCGGTCATCGACGGCTACTCCGAGGACATCCCCGGCTCCGAGGTGCTCGAGTTCGACGTCGACCTGGCGAAGGACCTCTGGGCTCAGGCTGACGCGATCAGCCCGTGGACCGGTTCGTTCCAGCTCGGGTACAACGCCGATGGCCCCAACCAGGGCTGGGTCGAGGCGGTCGCGAACCAGATCAAGAACAACCTCGGCATCGAGGCGGCCGGTGCGCCGGTCCCCACCTTCGCCGAGTTCCGCACGTCGATCACGGACCGCGTCATCCAGACGCCGTTCCGCACCGGATGGCAGTTCGACTACCCGTCGATGTTCAACGGGCTCGGGCCGATCTTCGGCACCGGCGCCGGATCGAACGACGGCGACTACTCGAACCCCGAGTTCGACGCGCTGCTCGACGAGGGTTCCGCCGCGACCGAGGTCGAGGAGGGAATTGAGAAGTTCCAGCAGGCACAGGAGATCCTCTTCGAGGACCTCCCCGCCATCCCGCTCTGGTACACGAACTCCATGGGTGCCTGGGGCGAGCAGGTTGACGATGTCGAGTTCGGCTGGGACAGCTGGCCGATCCTCCACCAGATCACCAAGAGCGAGTAGTTCTCGTTCCGGGGCGTCTCGAGATTAGACTCTGAGACGCCCGTGGGGCGGCAGCCGATCCGGCTGCCGCCCCACTCCCACGTAGCCCACCGTGCTCGCACAAACGGCGTAGCATCGTGTGGTCGTACTCGCACAACCGTGAGGTTTCCTTCAATATGTCAACATCCACGAACAGCGAGGCCTGATCCATGGCCGGCTACATCGTGCGCCGAGTCCTGCAGGCGATCCCCGTACTGCTCGGCACCACGTTCCTGATCTACTTCATGGTCTTCGCCATGCCCGGCGACCCGATCGTCGGGCTCTTCGGCGAGAAGACCCCGCCACCGGCGGTGCTCGAGCAGCTGCGCGAACGCTACAACCTCGACCAGCCGTTCATCGTCCAATACTTCATCTTCCTCGGCAATATCTTCCGGGGTGACCTCGGCGTCTCCTTCTCGGGGCAGCCGGTCGTCGAGATCCTCGCCCAGACCTTCCCGGTCACGCTGCGCCTCGCGTTTCTCTCCACGATCTTCCTGATGGTCGGCGGCATCGCCGCGGGCCTCGTCTCGGGTCTTCGCAAGGGCGGCATCTTCGACGCGAGCGCGCTCGTCGTGAGCCTCATCTTCATCTCGCTGCCCATCTTCGTCGTTGGCTTCGTGGGCCAGTTCGTCTTCGGCATCCAGCTGGAGTGGTTCAGGACCACCGTGGGCTCCGGCGCCCCGTGGTCCGATCTCGTGCTGCCGGCGATCGTGCTCGCGACCGGAAGCTTCGCGCAGATCGTGCGACTGACGAGGGCGTCGGTCATCGAAACCGAGAGCCAGGACTTCGTCCGCACCGCCGCGAGCAAGGGCCTCTCTCGAAACCGCATCGTGCCGGTGCACATCCTGCGCAATTCGCTGATCCCGGTCGTCACCTACCTCGGCGTCGACTTCGGCGTGCTCATGGTCGGTGCCGTCGTGACCGAGGGCATCTTCAACGTTCCGGGCGTCGGCCGTACCGTCTACCAGGCGATCATCCGCGGGGAGAACCCCACTGTCGTCGCCTTCGTCACCGTCATGGTGCTGATCTATCTCGTGGTGAACCTGCTGATCGATCTGTTCTACGCCGTTCTCGACCCGAGGATCCGTTATGCCAAGTAACACCAGACCCGACCAGCAGCACTTCGTGGCTCCGATCGAAGAGACGCCGCTCGTCGCAATCGACACGGTCAAGGCCGACGGAAAGCCCTCCAACCTCTGGCGAGATGCCTGGGCCGACGTGCGCAAGCGCCCCATGTTCTGGATCTCGGCGGCCCTCATCCTGCTCGTCGTCATCGTCGCCCTGTTCCCGGGGTGGTTCACGCAAGTCCAGCCGAACAACGACTGCCAGCTCTCGAACAGCAACGGCGGCCCGACGGCCGGCCACCCATTCGGGTTCACGAAGCAGGGCTGCGACATCTACTCGCGCATCATCCACGGCACGTCCACATCGCTCTCGGTGGGCCTCATCGTGACGTTCCTCATCGCGTTCCTCGGAATCGTGTTCGGCGCCATCTCGGGGTTCTACGGCGGATGGCTCGATGCTGTGCTCTCCCGCATCGGCGACATCTTCTTCTCGATCCCCTACATCCTCGCCGCCGTCGTCGTCATGTCGGTCCTGTCGCGGTACGCGAACGTGTGGGTGATCTCGCTCGCGATCGGAGCATTCGCGTGGCCGGCCACGGCACGTGTGCTGAGAGCCGAGATCCTTCGGGTGAAGAACTCCGACTTCGTGATGGCCGCGACGGCCCTCGGCGTCTCCCGCTTCAGGATCCTGCTCCGGCACGTGCTGCCGAATTCGATCGCGCCCGTCATCGTCATCACGACGATCTCGCTCGCGTCGGCGATCGTCGCCGAGGCGACGCTGTCGTTCCTCGGTGTCGGCCTCCCGTCGTCCACGATGTCGTGGGGCAACGACATCTCCGCAGCGCAGAACGACTTGCGCACCGCGCCCCAGACGCTGATCCTGCCCTCCCTCGCGCTGTCGGTCACCGTGCTGAGCTTCATCATGCTCGGCGAAGTCGTCCGAGATGCGCTCGACCCGAAGGCGAGGGCCCGGCGATGACTGAAATCGTGAACGGAACCGACGTGCAGCAGGCCACGACGAGCACCGACGAGCGTCCGCTCCTCGAGATCAAAGACCTCGAGGTCGGATTCCACACTCAAGACGGCATCGTGAAGGCCGTCGACGGTGTCAACATCACCCTGTATCGGGGGCAGAGCCTCGCGATCGTGGGGGAGTCGGGTTCGGGCAAGTCCACGACCGCGCACGCCATCATCAACCTCCTGCCCGGAACGGGTCACATCTCGGGCGGCCAGATCCTGCTCGACGGTCAAGACCTCACGAAGGCGTCGAAGAAGGACATGGAGGCCGTCCGCGGTCGCAAGATCGGCTTCGTGCCCCAAGACCCGATGTCCAACCTCAACCCGGTCTGGTCGATCGGCTTCCAGGTCGAGGAGGCCATCAAGGCGAATGGCATCGCGACGGGCCGCAAGGAGGTCAAGAAGCGCGCCATCGAGGTACTGAACCAAGCTGGCCTGGCCGACGCCGATCGGCGGCTCCGCCAGTTCCCGCACCAGTTCTCGGGCGGAATGCGGCAGCGCGTGCTCATCGGCATGGGCCTCGCGGCCGACCCGCAGCTCCTCATCGCCGACGAGCCGACCTCGGCGCTCGACGTCACGGTGCAGCGCGTCATCCTCGATCACCTCGAGTCCCTGACGCGAGAGCTCGGTACGACGCTGCTCTTCATCACGCACGATCTCGGCCTCGCGGCCGAGCGGGCGGAGCAACTCGTCGTCATGTACAAGGGCAGGGTCGTCGAGTCCGGTCCCTCCGTCGAGATCCTGCAGAACCCGCAGCACCCGTACACGCAGCGGCTCGTCGCGGCGGCGCCGAGCCTCGCTTCGCGCCGCATCCAGTCGAGCGCGAGCATCGCCGAGGCGGAGTCGTCGATGCAAGCCGACGCCTCCACCGCTGCGGGTGAGTCGATCGACCTCATCGCGACCGCCGAGGCACGTGTCGAGGCGCTCGCGGAGGCCGCATCCGCTCCTCCCGCGATCATCGTCGAAGATCTCACGAAGGTCTTCAAGATCCGCGGATCAGGCGAGTTCACGGCCGTCGACAAGGTGTCGTTCCAGATCCCGAAGGGCACCACCATGGCGCTCGTCGGTGAATCCGGTTCGGGCAAGTCGACCGTGGCGAAGATGCTCCTGAAGCTCGAGGAGGCGACCAGCGGCAAGATCGTCGTCGGTGGTCACGACCTGGCGAGCGTCACCGGCAAGGAGCTCTTCAAGCTCCGGAGCCGCATGCAGCCGGTCTTCCAAGACCCGTACGGCTCGCTGAACCCGTTGCGCAACATCGGCAACACGATCTCCGAGCCGCTGTCCACTCACAAGTTCGGCACGAACGCGTCGCGTCGTGCGCGCGTGTTCGAGCTGCTCGACCAGGTGTCGCTGCCGCGCACGCTCGTCGGGCGCTACCCGAACGAGCTCTCCGGCGGACAGCGCCAGCGCATCGCCATTGCACGTGCACTCGCGCTGAAGCCCGAGATCGTCGTGCTCGACGAGGCCGTCTCCGCCCTCGACGTGCTCGTCCAGGCGCAGATCCTGCGCCTGCTCGCCGACCTGCAGGCCGAGCTGGGGCTCACCTACCTCTTCATCACGCACGACCTCGCCGTCGTGCGCGTCATCGCCGACAACGTCTGCGTGATGCAGCAGGGCAGGATCGTCGAGTCGGCGACCACCGACGAGGTGTTCGACAACCCGCAGGAGCAGTACACCCGCGACCTGCTCGCGGCGATCCCCGGCGCGGGCATCGAGCTCGGCGCGTAGCCTCGAACCGCATCGGCGCCCGGCATCCGTTTCACACGGATGCCGGGCGTTCGTCGTTCCCAGCCGAACCCGTGCTCCGCAGGGTAGGCTGGGACGGCGGCGAGCCGCGGATCGGCGTCGCGCGTTCCCACAGACCTTCACACCAGCGCTTCCGCGCTGCCGCCGTGTCGCCCGTTTCGGGTCGCGACGGTGCCACGTGACGACCCGCATCACTGAGGACCAAACACCATGGCCAACGCCACCCGCAACGACCTGCGCAACGTCGCGATCGTCGCCCACGTCGACCACGGCAAGACGACGCTCGTCGACGCCATGCTGAAGCAGACCCACTCCTTCGCCGACCACGCCCACGTCGACGAGCGCGCGATGGACTCCAACGAGCTCGAGCGCGAGAAGGGCATCACGATCCTCGCGAAGAACACCGCCATCGAGTACGCCGGTGAGCACGCGACCTCCGGCCCGGTCATCATCAATGTCATCGACACCCCGGGTCACGCCGACTTCGGCGGCGAGGTCGAGCGCGGCCTCTCTATGGTCGACGGCGTCGTGCTCCTCGTCGATGCCAGTGAGGGTCCGCTGCCGCAGACTCGCTTCGTGCTCCGCAAGGCGCTCGAGTCGCGCCTGCCCGTGATCCTGCTCGTGAACAAGACCGATCGCCCCGACGCGCGCATCGACGAGGTCGTCGCCGAGAGCCAGGACCTGCTGCTCGGCCTCGCGTCCGATCTCGCCGACGACGTGCCCGATCTCGACCTCGACGCGATCCTCGACGTGCCGATCGTCTACGCCTCCGGCAAGGCCGGCCGTGCGTCCGAGACGAAGCCCGAGAACGGCAGCCTGCCCGACCACGACGACCTCGAGCCGCTCTTCGAGGCCATCCTCAAGCACATTCCGGCGCCCGCATACGACGACGAGGCTCCGCTCCAGGCGTGGGTCACGAACCTTGACGCATCCCCGTTCCTCGGCCGGCTCGCGCTGCTGCGCGTTTTCAACGGCACGATCAAGAAGGGCCAGACGGTCGCGTGGGTGCGCCACGACGGCTCGCACTCGAACGTGCGCGTCACCGAGCTCCTGAAGACGAAGGCCCTTGAGCGCCACCCCGCCGAGTCCGCAGGACCCGGCGACATCATCGCGGTCGCGGGCTTCGAGGACATCACGATCGGCGAGACGCTCGCCGATCCCGACGACGTGCGCCCGCTGCCCGCGATCCACGTCGACGACCCCGCCATCTCGATGACCATCGGCACGAACACCTCGCCGCTCGTCGGCAAGGTGAAGGGCCACAAGCTCACGGCGCGCATGGTGAAAGACCGGCTCGACCGGGAGCTCATCGGCAACGTGTCGCTCAAGGTGCTGGACATCGGTCGTCCTGACGCCTGGGAGGTGCAGGGCCGTGGCGAGCTCGCGCTCGCGATCCTCGTCGAACAGATGCGCCGCGAGGGCTTCGAGCTGACGGTGGGCAAGCCCCAGGTGGTCACGCGCATCGTCGACGGCAAGACCCAGGAGCCCTACGAGCACCTCACGATCGATGCCCCCGAAGAGTACCTCGGTGCGATCACCCAGCTCCTCGCCTCCCGCAAGGGCCGCATGGACGGCATGTCGAACCACGGCACCGGCTGGGTGCGCATGGAGTTCATCGTGCCGAGCCGCGGCCTCATCGGGTTCCGCACCGAGTTCCTCACGATCACGCGCGGCACCGGCATAGCGAACGCGATCTCGCACGGCTACGACGCGTGGGCCGGCACGATCACGACGCGCAACAACGGCTCGATCGTCGCCGACCGCAAGGGCGTCGTCACGCCCTTCGCGATCATCGCCCTGCAGGAGCGCATGTCGTTCTTCGTGAACCCCACCGAAGAGGTCTACGAGGGCATGGTCATCGGTGAGAACTCGCGCCCTGACGACATGGACGTGAACATCACCAAGGAGAAGAAGCTGACGAACATGCGTCAGTCCACCTCCGACACGTTCGAGTCGATGACGCCCTCACGCCAGCTCTCGCTCGAGGAGTGCCTCGAGTTCGCCCGTGAAGACGAGTGCGTCGAGGTCACGCCCGAGATGGTGCGCATCCGCAAGGTCGAACTCGACCAGACGGCGCGCGCGCGGCTGACGTCGCGCCTGAAGAAGCAGGCATAGCGCGCAGCTCCCTGCACGGCGGCCCGGCGGTCATTCGACCGTCGGGCCGCTGCATTTCGTGCCCGCAGGTCGCAAGCGCTCACGGCCGAATCGCATGGGCCACAGAGGAACCTCCCAGATTAGCTGGGCTACGGTAGCTGAGATTGTCTCAAACCGATAACGATCTCGAACCCGAAACCTGATACGCAACCAACTGATGACTCCTTCCCCCACACGTGGCCGCCGCGCGGCCGATACGCCCGCTACCCGCACCCGCACCCCTCGCACCCCCAGCACCCCCCGCGCCGCCCGCACGACCCGCACCGTGCGCCCGGCCATGTCGGTCATCGCGATGACCTTCGTCGGCGGCATGATGATCGCCACGAGCCTCCCTGCGCTCGCGATCACCGCGACAGAGTCCGAGCCCCGCGCCTCCGTCTACGCCCCCATCGACGACACCATCTCGCTCACGCCGCAGACCGTCGAGGTCGCCAGCGAGGCTGAGACCCCGCTGCTCGCGGCTGAGGGCTACGCCGTCGAGGCAGCGCCGCCGCCCATCTTCTCCGAGGTCGCGAACGTCGGCAGTGTCTCGATCGTCGAATCCGACCTCGTCGTGTGGCCGGTGCTCTCGCCCGAGAACCGCAGTTCGGGCTTCGGCCCGCGCGACGCGCCCTGCGCCGGCTGCTCGACGATGCACGACGGGGTCGACTTCAACCCCGGCAACGGCACCCCTGTGATGTCCATCGCCGACGGTGTCGTGGTGCTCGCGACTGAGAACGGCGGCGGGCTCGGCGTGAACGTCGAGGTGCAGCACAACATCGACGGCGAGCTCGTCACGAGCTCCTACGCGCACATGCAGTACGGCTCGCTCGCGGTCGCCGTCGGTCAGCAGGTGACCGCAGGCCAGCAGGTCGGCCTCGTCGGCACGACCGGCCAGTCGACCGGCCCGCACCTGCACCTCGAGATGTTCGGCGGCGACGGCGTGCGGTTCGACGGCTTCGCCTGGCTCGAGGCGCACATCGGCTGATCGCCGATCACGATCGGGTGCCGATCACGATCGGCACCCGATCACGATCCGGTGAAGCGCGGCTCCCGCTTCTCGATGAACGCCGCGACGCCTTCGCGCATGTCGTCGGTGCGGAACGCGTCTTCGAATCCGCGAACTTCGAGCTGCGTTGCGGTCTCGGTCGGCGTGCCGGATGCCGCGACGAGCACCCGTTTGGCGATCGCCACGGCGGACGCGGAGTTCTCGGCGACCTGCTCGAGCGTCGTGCGCGCCCCGGCCAGGAGGGACTCGCGGTCGGGGAAGCTCCGGGTCACGAGCCCGGCGGCGACAGCCTCGGCCGCATCGATGCGGCGACCGGTGTAGATGAGCTCCTTCGCGAGAGCGAGGCCGACGGCGCGGGGGAGCCGCACGGTACCGCCGAAGCCCGGCACGAGACCGAGCTTGACCTCGGGCTGGCCGAAGCTCGAGGCATCCGTCGCATAGATGAGGTCGCACGCGAGCGCGAGCTCGAGTCCGCCGCCGAGGGCGAAGCCGTCGACACAGGCGATGACGGGAGCCGCGAGCGACTCGATCGTGGCAGCGATACGGTGCCCGAGCCGGCCGAGTTCGGCGCCCTGCTCGGGCGTGAGCTCGGACAGGGCCACGATGTCGGCGCCCGCCACGAAGGCCCGCCCGCCAGCGCCGGTGAGAATGACGCCGCGCACGGCAGGACCTTCGGCAGCGAGGGCGTCGAACGTCTCGCCGAGCGACGTGAGCACCGACGCCGAGAGGGCGTTCAGCGCCTTCGGCCGATCGATCGTCACGACCGCGAGATGGCCGTCTCGTTCGAGCCGCACCTCTGCGGCATCGCCGGGTTCGCGCACCGCCTGCGTCGCGTCAGCCATCGAATCGACTCCTCCCCGAGCGCCAGCCCGCCGTCTCCGGGTCCACGCTACGCCATGGCCCGCACCGAGGTCCGGCGCTAGAATCCGAGGGGAGACACGGATGCCGCAGCGCCCGGGCCCCGTCACAGCACGCCACCTCGAGGAGCCCCCATGTCGACATCGCACACCGTGAGCCGCGCCGCCATCGCCGTGGCGATCGCCGGCATCACCGCCACCCTCTTCACCGGGTGCTTCCCGAACCCCGGCGATCTCGTGAACCGCGGCGTCGAAGAGGCGATCGAGGGCGCCACCGGCGGCGATGTGAGCCTCGGCGAGCTGCCGGCGGACTTCCCGACGAGCGTCCCGATCATCGATGGCGACATCACGGTCGCGGCGGGCGCCGGCGGAGCCGAGGGCTGGGTCGTCGTGATCACGTCGACCACGGCCGATCCGGTCGCCGAGGCCGTGTCCGAACTGCAGGCTGCCGGCTTCACCGAAGACACGTCCGTCTCAGCTGGGGGCACCGGCGCCGTGGTCTACTCGAACGCGGAGTACCTTGTCTTCATCGCCGGCGAGGGAGAGACCGTCTCGTACACGGTCACCGCGAAGCCGTGACGACGGTGTCCGAGGGGCATGTCCCGGCGACCGCGGGGGGTCGTGTGACCGCCCTCATCGTCGCGTTCGTCATCGGCGTGGTCTACGGGGCCGTCACGACCGTCGGCCACCGCAACGACTGGCGCCTCGGCGATCTCGCGATCCCGTGGGGTCTCGTCGTGGCACTCGCGGGCGTCACCGGGCTCCTCCTCGGCATCCGCCTCGTCGCGGGTGGCCGTGGGGCGGCGGCCGCGGCCGCCGCGGGAGTGATCGGCGTCACGGCGCTGCTCACGTTCGCCGGGTCGGGGGCCTCAGTGCTCGTGGCGGGTGATCTCGTCGGCACGGTGTGGTCGATCGCGCCCGCGTTCATCGCGGTACTGGTGGTCGCGTGGCCCAAGCTGCCGACGAGCAGGCGCACCGGCGCATAGACTGGAGGTCCAGCCTTCGAAGGGACAGCGAACCCACCGTGACCTATGTCATCGCCCTCCCGTGTGTCGACGTGAAAGACCGTGCATGCATCGACGAATGCCCCGTCGACTGCATCTACGAAGGTGAGCGCTCGCTCTACATCCACCCCGACGAGTGCGTCGACTGCGGCGCCTGCGAGCCCGTGTGCCCCGTCGAGGCGATCTACTACGAAGACGACCTGCCCGACATGTGGGCCGACTACTACAAGGCGAATGTCGAGTTCTTCGACGACATCGGCTCGCCCGGCGGCGCCGCGAAGGTCGGCGTGATCGCGAAGGACCACCCGGTCATCGCCGTCCTCCCGCCCCAGGTCCACTGAGCATGGCGCTGGGAGCGCTGCCCGACTACCCGTGGGACCTCATGGCGCCGTACCGCGAGCGCGCGGCGGCGCACCCCGGCGGCGTCGTCGACCTCTCGATCGGCTCGCCCGTCGATCCCACCCCCGACGTCGTGCGCGAGGCGCTCGCGGCCGCGACCGATGCGCACGCCTACCCGCAGACCGTCGGCACCCCGGCGCTCCGGCGGGCCATCGTCGAGTGGTTCGCGCGGCGCCGCGGGGTCACCGGCCTCGACGAGGCATCCGTGCTCCCCACGATCGGTTCGAAAGAGCTCGTCGCGATGCTGCCGTTCATGCTGGGCCTCGGCGTGGGCGATGTCGTCGTGCACCCACGAGCCGCATACCCCACCTATGAGATGGGGGCGGTGCTCGCCGGAGCCACGGCGATGGCCTCCGACGACCCGGCCGATTGGCCCGCTGCGACGCGGCTCGTCTGGCTGAACAGCCCGGCCAACCCCGACGGCCGCGTGCTCGACGTCGACGAGCTCCGGGCGGCCAGGGCGCGGGCCCGCGAACTCGGCGCCGTGATCGTGAGCGACGAGTGCTACGCCGAGCTCGGCTGGGACGGCCGCTGGGCGACCGAGCCCGTGCCGAGCCTCCTCGACCCCCGTGTTACCGACGGCGACGATGTGCACACCCTTGCGATCTACTCGCTCTCGAAGCAATCGAACATGGCCGGCTACCGCGGCGCGTTCGTGGCCGGATGCCGCGACACGATCGCCAGGCTCACGAACGTGCGCAAGCATGCCGGCCTGATGCTGCCGGCACCGTTGCAGGCGGCCATGGTCGCCGCCCTCGGCGACGACGAGCACGTCGCGGCGCAGAAGGAGCGCTATCGTGCGCGTCGCGATCGCCTGAGGCCGGCGCTCGAATCGGCCGGATTCCGCATCGACCACAGCGAAGGCGGCCTCTACCTGTGGGCCACCGAGGGCCGCGACGGCTGGGATTCGATCGCCCGGCTCGCGGATCTCGGCATCGTGGCGGGCCCCGGCTACTTCTACGGCGTGCACTTTCCCGAGCACGTGCGGCTGTCGCTCACGGCGAGCGATGAGCGCGTTGAGGTCGCGGCAGGGCGTCTGCGCGCTGCGCCCGCGGCGTGACATCCACCCTGGCTGTGATCACCGCCAACGGAAGCAGTGATGCTTTGGCGGATGCCACAGTGTGCCTCGAGCCCGTCTAGGCTGTAGTCCGGGCCGCGGTCGCCGACCGGCGACGGGCCGGAAAGCAGGTGACCGAAGTGACGATCACAGGAGGCGCCGTGAGCGACGTCGTGAACAAGGCGGCAGGGCAGATCCCCAGTACCGCCACCCTCACCTTCCCGGGCGGCACGGCCGAGTTCCCGATCACCCCGGCGGTCGACGGAAATTCGAGCCTCGACCTGTCGACCTTCACGCGCCAGACCGGCCTCACCGCACTCGACTACGGCTTCGTGAACACCGCGTCGACGCGGTCGTCGATCACGTATATCGACGGCGAGCAGGGGATCCTGCGCTACCGCGGGTATCCGATCGAGGAGCTCGCGGCGAACTCGACGTTTCTCGAGGTGGCGTGGCTCCTCATCTACGGCGAGCTGCCGACCGCCGACCAGCTCGGCGAGTTCGACGAGAAGATCCGGCACCACACGCTGCTGCACGAAGACCTCAAGCGGTTCTTCTCATCGCTGCCGCACACCGCGCACCCCATGTCGACCCTCTCGAGCGCCGTCTCGGCGCTGTCCACGTACTACGAGGACACGTCCGACCCGCACGACCCCGACCACGTCGAGCTCACGACCGTGCGGCTGCTCGCGAAGCTGCCCGTCATCGCGGCGTACGCGCACAAGAAGAGCATCGGGCAGGCCTTCCTCTACCCCGACAACTCACTGAACTTCGTCGACAACTTCCTGAAGCTCAACTTCGGCAACATGGCCGAGCGCTACGAGATCGACCCGGTGCTCTCGAAGGCACTCGATCGTCTGCTCATCCTCCACGAGGACCACGAGCAGAACGCATCGACCTCCACCGTGCGCCTCGTCGGATCGACCGGGGCCAACCTCTACGCGTCGATCTCCGCGGGCATCCATGCGCTCTCTGGCCCGCTGCACGGCGGTGCGAACGAAGCGGTGCTGCAGATGCTCGCCCGCATCCGCGACTCGGGCGAGGGCGTCCAGAAGTTCGTCGAGCGAGTGAAGAACAAGGAAGACGGCGTGAAGCTCATGGGCTTCGGGCACCGCGTCTACAAGAACTACGACCCGCGCGCGAAGCTCGTCAAGGAGTCGGCCGACCAGGTGCTCGACGGGCTCGGCGTGAGCGATCCGCTGCTCGACCTCGCCAAGGAGCTCGAGCAACTCGCCCTTGAAGACGACTACTTCAAGGAGCGTCGCCTCTACCCGAACGTCGACTTCTACACGGGCGTCATCTACAAGGCCATGGGCTTCCCGACGCGCATGTTCACAGTGCTGTTCGCGATCGGGCGCCTGCCCGGCTGGATGGCGCACTGGCGCGAGATGAACCTCGACCCGCAGTCGAAGATCGGGCGCCCGCAGCAGCTCTACGTCGGCGAGCCCGAGCGGCACTACCCTTCGGCGCGCTGAAGCTGCAGGGTGTCGCGAGCGGCGTCTTGAACAGCCTCCAACGTCGACGGCCACGGCCGCGTCTCACCGCGCTGCCAGAGCGGCGCCTGGTCGGCGTAGTTCGGATGGAAGGCGTGGCCGGATGCCCCGGTGAGGTTCACCCAGCGTGAGGCATCCGGGTCGCCGAGGTCGACGACCATGCGCATCGAGGGCACCCAGTGCACGCCGTAGCCGACGCTCGCGTCCCAGCCGATCGCGTTGACGATCGACGAGCCCCCGCCGAGCTCGTACGGCCCGCGGTTGAAGAGCCACTCGATCGGCGCGATGCCAGACTCGCCGAAGCTCGCGTTCGTGAGGGTGAGCGTGTGCAGGCGGCCCCAGCGCCACGAGTCGGTGTCGCCGCCCATGCGGGCCTCCGCCTCGCTCCACGCGAGCTCGAGCGCTCGTGCGATCATCGCGTCGCGACCGGCGACTCCCTCTGCGTCGTTCGACCACCATCGTGCGTCGGGCTCCGCGAGCAGCGTGCCGACGACGGAGAACCATCGGTCGCCGCCTTTCGGTCGCGTGCCGTCGGGCAGCTCGCCGAACATCTCGTCGAGCAGTGTCTTCCAGAAGACGCTGAAATACGCCGCCTCGGCGCTGTCGACGTCAGCCGTGGCGTCCCAGCCGTCGAGGAGCTCGGCGCCACGCGCCGCGTCGCCACTGAGTTCGAGTGAGGCGATCACGGGCAGGAACGCCGCGGCGTTCGGGTCGCTCGTGTCGAGCTGGATCTCGGCGAGCGAGTCGGCGGTCAGCTTCTCTCCGGCCGCGATGCGTTCGCCGAGGAGCCGTTCGATCGCCTCGGCGCGGTAGCCCATGTCCCAGTCTTTGGTGAGCAGGGCTTCGCCCGACGCGACGATCGGGTTGTTGGCGGTGACGAGGTATCCGCTGGGCGGATTCAGCACGCTCGGGAGCTCCTCGAACGGGATCGTTCCCGCCCAGCGGTTCTCGCTCGTCCACCCGTGGAGGGGCGCCGTGCCGTCGCCCGACGTGCGCACCGGGATGCGGCCGGGGGCCTGGTAGCCGATATTGCCGTCGACATCGGCGTAGATGAGGTTCTGGGCGGGCACGTCGAAGAGCGCGGCTGCGGCCCGGAAGCCGTCCCAGTCGCGAGCACGATCGAGTGCGAGAATCGCCTGGGGAGTGTTGCCCGCGGAGAGTGCCGTCCACTGCAGCGACACCCCGTATTCGCCCTCGGATTGGCCGGATGCCGCGGGGTAGTCGTTCGCAAGGCGCTCGAAGTCCGCGCCGATGTCGGTGACGATCGGCCCGCGCGCCGTGGAGCGCACCGTGATCTCGACGGGCTCGCCGCCCGCGACCTCGATGGTCTCCTCCCGCAGGGTGAGCGGCACCATGGCGCCGTCGAGCTCGTAGGCGTCGCCGTCGACGCGTTCGAGGTAGAGGTCGGCGACGTCGGGCCCGAGGTTCGAGACGCCCCATGCGATGCGATCGTTGTGGCCGATGATCACGCCGGGGAGCCCCGCGAACGTGAATCCCGAGACGTCATATGCGCACTCGGCGTTGACCTCGCCGCAGTGCAGCCCCATCTGCGCCCAGATCGACGGCATCGCCGGCCCGAGGTGCGTGTCGTTGGCGAGCAGCGGCAGGCCGGACTCCGTGAGCGCGCCCCGAGATCACCCACGAGTTGGAGCCGATGTCGGAACCCTCAGGGCCGAGGAGCGACGGCACCTCGTCGAGCATCGCGCTCAGGGAGGCGAGCGCGTGGGCGTATCCGTCGGCGTCGGCGTCGGCTGACGCGCTCGCGTCGGGCGGCTTCACTTCGAGCGGCCGCATGTCGGCTGCAGCCGGCGCGGCGACCGGCCCGTCGAGGATCGTCGGCTTCGCGTCCCATGCGTAGTCGGGGTGCAGCCGGGCGACCTCCTCGGGCGGCAGCACTGTGGCGAGGAGGGCCCGGTCGATCTCGTCGCCCAGGTTGGAGCGAAGATCCCAGGCCATCGCCTTGAGCCACGCGATCGAGTCGGCGGGGGACCAGGGCTCGGGGGCGTAGCCGGGATTCTGCAGGCCGAGCACCGCGTACTCGAGCGAGAGGCCGGCCCCGTCGCGCTCGGCGAGGTAGGCGTTCACCCCCTCGGCGTAGGCGTCGTAGAGGGCACGCGACGGCTCGTCGAGCATCTCGTACTCCTGCTCGGCCACGCCGCGCCAGTCGAGCGTGCGGATGAAGGCGTCGGTGCCGACTTGCGACTCGCCGAAGAGCTCGGCGAGCCGGCCGGAGGTGACATGACGGCGGAAGTCCATCTCCCAGAACCGGTCTTGCGCGTGCACATACCCCTGGGCGAAGAAGAGATCGTGGTCGGTCTCGGCGACGAGCTGCGGGATGCCGGCGTCGTCGCGGTACACGGTCACGGCCGCCGTGAGCCCCGGGGCCTCGACGCGCCCGCTCGTCGTCGGGAACGAGCGCTGCACGGTCCACCAGCCGAGGCCGGCGCCCGCGACACCGAGTACGAGCACGGTGACGAGCAGGCCGATCAGGAACGTGAACCCCCCGTGCCGGCGCGTTCTCGGTGCATCCGTACCCACGTCACTCCCTCGTGATGCGCATGGCGACGGCCGCCCTCCGGCGGCCCGCGGACCCCACTGTATCCGAGAAGCCCGGCGCCGAACGTCAGGCGTGCAGCGCGGTGTTGAGCGCCACTCCCGCGCCCGTTCGCGAGAGCACCTCGACCTGGCCGTTCAGCGAATTGCGGCGGAACAGCACGTTCGGAACGCCCGAGAGCTCGACGGCCTTCACGGTGCGGGGGCGCTCACCGGCCGCGCCGAGCACGATGACCTTCGTGCCCGCCGTGACGTAGAGGCCGGCCTCGACGACCGAATCGTCGCCGATGGAGATGCCGATGCCGGAATTGGCGCCGAGGAGGGCGCGCTCGCCGATCGCGACGCGTTGCGTGCCGCCGCCCGAGAGGGTGCCCATGATCGACGCCCCGCCGCCGATGTCGGAGCCGTCGCCCACGACGACGCCCTGCGAGACGCGGCCCTCGATCATGGAGGTGCCGAGCGTGCCCGCGTTGAAGTTCACGAAGCCCTCGTGCATGACGGTGGTGCCCGGCGCGAGGTGGGCGCCGAGTCGAACGCGCGAGGCATCGGCGATGCGCACTCGTTCGGGCGTCACGTAGTCGAGCAGGCGAGGGAACTTGTCGAGCCCGGTCGCGTGGATGCCGGCGCGCTGCAGTGCAGGGCGGAGGCGATCGAAGTCGGCGGGATGCACCGGGCCGGCGTTGGTCCAGACGACGGCGGGCAGGTGGGCGAACACGCCGTCGAGATTCACCTCGTTCGGGCGGACGAGGAGATGCGAGAGCAGGTGCAGGCGGAGATAGGCGTCGGCCGTGCTCGCGGGCGCCTCGTCGAGGTCGATCGAGACCACCACGACCTCGACGGTGACGGCTCGCCGCTCGTCGCCGCCGGCGAGGGCCTCGAGCTCGACGGGCGTCGCCGAGGCGTCGGGCGCGCCGAGCGCAGGTGCGGGGAACCACGTGTCGAGCACGGTGCCGTCGGCGGCGATCGTCGCGAGACCATGGCCCCACGCCGATCGCGGGGCAGACGGAAGGGAGTCGTCGTTCGAGGGCATGTCTCCAGCGTATCGGGGCCCTCCTAGACTTGTGGAATGTCCACTCCCGCTGCAGCCTGGCCGACACTCGACCTCACCGCCGACTCCGTCGCGATCACGCAGGCGATCTGCGACATTCCGAGCGTCTCGGGTCACGAGACACTGCTGGCCGACCTCATCGTGGACGCACTGGCTGGGGCATCCCACCTCGAGATCGTTCGCGACGGCGACACGGTCGTCGCGCGCACCAACCTCGGTCGCGAACGCCGCGTCGTGATCGCCGGCCACATCGACACCGTGCCGATCAAGGACAACCTGCCCACCCGGTTCGAGACGATCGCCGGCGAGCCCTTCCTGTGGGGCCGTGGCACGGTCGACATGAAGGCCGGCGTCGCCGTCCAGCTGAAGCTCGCGCTCGAGCTCGTCGCGCCCGCCGTCGACGTGACGTGGATGTGGTACGACCACGAGGAGGTCTCGGCCGAGCTCAACGGCCTCGGCCGGCTCGCCCGGCACCGGCCCGACCTGTTCGAGGGCGACTTCGCCATTCTGGGCGAGCCATCGAACGGGCAGGTCGAGGGCGGATGCAACGGCAACCTCCGCGTCGAACTGCGCGCCTACGGCTTGCGGGCGCACTCGGCACGCAGCTGGGTCGGTGAGAACGCGATCCACAAGCTCGTGCCGGCGCTCGACCGGCTCGCCGCCTACGAAGCGGCGACCATCGAGGTCGACGGGCTCGCCTATCGCGAAGGGCTCAACGCCGTGGGCATCACCGGCGGCATCGCCGGCAACGTCATCCCCGACGAGGCGATGCTGCACGTGAACTACCGCTTCGCGCCCAATCGCACCGTCGCCGAGGCCATCGACCTCATCAAGGAGATGTTCCCCGAGTACGAGCTCACGGTCGTCGACGAGGCCGAGGGTGCCCGGCCGGGGCTCGACGCGCCGCTCGCCCAGCAGTTCGTGCGCGCCGTCGGCGGCGAGGCACGCCCCAAGTACGGGTGGACGGATGTCGCGCGCTTCAGCGCACTCGGCATCCCGGCCGTGAACTACGGCCCGGGCGACCCGCTCAAGGCCCACGCCGACGACGAACGGGTGAGCGTCGACCAGATCCTCTCGTGCGAGCGGGCGCTCCGCGCGTGGCTCTCGAGCGGCGTCTGAGCCGAGCAGCCAAGTGACCTCGTCCGTGCCGGCCGAGCGGGAGCGCGATCCGTTCCGCGTCAACCGCTGGTCGACTCGCGTGCGATGGCGCCTCGCGCCGTGGTGGGCGAAGGTCGCCCTCATCTACTTCGGCGCCAGGGCGATCACGACGGTCATCGTGCTCGTGTTCGCAAGCCGGCAGGGACCGAACCCGTGGACGGGTGCGCAGCCGGGCTACTTCGAGTACGCGAACATGTGGGACGCGCGCTGGTACCAGATCATCTGGCTCGGCGGCTATCCCTCTGAACTGCCGCTCACCGAGACCGGTCATGTCGCCGAGAACGCCTGGGCGTTCCTGCCGATCTATCCCGTGCTCGTCGGCGCGGTCACCTGGCTGGGAGCGCCGTGGAACGTGGCGTCGGTCGTGGTCGCGGTCCTCGCCGGGCTCGGGGCGTCGCTCGTGCTGCATCGCCTGATGTCCCGCTTCCTCGAACCCGACCGAGCGCTCTTCGCGGTCGCGCTGTTCGCGGTCTCCCCGGTGTCGCCGATCCTGCAGTTCGGCTACGCCGAGTCGCTCGGATTCCTGTTGCTCGCCCTCGCGTTGCTGCTGCTCGTCGATCGGCGCTACGGATGGCTCATGCCCGTCGTCGTCGTGTGGTCCTTCACGCGTCCCGGGGCTCTCGCCTTCGCGCTCACGCTCGGGCTGCACTGGCTGTGGCGATGGTTCACGCGACGGAAGGACCCGTTCCCGGTACGCGAGCGCCTGCTCGTGGCATCCGTCGCCGTCTTCACCGGTCTGGCCGGGCTCGCCTGGCCGGCGATCGTGTGGGCGGCCACCGGGGAGTTCCACGGGTACACCGACACCGAGCTCGCATGGCGCTCGGCGTACATCGGCTACCACGAGCTCGTGCCGTTCACCGCGTGGTTCCAATCGGGCGGATGGTGGGTCGGGCAGCCGCTCGGCACGATCGCCGTGATCGCCATCGTGGTGCTCTTCGCCCTCGTGCTCCTCACGCCGGCCGTGCGCCGGCTCGGCGTCGACCTGCGGCTCTGGCTCGCGAGCTACGCGGTCTACCTGCTCGCGGTGTTCTTCCCGCAATCGAGCACGTTCCGCATCGTCGCTCCGATGTTCCCGCTCGTGGGCGCGCTCGCACTGCCGAGGGCGAGATGGTACCGCTGGAGCGTGGTAGCGCTTTCCCTCCTGCTGCAGATCGGCTGGCTCCTGATCGCCTGGGGCATCGACGGCCTCGACTGGACGCCGCCCTGATGGGCGTACGAATCGGCGCACGAAACGGCCGTCGACGGAGCATCCGCTCCACCGCCATGGCACTCAACAGGCTCACCGCGATTTCCCAGCACCACCCGCGATAGCCGATAATGGGAAGATCAGCCACGAAAGGGGTAGCTCAATGGCGGCCATGAAGCCACGCACCGGAGACGGGCCTATGGAGGCTGTGAAGGAGGGTCGCCTCATCATCGTTCGAGTTCCGCTCGAGGGAGGCGGTCGCCTCGTCGTCTCGGTGAACGACGCTGAGGCCAAGGAGCTCTACAACGTGCTCAGTGGCGTAGTGAACCCAGCCTGAGCCGAAGCGGTTCAGGCACCCAGCTTCACGATCTGGAGCAGGCCGTCGCCGGCCGGGGAGATCGCGGTGGCAACCGCGGTGGATGCGGCAAGTTCGCCGATGAGCGTGCGGAACGCACTCGCCGCCTCATCGCGTCGCACCGGGTCGGCGACCCTGCCTCTCCAGAGCGCCCGCGCGACGACCACGATGCCGCCGGGCTTCGCGAGCCGTAGTCCGTGCTCGGCATACTCGATCACTGCGGGGCCGTCGGCGTCGATGAAGACGACGTCGTATGAGCTCTCGTTCATGCGCGGCAGCACCTCGCTCGCTCGCCCGGCGATGAGGCGTACTCGCGCCGCCGTGATGCCCGCATCGGCGAAATTCTGGCGGGCGTGCTGCTGGTATTCGGTCTCGGTGTCGATCGAGGTGAGCAGCGCGCGCCGGGCGGCCTGCAGCATCCAGAGTCCCGAGACGCCGACTCCCGTGCCGACTTCGATGATCGACTCGGCTCGGGTCGCGGCAGCGAGCACGGCCAGTTGGGCGCCCATGGCCGGCGAGACGGGCTCGATGCCGAGCTCGAGCGACTGCTGGCGCGCTTTGACGATCGATTCGGTCTCGACGACCGACTCGTCGACGTACTTCCAGTTCAAGTCGTGATCAGACACGTGGCGGCTCCCGGGTGCATCTCTCAGCCCCCAAGCCTAGAGGCGTCGCGAGCTGGCGTTCGCACGCCTCGCCGCCGACTATCCTGTAGTGGTGTTCGGTCTGACGTTCGAGAAGCTCCTCATCATCGGGGTGATCGCCGTCTTCCTGCTCGGCCCAGAGCGGCTGCCGCACTATGCCGCTCAGCTCGGTCGCCTCGTGAGGTCGCTGCGCGACATGGCGACCGGTGCGAAAGACCGCATGCGCGAAGAGATGGGCCCAGACTTCGACGACGTCGACTGGAAGAAGCTCGATCCGCGCCAGTACGACCCTCGGCGCATCATCCGTGAGGCCCTCGTCGACGTCGATCCCTTCACAGAGCCCGAGAAGCCCGTCGTCGCTCGCGCGGCGGTGAACGAGAACTCCGCCTACCTGCAGCGCAAGCGCAAGCGAGACGCCCTCGGCGCCGACGAGCAGGCGCCGTTCGACTCCGAAGCCACGTAGCTCACGCGGTCGTTGAGCTTGTAGTAGGGCCCATGTACGTGGCCATCGGGACTCCGTGCCCGGCGTACCCCATGGAGTAGTAGACGCCGTCGTGCGGCCGGCCCTGACCATGCGGCCGAGGGTCATGTCGACCAGACCTCCCCAGCAGATGACGGCCACGTCGGTGCTGCCCTCGACAGGAGTTCTCGATCGCTCGGGCGAGCCCGTGGGCGCGGTGTCGAGCCAGTAGGGGTGGGGAAATTGTTGACAGTTGACAACTTTACACATATTGTCGACAATCGACAAAGCTTGTGCGAGCGGGGCCGAGCGGTGAAACGAAACTGGAGGACCACATGGGAATTGACATCAAGCCGAAGTTCGTGACGTTCGACATGAACGGAACGCTGATCCAGTTCCGCATCAACGATGCGATCCGTCAGGTCTTGGGCGACCGGCTGCCGGCGGAGATCGCCGCCGACTTCCTGCAGGCCTGCAAGGCGTACCGAATCGACGAGTGCACGGGTGACTACAAGCCGTTCCACCAGATCGTCGGTCGTTCCCTTGAACGCGCCTCCGGCAGGCTCGGCCTCGAGTACCGCGAGAGCGACGCACGTGCAATCTACGACTGCATCCCCACCTGGGGCCCGTACCCGGGTGTCACCGAGGCACTGAACCGCTTGGCGGAGGAAGTCCCGCTGGTGATCATCACGAACAGCGACACCGCGCACGCAGTGCGCCTCGCGGCGAACCTCCAGGCCCCGTTCGAAGTCGTCATCAGCGCCGAGCAAATGGGCGTCTACAAACCACGGCTCAGCGCGTTCGAGTACATGTTCGACGAGCTCGGCGCGGCGCCCGACGAGATCGTGCACGTCTCCGCGAGTCCGATGTACGACCTCCGCCCTGCTGCGGTCATGGGCATCGAGCACAAGGTGTACGTGGACCGGGGCTTCGAGGCGGACGAGCACTGGCTCGGCTACGAGCGGATCACCGACATCGCCGACCTCCCCGCTCTCTTCGGCCTGCCGCGTCCTTGACAGGACAGGTGAGACCCCAGCGTGGGGAGCCCGTCGACCGGCACCGCCTTCGACGGAAGACCGAATGGAAGCTGCAGCATGGACGCCACGTTCGAATGGCATGAGAAGCGGACGACGACCCCGGATGGCGTCTACCGCGTGCTGCGTTCCGCCATCCTCGATGGGAGCGTGCCGCCTGGGGGACAACTGCGTGAGGCGCACATCGCGGCGGATCTCGGGATCAGCCGGTCGCCGCTGCGGGAAGCGCTGACGAGGCTCGAGGAGGAGGGGCTGGTCGTGAAGATCCCCTTCCGCGGGGCCTTCGTTGTCGAGGTGAGCGCTCGGGAGGTCGCCGAGATCGCCTCGATCCGCTTACGGGTCGAGCCCTACGCCGGGCAGCTCTCCATGGAAGTGCTGCGCGGCCGGGAGCGGCCCACGTTGATGCAGACCATCGAGGACCTCCACCGGGCCACTGAGCAGAACGACATCCCGGCCAGCATCGATGCGCACCTTCGCTTCCACAGGCTCTTCTACGACTTCTCGGGACACGGAATCCTGCAGAGCCTCTGGAACGGGTGGGAGAACAAGCTTCGTCTCTACCTCGTGGTCGACCATCGCTCCTATAGCGACGTGCATGACATCGCACGCGAGCACGAGGGGCTGGTTGCGTGTGTGCTGGCGGGCGACGTGGACGGGTTCGGCCGGGAGATGGTTCACCACTTTCCCTCCGCACTGCATGCCCAGACTGAGGGCCACGGGAATGCGAGCTCCGGCGTACCTGACAACGCGGCGCCTGCCTGGGCGCCAACCTCGCCCTCGGCGGACCCCGCCAAGGAGGACTGAGACAGGTGAGCGAGATTCGCAACGAGAGCGGTTCAAGTGCGCAGCGGCTCCAGGCTCTCGGCCTGGACCTGCCCGCTGTCCGTGAGAGCCCGAAGTTCGAGAACCAGCGGGCGGTTGACTCCAGTGTGCACGTGGCGGGTCAGCTGCCCTTCATGGACGGTGAGCTCCAGGGCCAGGGGGCCAGTGAGCGGCTCGTCGACGTGCTCGGCGAGAACGGGCGGCACCCTCGCACTGCCATCGGTGTTGCCGGCTTGCCGCTCAACAGCCCGGTCGAGATCCAGATGATCTGCACGGCGATGTAGGACCAGCCGACAGATGCGCGTCCGACTCCTTCTCAGTGTCAAGGGATGAGCACGCGCCGTTCAACCGCCCGCTTCGGAGTTCGAGGAGTGCAGCATGCACCGGCTTCAACGAGTACTCAACCGCCTGGTCAACCGAGTGGACACCCCATTGCCGATCGTGCTGGCCGACGTCATGCAGCGAAACATCGATCGCATGCAAGTCTTCGCCGTCGAGCACCATCTGGACCTGCGGCCTCACGTCAAGACGCACAAGTGCGTCGAGGTCGGTCGACGCCAGGTCGAGGCGGGGGCGGTCGGGATCACCGCCGGCAACGTCGGTGAGGCGGAGGTCTTTGCCCAGGCCGGGTTCGAGGACATCTTTCTCGCCTACCCGGTCTGGCCGTCGGGTACCAAGGGCGACCGGATCCGCCGTCTGGCGCAGACCACCCGGATGCGCGTGGGGGTGGACAACCTTGCTGCGATCGAGGCCCTCGCCGAATCGATGAGAGGGGAGCCGGACCGGCTCCAGGTAGTGGTGGAAATCGACTGTGGCGCCCGCCGGTCCGGAGCCCCGCCCGCGGCTGCGGGCGATCTCGCACGTGCGGCCCGCAAGCGCGGGCTGGTGCCGGTCGGGGTGTACACCTATCCGGGGCATGGCAGCTCCGGTCCGGATTCCCCTGAGCCTGCGGCGCAAGACCAGCAAGCCGCGCTGACCGCCGCAGTGCGCAGCTTCGGCGACGTCGGCATCACCGCCGAGGTGGTCAGCGCTGGCTCGACGCCCACGATCGCCTTCTCGACCAACAGCGTGATCACCGAGATCCGTCCCGGCGAGTACGTCTTCTGCGACCTGAACAACACCCGGCTCGGCGCATGCGATGAGGACCAGATCGCGCTGTTCGTCGCCGCCACCGTCGTCAGCGACTGGATCCCCGATCAGGTGATCCTCGACGTCGGCACCAAGGCCCTGGGCCGTGAGGGCAACCCCGAACGAGGGTTCGGCGGCATCGCCGGGAAGAAGGCGGTCCTCGCGAAGCTCAACGAGTACCACGGGTTTGCTGCAGTGCCCGTCGGCGAACCGCGTCCGAGCGTCGGCACGGTCATACCGGTGGTGCCGAACCACGTTTGCCCAGTCGTGAACAGCTTCGAGGAGCTGGTCGTGACCGACTCTGAAGGCACGATGCTGGAGCGGTGGCCGGTCGCCGCCCGTGGACTCCTCAGCTGACTGTCCACGAAGCCTGCCCCACGAAACCACTCCCAACCCACCAGGAGAGATGAGATGAGACTCGAGAAGGTCACCGCGCTGGTCACCGGCGCCGGCAGCGGGATAGGAGCGGCGGTGAGCTCCCATTTCCGCCGCGAGGGCGCGCGGCTGCTGCTGACCGGTCGTAGAGAGCGGATGGACATCGTTCAGCCCGACGACGTGTACGTGTCCGGGGATCTCAACGACGAGGTGTTCGTCGCAAGCTTGGCCGAGCACGCCGCGGGCGCCTTCGGTTCGGTCGACGTGGTCGTGATCAACCACGGTCTGCAGGCCAGCAGCCCGTTGACCGAGATGGCGTACGACGACGCGAAGAACGTGCTCCACAGCAACCTGCTCAGCGCGTTTCTGGTGATGAAGCACTTCGCTCCGCTGATGCCCGCGGCTGGGGGCTCATTCGTGTGCGTGAGCTCGCGACTCGGCATGGTTGGCATGCCTGGGGAAGTGCTGTATTCCGCGGCGAAGGGCGGCCTGATCATGCTCGCAAAGGGTGCGGCGATCGAGTGGGCGCCGCGCAACATCCGGGTCAACGTGGTTGCGCCCGGCCTGACTGCGACCCCGATCATCGAATCAGCCTTCCGACGCAGGTCCGACCCCGAGGCGTACCGGCGTGAGCGCGAGTCCCAGATTCCACTTCAACGCCTCGCCTCGCCCGAGGAGGTCGCTGACGCTGTGCTCTTCCTCGCCTCGTCGGAGTCGTCCTACATCACCGGAGCGGTCCTTCCCGTCGACGGCGGGTACACCGCTTTCTAGCCGGCCTGGCGCTCGGCCGAGCGAACGCGTCAGCGGCGACGGATGCCGCGGAGCACCCACGCGAGCAGCAGCAGCGGTTGCTCGAGCGCCCCGAACTCGCGCCCGGTGCGCGGGAGCTGCAGCAGCCCCGTCATCGCCGAGATCGTCACGGGCTCGACGAACCGCAGCAGCCCCTCGGGACCGTTGCGCCGGCCGACGCCCGATTGCTTCATGCCGCCCATGGGAGCCGCGAAGGAGGAGTAGCTGCCGCGGTAGCCCTCGTTGATGTTCACGTTGCCTGCCTCGAGCGCGTTCGCGACGCGCTGCCCGCGTTTCGTCGATCCGGTGAACACCGCGGCATTCAGCCCGTACTCGCTCGCGTTGGCCGCGAGGATCGCCTCCTCCTCGTCGTCGACGATGTAGAGCGAGGCGATCGCGCCGAACGTCTCCTCGGCGTAGACGCGCATGGTCGGGGTCACCCCCGTGAGCACCGTCGGCTGGAAGAACCACGGGCCCACGTCGGTGCGTGCGCGCCCGCCCGTGAGCACGGTCGCCCCTTGCGCGAGCGCATCGTCGAGGTGCGCCTCGACGCGGGCGAGCTGTGCGGCGCTCGCGAGCGACCCGAAGTCGCTCCCGTAGTCGAGGGACGACCCGAGCCTGGCCTGTTCGAGCCGATCGACGAGGGCGCGTGTGAAGGCGCCGGCGACGGCGCGGTGCACGTAGATGCGCTCGATCGAGACGCACAACTGGCCCATCGCCGCGAAGCACGCGTACGCGGCATCCGTCGCCGCCTGCTCCGGATCGACGTCGTCGAGCACGATGAGCGGATTCTTGCCGCCGAGCTCGAGGGAAGCACCGACGAGTCGCCGACCGGCCTTCTCGCCGATCCTGCGGCCGGTCGCGGTCGAGCCCGTGAAGCAGATGTAGTCGGCGACGTCGGTGAGCGCCTCGCCCACCTCGGACCCCTCGCCCGTGACCACGGCCCACAGCGCCTCGGGCACGCCTGCGTCGATGAACGCACGGCGCAAGGCGAGGATCGAGAGCGCGCCCTGGTCGTCGGCCTTCTGCACGACGGCGCACCCGGCGGCCAGTGCGGGCACCACGTCCATCGCGGCGAGGCTCAGCGCGTAGTTCCACGGGGTGATCACCCCGGCGACGCCCTTCGGCCGATACCGCACCCTCGTCGTGAGCACCACGGGGACGCCCGAGCGCCGCCGTCGGCAGCGAAGCACTCCGCGAGCCGCGAGTGCGTTGTACCTCGTGAGCGAGGCAGCCCCGAAGACCTCCTCGAAGGCCTGCCCGCGAGTCTTGCCGCTCTCGAGCTGGATGAGGTCGAGCAGGAGCTCGCGGCGTTCGAGTACGAGGTCGTGGGCCCGCAGCAGCACCCTGCGGCGCTCAGCGAAGCCGGCGCGCGCCCAGGCCAGCTGGGCGAGCCTCGCCCTTGCGACGGCGTCGCGCACGTCGCCGGCGCTCGACCGCGGCAGCTCGTGGAGCGTCTCGCCGGTCGACGGCGTGAGGACGGAAACGGTGTCGGAGCCCGAGGCGACGACGTCGTCGGTGAGGCTCGTGAAGAGTTCGGGTGAGGCCGTTGGGGCGCGCATGCGCACAGTCTAGGACAGTTGACCCACTCGGCCCCGGCATGGCTCGGCGCCGAGCGCCGCGGAAGAGGCCGGCGTCAGCCGCTTGGCAGCTCGAGGCCGCAGCGCTCGGCGACATAGGCGTAGAGCTCCGCCTTGAGCGTGTCGGATGACGGGTGATCGAGCCGGCCCTTGTGCTCGCCCACAGCGATCGAGAACGGCAGGATCGTGCCCCGCTTGTCGTCGGCGATCGCGTGCGCGTCGCAGCGTGCCGGCCGCACCGGCAGCGAGAGTGTGAACGGGGCGTCGCCGGGAGCGACGTCGATGCCGAGCGTCCAGTCGATGCCGTCTTCGGCGTTCAGCAGGGTCGTGCCGTAGACGCGCTCGACGTGCAGTGAGTCGCTCCCGGAAGCCGCAGGCTCGACGAGCACATCGATGAACGCGCGCCGTTCAGCGCCCGATCCCGTCGACGTGAGGTGCTCGGGCATCGTGAACGTGGCGACCTCCGCCACGGCCTCGCCGAGGCACTCCGCGGCGTTGATGCGCGCGAGGGTGTCGAACGGGTCGTCAGGAGTGAGCGTCACCGCGGTGCTGTCGGCGGTGCCGTCGGCCGCGTGGGCCGTGCTCACGTCGGCGACGACGCTCGCCGGGCCGACCTCCACGTCGCATTCGCTCTTCGAGAGGTCGAGGCGCACGTCGATCGTCTCGCCGGGGGCGAGTTCGAGCGGCTTCGTGCGCACCATTCCGGGAGCGAGCGTGGCCGCCTCGAACGCGAAGCCCTCGATCGTGAGGGCTGCGTCGCCGGTATTCGAGAGACGCACCACCAGCCGTCGCGCCTCGATGTCGAGGCGGCCCTGCTTGATCGATGCCACGAGGCCGCTGGGATCGCCGGAACCAGACGGGTCGCCGGGCTGCCCGGGAGCGGCCCCGGTGCAGGCCGCGAGCAGCGCGGGAACGGTCAGGAGAGCGGCGATGAACGCGAACCGGCGGCGGAGACGGGCGCGGCGCATGCGGTCACCGCACCGAGACGTCGAGCCTGCGGCCCTCGAGCTCGCGGGGGAGCGCCGCGAGGTACGCCGCGACGTGCTCGATGGCGCGCGCCGCGGGGTCGTCGGGTGCGGCGATGACGACGGGCGTGCCCGCGTCTCCTCCCTGCCGCAGCGAGATGCTGAGCGGGACGCTCGCGATGAGCGGCACGGGTGCGGTCTGGCCTTCGGAGAGCCGCTCGGCGACGAGCGCACCGCCGCCTGAGCCGAAGAGGTCGAGCACCTCGCCACCGGGCTGCACGAATCCGGCCATGTTCTCGACGACGCCGACGAGGCGCTGGCCGGTCTGGCGAGCGACGACGCCCGAGCGCTCGGCGACATCCGCCGCCGCCGGTTGTGGGGTCGTCACGACGACGACCTCGGCGTTCGGCAACAACTGGCCGAGCGAGATCGCGACGTCGCCGGTGCCGGGCGGCAGGTCGACGAGGAGCACGTCGAGGTCGCCGAAGTACACGTCGGTGAGGAACTGGTTGAGGGTTCGGTGCAGCATCGGCCCGCGCCAGGCGACGGCCACGGATGACGCGCGCCCGCCCGGTTCGGTCGGTTCGACGAACATGCCGATCGAGATGACCTTCACGCCGTGCGCGACGGGCGGCAGGATCATCTCGTCGACGCGGGTCGGCCGCGCGGCGACGCCCGCCTCGTCGACGAGCCCGAGGAGGCCGGGAATCGAGAAGCCGTGTACGTCGGCGTCGACGAGCCCGACCGAGAGGCCGCGCGCCGCGAGCGCCACCGCGAGGTTCGCGGTGATCGTGGACTTGCCGACCCCGCCCTTGCCGCTCGTGATGGCGATCACGCGCGTGAGACTGCCCGGACCGAAGGGATTGCCACGAGCGGCGCGGCCGCCGCGGAGCCGCTCCGTCAGCGCGGCGCGCTGCTCGGGCGTCATCACCGAGAGCGTGACGTCGGCCATGCCGGCGCCCGCGACGGACTCGGCGGCCTGGCGGACATCGCGTTCGATGCGGTCGGAGGCGGGGCATCCGACGATCGTGAGCCGGATCACGACGTGCACGCGACCGTCGCCGCCCGCGGTCACGGACTCGACCATGTCGAGCTCGGTGACGGGTTTGCGGATCTCGGGGTCGATGACACCCGTGAGCGCCGCGTGCACGGCCCGTTCGATCGCGTCGGTTTCAGGAGACGGCATGTTCCGTCTCCTCGTCTTCGCGTCGGTCGAGCTCCTCGATCATCGTGCGGAGCTCGCCGCGGATGAAGTCCTTCGAGGCGAGCTCTTTCACCGCGAGGCGCAGGGCGACCACCTCGCGAGCGAGGTACTCGGTGTCGGCGAGATTGCGTTCGGCGCGCTGCCGGTCCTGCTCGATCTGCACGCGGTCGCGGTCGTCCTGCCGGTTCTGGGCGAGCAGGATGAGCGGGGCGGCGTACGACGCCTGCAATGACAGCACGAGCGTCAAGGCCGTGAAGCCGATCGCGATGGAGTCGAAGCGGTAGTGCTCGGGCGCGAACGTGTTCCACACCATCCAGCCGACCGCGAAGAGGGTCAGTCCGAGGAGAAAGCCCGGGGTGCCCATCGCGCGGGCCACCCACTCGGTGAAGCGCCCGAATCGGTCCTTGTCACCCGTCCCGCGGAAGGAGGGCGATCGGCGGATGCCCTTCGGGGTGTCGAACCGGCGGTCCTCGACGTCAACGCGTGCCATCTCCTGCCCTCCTTCCGTGCGGGATCGGGATGCTTCCCGTCGTCAGCTGGGCTCGCGCAGCAGCGCGTCGGCCCACACCCTCCTCTTCGGGATGACTTCGCCAGTCATCTGGCAGGAGGTAGTCGAGCACGTCGTCAATCGTCACCACCCCGACGAGTCGGTGCTTCTCGTCGACGACCGGCACGGACACGAGGTCGTAGCTCGCGAGGATGCGGCTGACCTCGGCGGCGGAGGTGTCGGCCGTGACGGGCTCGAGGCCCTGGTCGATGAGGGTGCCGAGGCGCTCGTGCGGGGGATAGCGCAGCATCCGCTGGAAGTGCACGAGGCCGAGGAAGCGGCCGGTGGGCGGCTCGTACGGCGGCAGTGTCACGCACACCGCCGCGCCGAGGGCGGGAGGCAGGTCGTGGCGGCGGATGAGCGCGAGCCCCTCGGCCACGGTGGCATCGGCCGAGACGATGATCGGCTCGGTCGTCATGAGCCCGCCCGCGGTGTCGGCGCCGTAGGAGAGGAGGAATCGGACGTCGTCGGCCTCTTCGGGCTCCATCAGCTCGAGCAGGTGCTCACCGCGCTCTTCGGGAAGCTGCGCGATGAGGTCGGCGGCGTCGTCGGGCTGCATGTGGTCGAGCACGTCGGCCGCGCGATCGTCGCCGAGCCGGGAGAGGATCTCCACCTGGTCGGTCTCGGGCATCTCCTCGAGCACAGAGGCGAGCCGGTCGTCGGAGAGCTCTTCCGCGACCTCCTGGCGACGCAGCGCCGGCAGGTCGAGCAAGGTGCTCGCGAGGTCGGCCGGCTTCAGCTCGGAGTAGGTCGCGATGAGGTGCTCGGCCGACTGCGCCTCACCGCTCGCGGTCGTCTCGCGCACCTCGCGCCACGTGACGTAGGCCGACTGCCCCTTCGAGAACGGCGAGGCTCCCTTGGGCCGGCGCACGAAGAGCTGCTCGACCTCCCACTCGCCCGGATCGTGCTCGGAGATCGCGACGTCTTCGATCGTCGCCGTGCCCGAGCCGTCGTTGAAGGCGACCTTGCGGCCGAGCATCTCGGCGATGACGCGCACCTCGCCGCCGCGCTGCTCGAAGCGGCGGAGATTGATGAGTCCGGTCGTGATGATCTGGCCGGCGCCGATCGAGGTGACCCTGCCGATCGAGACGAACACGCGACGCTTGCCGGGGATCTCGACGATGAGGCCGACGACGCGTGGCGGGTCGTTCTTGCGGTACACGACGAGCACGTCGCGCACCTTGCCGACTCGATCGCCCGCGGGGTCGAAGACGGCGCACCCGGCGAGCCGGGCGACGAAGACTCTCGTGGCGCTCACGCTTCCAACTTAGCCCCCGTGGGCTGCTTCCGAGCCCTGCACCGGGGAGCATGGGAGAATGACGGGGTGACCAATCAATCGCCCTTCGGCGGCCGCATGGGCCGCACCTTCCCGACCCTGCCGAGCGGCGAGACGGTGGCGAGCTTCGAGACCTACGCCGAGGCCCAGTCCGCCGTCGACGCCCTCGCCAAGGCGGAGTTCCCGGTGAAGGAGCTCGCGATCGTCGGCACCGACCTCACGAGCGTCGAGCGCATCACGGGCACCATGAGCTGGAGCCGGGCGGCCGGCGCCGGCGCACTGTCGGGAGCCTGGTTCGGTACCTTCCTCGGGCTTCTCCTCTTCATCTTCTCGCCGACGGGTGCCTCCGTCGGCATCCTCATCTCGGCCGTGCTGCTCGGCGCCGGGTTCGGCATGATCTTCGGCGTCGTCTCGTATTCGGTGAACCGCCGGCGGCGCGATTTCACGTCGGTCATGCAAGTGCTCGCCACGCGGTACGCGGTCATCGCCGAGACGGCCCACGTCGCCCGCGCTCGCTCCGTGCTCGGCGTCGACGCGCCGCCGCCTGCACGCGACGAGCGCCCCGATCGGCCGGGTGCCCAGGGCTCGGCCGCCGAGGCCGGGTCGGCGCCGATGAGCTACGGCGAGGCGACGGATGCCGCCCGGCGGGCGCGCGAACAGCAGGCGCGCGTCGATCGGGCCGATGCCGAGCAGGCGGCGACCGAACCCGCCGAGGGAGATCGGGCCGCGGGCGAGCAGGGGAGCCGTGCGCCCCGGGAACGGCCCCGCTACGGCGAGTTCGCCGAACCCGATGCATCCGATTCCGGCGACTCGGGACACCGGCCCAGCTGAATCCCCTGCCGTTTTTCAGCGTGCGCGAGTAGCGTCGCCGCATGGTGAGCCGATTCGAGCTCGACCGGGAGATCGCCGCAGGCGAGGACCCGAGGCAGCCGCTGCGACAGTGGCTCCGCAGCATCCGTCGCCGCATTCGCGGGCGCCCCGCGCTGCGCCGCTTCTACCGGATCCTCGTCGCCGTGATCGGCGGTGCGATCGCGACGCTCGGACTCCTGCTCGTGCCGCTGCCCGGGCCGGGATGGCTCGTGGTCTTCCTCGGCCTCGCGATCCTCGGCACCGAGTTCGCGTGGGCGAACCGCACGGCCGCGTTCACGAAGCGCCAGCTCGCGCGATTCTGGGCATGGTGGCAGCGTCGCCGCGCCGAACGCGCCGAGCACGCCGAACGCGCCGCATCTGCCGAACGCACCGAGCACGCGGAACGCGGACACCGCCCGGGGCGCGCCGCATGACCGAGGCCCGAGCGCGGGCGCGGTTCGTCACCACCCGGTCGTGAGCACCTCGTCGAGGGCGTCGACGAAGAAGTCGGCACTCGCGCGGGTGAGGCACATCGGCGGCTTGATCTTCAGCACGCACTGGCGGTCGGAGGTGGGCTGCACGATCACGCCGAGCTCTCGCAGCCGGTCGCAGATCGCCGTCGTCTCCTCTGTCGCGGGCTCGAGTGTCTCGCGGTCGCGCACGAACTCCACCCCCAGGTAGAAGCCGCTGCCGTGCACTGCGCCGATGAGTCGGTGACGTTCGCCGAGCTCCGCGAGCCGTGCCTTGAGGTAGCCGCCGGTCTCGACCGCATTCTCCTGCAGGCGCTCGTCGCGGATCACGTCGAGCACCGTCGTGCCCACGACCGAGCTGACGGGGCTGCCGCCGGCCGACGAGAAGAAGTATCCCTGCGAGCGGTACCGGTCGGCGATCTCGCGAGTGGTGATGACCGCGCCCAGCGGATGCCCGTTGCCCATCGCCTTGGCGATCGTGACGATGTCGGGAACGACGCCCTGTTGCTCAAAGCCCCAGTCGCCGAGCCGGCCGTAGCCCACTTGCACCTCATCGGCGACGACGAGGCCGCCGTGGCGGCGCACGACCGCATACACGGCCTCCAGGTATCCGTCGGGCAGCTCGATGCCGCCGGCGTTGCCGTAGAACGTCTCGGCGATGAACGTGCCGACAGGGGTTCCGGATGCCGCGAGCCCATCGACGACCGCGACCGCCTCCTCGGCGTACCGGCCCACTTCCGCCCCGCGATGCGTGCCGCGGTAGGAGTTGGGGGCGTCGACGGTGTGCACCCAGTCGGGGCGTGTGGCGAGGGCGTCGGGGTTGTCGGCGATCGAGGTCGAGACGGAGTCGGAGAGATCAGTCCAGCCGTGGTAGGCCTCGCGCACGGCGAGCACCTCGCGGCGACCCGAGCCCACCCGGCCGAGGCGCAGCGCGAGGTCGACCGCTTCCGAGCCGCTGTTCACGAGGAACACCGAGTCGAGGCCGTCGGGGAGGAGGGCCGCCAGGCGCTCGGCGAAGTCCACGATCGAGGGGTAGTTGAAGCGGGAGTTCGTGTTGAGCAGGCTCCACTGTGCTGCGACCGCCTGCACGAGCCTGGGGTGGGCGTGCCCGATCGAGGTGACGTTGTTGAGCACGTCGAGGTAGACGCGGCCGTCGGCGTCGACGAGCCACTCCTTCCACCCGCGCACGATCACCGGCGGTTCCTCGTAGTAGTACTCCTGCACCTCGGCGAGGGTCGCGCGCCGGCGCTCGATGAGCGCTGCGGCATCCGTGCGGTGTTCAGGAAGCGGTGCTCCGAGGATGAGCGCCGTCGGGTCGGCTGCTGCCACGCGCCACGCCGCTGCGAGCGACGGGGCGACGATCCAGGGCACCTCGACGTCGTCACGCGCCGCCGTCACGCGCAGGACGCCGGCCGCGATGCCGAGCGGGGTGCCGGCGCTCACCGTCGTGCCGTCGGCGAGTTCCGATGTGACGCCCGCGAGCCGCAGCACGAGCCCGTTGCCGCGGAGCTCGACGCCATCGGCGGTCGGCACCATCATGCCGGCCCACGGCGCCGCGACAGTGTGCGGTGCGGCGAGCGTGAGCTCGATCCCGAGCACGCAGTTCTCCGGCTCCTCGGTCGAGCGCAGCCTCGATCTCGTGAGTCGCGGCTCGGCGAAGCGAGTGAGCGTCGCGTCGGCGCCGGCAGCGATGGCGGATGCCGCGAGCTCGGGTTCTGCGTTCGCATCCAGCCACCGGCCCTCGTGCAGCAACGGACTCGTCGGTGAGAGGTCGAGCACGGCCACGCTCCCCGGATCGAGGTCGGGAAGCAGGCGTCGCTCCTCGGGGAGGGCCACCTGGCGGGCCTCGTGACCGGTCGCCGAGCGCACGAGCGCCGTCGCGACGGGCAACGGCAGCCCGCTCGCGCGCTCGAAGATGGTGATCTCGTGCTCGAGGTTTCCCGAGGCGTAGTCGTTGCCGGGGTCGGTCGCGAGCACGTGGTGTGCGCTCGCGACGAGGATCGCGCCGCGCACCACGACGAGCGGCCAGAGCGCCGACGCCTCGGCCGCCGAGAGCGGTCGCACCTCGTGGTAGGCGCGAACCGCGCGCATCGAGGCCACGATGCCGCCCCCCGCGTGGTGCAGGAGCGACGAGACGGTGATCGCGAGCTCGCCGACCGCCCAGCCCGCGTTCAGGTCGCCGAAGTCGATGACACCGTCGGGAATGCCCGACGAACCGCGGCTCGCGACCACATTGTCATCGGTGAGGTCGCCGTGGATGACCTGCACCGGCAACTTTGCCGAGAGGCCGTCGACGACCACCCAAGCCGCCGCGGCCGTCTCTGCCAGGTGCGCGCGGAGCGCGACATCGCCGACGTGGGGCAGCAGGGCCTCGAGCACTGCAGGTGCGCGGCGCAGGTCCCATTGGTGCGGCCGCTCGACGCCGTGCTCGTCGAAGTCGGCCAGGGCACGAGCGACGCGCCCGGCCATCGAGCCGATCGCGTCCACGTGCTTCGCCGAGAGGTGGCGGCCGCCCGAGAGCGGGTCGCCCTCGAGGAAGTCGAGCACGCGGGCGTGCAGCGTCTGCCCGTCGAAGGCGACGCGTTGCACGAGCTCGCCGTCGAGCCCGGCACGAGTTCGGGGCACCCTGAGGGTCGGCTCTCGCGCGGCGAGATGCTCCGTCGCTCGGGACTGCGCCTCGAGCTCCTCGACGCTCGTGCCGGGATTGGCGATCTTGAGCAGCACGCGACCCTGCTCGCTCTCGAGCAGGAAATTGCGGTCCTGGTGGCTTCCGAGCGTTCGCGCCGAAGCGGCGATGCCGAAGAGCTCACGGGCGATCGACGCCGCGTCCGTCTCGCTGATCTCGGGCGGGCTCGGCTGCACGAGGGAGAACCCGGATGACCCGGTCGAGACGTCGTTCATGCCAGCCCTTTCCTCGTCGGATCGCTGTGGTTTCGCCTACCAGCTGACCGGCTTCTCGGACGTGTAGAGCCACACATCGAAGAACGTCGCGAGATCCTGGCCCGATGCCTCCTCTGAAAGCGCGATGAAGTCGGCGGTAGACGCCGTGCCGCCACCGAACCGCTCCACCCACGTCTGCGCCAGCTCGAAGAACGCATCGTCGCCGATCTTCACGCGCAGCGCGTGCAGGGTCGCGGCGCCGCGGTCGTAGACCGGGTTCAGGAAGAGTCCGGGCGGGCCCGGGTCGGCGACGACGAGATCCCACTCGTCGTCGTCGGCGGGGATCGACAGGTAGTCGTCGAAGGCCGCCTGGGCCGTGTCGCCGCCCCGGTGCTCCGTCCACATCCACTCCGAGTACGACGCCCAGCCCTCATTGAGCCAGATGTCCGCCCAGCGGTACGGGCTCACGTGATCGCCCATCCACTGGTGCGCGAGCTCGTGCGCGACGGTGCCCTCTCCGGCGGTGCGGGAGAAGAACGACCGCGTCTGCGTCTCGAGAGCGTAGCCGACGCTGTCGTCGTCGACGATCGCGCCGTACGAGTTGAACGGATACGGGCCGTACAGTCCCTCGAAGAAGACGAGCATGTCGCTCGTCAGCGCAAGGCTCGCCGACGGTACCCCGAGGCGTGCCGGATCGACGGCGTCGAAGATCGGCGTGCCGTTCTCGGCGACGTACTCGTTCACCACGTAGTCGCCCACGCTGGCCGTCGCGAGGTAGGCGGCCATCGGGTCGGGCGCGTCCCAGTACCATGTCGTCTTCCCGTCGACCGTGGTAGCGGGACCGCTGGGCAGGCCGTTCGCGACAGCGACGAGGCCTTCGGGCACCGTGATCTCGAACGAGTACGTCGACTTGTCGGTCGGATGGTCGTTGACGGGGAACCACGTGGCCGACCCGTCGGGCTCGCTCACCACCATCGCGCCGTCACGAGTCGTGACCCAGCCGTACAGCGCACCCTCGATGTCCGTCGGCCGCGTGGTCGTTCCGCCGTAGGTGACCACGACCTGCGTCGTCTTGCCGGCCTTGACCTTCTTCGTCGGCGTGATGACGAGCTCGTTCGTGGTCTGCGTGAAGGTCGCGGGCTTGCCGGACACCGTCACCTCGGTGGCGGTGAGACCGCGCAGGTCGAGGTTGAATCGGCTGAGGTCCTGCGTCGGGATGAGGTCGATCGTGGCGACGCCGTCGAGACGGCCCTCGAGCGGCGCCGGGTCGGGCGGTGCCGGTGTGTAGTCGAGGTCGAGGTCGTAGTGCACGACGTCGGTGCCACCGTTGCCGGCGAGCGGGAAGTAGGGGTCGCCGGCCCCGTCGGCACCTGGAGCGTATTCCGGAAGTGCGGCGACGGCGACGGATGGCGCGCCCAAAGAGGGCGACCGCGGCGACTGCCGATCCGAGGGCGAGGAGTGCGTTGCGACGACGGGACGGCATGGATCCTCCAGCGTTCGGTGGTGCGATCGACGAGACTGCCGCGGGGATCTGACCGGAGCCTGCCGGGAGCGACGGTGCAGCCACCCTAGACCGCGTGCAGGCGCCCTCGCCAGAGTCGCGGCGATGTCAGGCGACGCCGCCGCGCACCCAGGCCTCGACCTCGTCGGCCGTGCGGGGGATGCGCGCCGAGAGGTTCTCGGCACCGCCCTCGGTGACGAGGATGTCGTCTTCGATGCGCACGCCGATGCCGCGGAACTCCGCGGGCACGGTGAGATCGTCGGGCTGGAAGTAGAGTCCGGGCTCGATCGTGAAGACCATGCCGGGCTCGAGCACCCCGTCCATGTACATCGAGCGCCGCGCTTGGGCGCAATCGTGCACGTCGAGGCCGAGGTGGTGGCTCGTGCCGTGCACCATGTACCGGCGGTGGAACTGGTTCTCGGGCTCGAGCGACTCCTCGGCCGAGACGGGCAGGAAGCCCCACTCCGCGGTCTTGCGTGCGATGACGCCCATGGCGGCGGCGTGCACCTCGCGGAAGATCGCACCGGGGCGCACGACCGCGAACGCGGCATCCGCCGCCTCGAGCACTGCCTCGTAGATCTGCCGTTGCACGGGCGAGAACGTGCCGTTCACGGGGAAGGTGCGGGTGATGTCGGCCGTGTAATACGTGTCGAGCTCGACGCCGGCGTCGAGCAGCACGAGGTCGCCGGGTGCGACGGCCCCGTCGTTGCGGGTCCAGTGCAGGATGGTCGCATGCGGTCCGGCCGCGGCGATCGAGCCGTAGCCGACGTCGTTGCCATCGAGCCGGGCCCGGGTCGCGAAGACGCCCTCGATGACGCGCTCGCCGCGCACCTCGGCGGTGATCCGCGGAAGCTCCGCGATGACCTCGGTGAAGCCGCGCTCGGTCGCATCGATCGCGGCGCGCATCTCGCTGACCTCGAACTCGTCTTTCACGAGTCGGAGCTCGGAGAGCGTGCGGGCCAGTTCTCCGTCGGGCTCGTGGTCGCCGCCGACCTCGATGCTGAACGGGGTGTCGGCGGCGTTCGTCGAGAGCGCCTGCTCGGCGGCGAACCGGATGCGGGCGTGGTCGACACGATCGGTGATGGCGGCGTCGGCCTCGCGCAGCACGAGCGTCGCGGTGTCGACCGAGTCGATGACGCGCTCGAATTCGTCGAGTCCTCGCGTCTCGAGCGCGAGATCGGCGGCCACGTGTGCGAGCGATGGGCGCGCCCCGATCCAGAACTCTCCGATCGCCGGGTTGGCGTAGAACTCCTCGGAGTCGCGGCCGGCACGCTCACGGAAGTACACCGTCGCCGTGTGGCCGTCGCCGTCGGGCGAGAGCACGAGCACGGCGCCGGGCTCGCTGTCGGAACCCCAACCCGTGAGGTGGGCGAACGCCGAGTGCGCCCGGTAGGGATAGTCGGTGTCGTTGGCGCGCTGCTTCATGTCGCCGGCCGGGATGATGAGGCGCACGCCGGTGAACGCCGCCGACACCGTGGCTCGGCGCGCCGCAGCGAACGCGGCCTGGGCGCGCGCGGGCGGCACGGTCTCTTCACGCTCGGCCCAGCCATTGCCGATGAACTCCTTGAACCCCTCGGACCCGGGCGTCGTCGAGCGGTTCGCGTTGCGACTGGCCTCTTCGGATGTCGGGGGTGCCGTCTTGGTCGAGGTGTCGGTCGAGTTCGCCATGCCTCCCATTCTCGCACCGACCTCCGGGGGGCGGGATCGCGTCGAACGTCGCGACGGACCGACGCGGCCGCTCAGCCGGCGGGGGAGAGCGTCGCCACGATGGGGCGATGGTCGCTGCCCGCGTCGTCGTACTGCTGCAGCGTGCGGAAGTCGTCGACCTTCCAGTTCGGTGTCGCGAGCACGTGGTCGATCGGACTGCCGAGCAGCACCGGCAGGTTGGTGGGCCACGTGCCGAGCGCGGCGGCATGGGCGTCGTCGGCGGCATCCGAGCACCGCCCGAGATCGCCGCCGGAGAGCCCGCGACCGGCGAAGTGATCGACGGTCGCGTTGAAGTCTCCCGCCATGATCACGTCCTCGCCGGCGCATTGCTCGGCGAGCCAGTCGAGGTCGCTGCGCCAGTTCCGCAGTTCCCAGCGGATCGGGGCGACGGCATGGACGGCCACGATGCGAGGGCCCACGCCGTCGATCGGGTCGGCGACGACGGTGGGCAGGGTGTTCGTGTTCCCGGGCGGCCCGGGCGCCTCCAGCGAGACGACTTCGTAGTCGCCGAGGTCGGGGCTGATGAGGATGGTCGTCGATCGCGCCTTGGAGATCAGGTCGAACGCCTGGGTGTGCACCCACATCGGGCTGCCGCCCTCGCGCATCGCGATCGCCACCTCTTCGCCGATCGGGTCGGTCGTCTCGGGCAGCACGACGACGTCGGCACCCTCGTCGAGTGCGATCCCCGCGATCACCGAGGCGTCGGGAACCTCGCCGAGGGTGTTCCACGAGAGCACCGTGATCGACTCGGCCGGCGCCTCGTCCGAGGCATCCGCTGCCCCGATGCCCCGCGCCGTGAGCACTGCGACGTTGCCCACCGCGAAGAGCCCGAGCACGACCGCCATCGCGATGCCGAAGCGTCGAGCGGGCCTCGCGATCGCGAGCAGCAGGAACAACCCCGCCGCGATCGCCCCGCACACGGCGGCGACGCCCCGCAACGCCACGATGTGCGCCGCGATCCACTGGTTCTGCAGGCCGAAGCCCTGCGGCCAGACGAGCACGACGGCCACGATGAGGATGCCGAGCACGACGGCCCAACCGAGGATGCGGGGGAGCATTCCATCAACCCTAGGCGAGTCCGCGGTGCTTCGACGGCGAGGTCGCCCCCGATCAGCTGGGAGTCGCCGGAGAGGATGCCGCGACTAGCATGAAGGGATGTCCGGAGCCCCTGATGCCGTCGGCGAAGCCGACCTGCACACGCACTCGACGGTCTCCGACGGAACGGAATCCCCGACGCGGCTGATGGAGCAGGCCGCCGCGGCCGGGCTCTGGGGCATCGCGCTCACCGATCACGATTCGACGAGCGGATGGGCCGAGGCCGCCGCCGCCGTGAACGAGACGGGCGTCGCCCTCATCCGCGGCATGGAGCTCTCGACACGATCGGGCTTCATGAGCGTCCACATGCTCGCGTACCTCGTCGACCCACTCGATGAGGGGCTCCTCGCCGAGACGGCGCGCATCCGCGAGTCGCGGCTCAGTCGCGCGGAGGAGATCGTCCGCCGCATCGGCCGTGACTACGCGCTCGATTGGGACGACGTGCTCGCCCAGACCGCCGAGGGCACCACCATCGGACGCCCGCACATCGCCGACGCGCTCGTCGCTCGCGGTCACGTGGCCACGCGATCCGCGGCGTTCGAGGGCATCCTGCATCCTCGCGCCGGCTACGCGCACCCGCACTACGCGCCCGACCCGCTCACCGGCGTACGGCTCATCCGCGCCGCCGGCGGCGTGCCCGTGCTCGCCCACCCAGGCACACGGGGCGCGGAGCGTGTGATGGGCGAGGACACCCTCGCCCGCCTCGTCGACGCCGGGCTCTTCGGGCTCGAGATCGACCACCCCGAGAACCGCCCCGACGCCAAGCGGCGACTGCGAGAGCTCGCGACCCGCTACAAGCTCGAGGTGACGGGGTCGAGCGACTACCATGGCGCCGGAAAGCCGAATCGCCTCGGCGAGCTCCGCACGTCGGCCGGGGTCGTCGAGCGGATCATCGCCGAGGCGAGCGGTGCAGAGCCGCTGATTCCCTGAAGCGAGCGGATGCCGCGAGCTCAGGCCTGCGGGGTCGGCCCGCCCGTGCGGGGTCCGCGACGGCGGCGTCGACGCTGCGGCGCGGAATTGCCGTCGTGGTGCTCCGGGCCCTTGCCATCGTGCGTGCCGGTGCCCGGTTCCCGCGCGGCGGGGGCGTCGGTCGTGGTGGTGTTGTCGCCGGCCTGTTCGGCAGACTCGCCACCACGAGTGCGACGACGCGAGCGAGTGGAGCGGGGCGCGCGCTCTGCGTCGGCGTCACCTTCGGTACGGACTGCGGTGCTCGAACGCGGCGCTGAGCCGTTCTCGGTGCGGCCGGCGGTGCTCGACCGCGGGGCGGCCGAGGCGGGCTTCAAGCGGCCCTTCGTTCCCTGGGGGATGTCGAGGTCGTCGTAGAGGTGCGGGCTCGACGAGTAGGTCTCGGTCGGCTCGGGCTGGCCGAACTCGAGGGCTCGGTTGATGAGCGCCCACTTGTGCAGGTCGTCCCAGTCGACGAACGTCACGGCGATGCCGGTCTTGCCGGCCCGACCGGTGCGGCCCACGCGGTGCAGGTACGCCTTGTCGTCGTCGGGGATGGTGTGGTTGATGACGTGCGTCACGTCATCGACGTCGATGCCGCGCGCCGCGACATCCGTGGCGATCAGCACGTCTTTCTTGCCCGCCTTGAACGCGGCCATGGCACGCTCGCGCTGATCTTGATTCAGGTCGCCGTGCACCGCCGCGGCGTTGAAGCCGCGATCGTTCAGCTCTTCGACGAGCTTGGCGGCTGCGCGCTTCGTGCGGGTGAAGATCACGGTCTTGCCGCGACCCTCGGCCTGCAGGATGCGCGAGATGACCTCTTCTTTGTCGAGCGAGTGGGCGCGGTAGACGAGGTGCTTGATGTTCGCCTGCGTGAGCCCCTCGTCGGGATCGGTCGCGCGGATGTGGATGGGGCGCACCATGAAGCGACGCGCGAGGGCGACGATCGGTCCGGGCATGGTGGCCGAGAACAGCATCGTGTGGCGAGTGGGGGGCGTCTGCGCCATGAGCTTCTCGATGTCGGCGAGGAAGCCGAGGTCGAGCATCTTGTCGGCCTCGTCGAGCACCATCTCGCTCACGTTCTTGAGGGAGAGGAGTCGCTGCGAGGCGAGGTCGAGGAGGCGGCCGGGCGTGCCGACGACGATCTGCGCGCCGGCCTTGAGCTGCTCGATCTGACCTTCGTAGGCCTTGCCGCCGTAGATCGAGACGATCTTCGTGGGCCGGTTCGACGTGGCGATCTCGAGGTCTTCGGTGACCTGCACGCAGAGCTCACGGGTCGGCACGACGACGAGCACCTTGACGCCGCCCTCGGGGTCGTCGCCGATGCGCTGGATGATGGGAAGCCCGAAGCCGAACGTCTTGCCGGTGCCGGTCTTCGCCTGGCCGATGATGTCCTGCCCGGCGAGGGCGAGGGGGATGGTCTGTTCCTGGATGGGGAAGGCATCGATGATGCCCTTCCCGGCGAGGGCGTCGACGATGTCGGACGCGACGCCGAGGTCTGCGAAAGTAGTCAATATTCTGCCTGTCGAAGTTGCTGGATGAGGGTGCGCCTCGTCTCAACTCCAGGCGCACGGCCGCGGATCCACCGCCCGCGTGCACGCCAAGCCTATCCGAGACTCCCTGTGAGCCTCGGATAGGCTGTCTCCGTGGTGACCTGGGGCAAGCGACGCAGTGTGCGTCAAGAGACGCCTCGCTTGCGTCCGCGCGTTTCACCGACCGATCTGGCGCGGGTCGACTTCACCGAACTCGTGCCCGATCCGGTGCCGTTCCTCGGGCAGGCGGCGTACATCCAGCTCGAGTTCTTCGAGAGCCTCGCGAAGGCCGTCGCGACCGCGCCGACCCTCCCGGCGAAAGAGGGGCTGAGTGCCGCCGCGGGCGTGGCGCTGCGCAAGCACCATGCGCTCATCGCCGAATTGCGGCTGCTCGGTGTCGAACCCGACGACGTGATGGCACCGTTCGCGCCGGCGACCGATCGGTTCCGCCAGGCCAGCGCCGGTGCCGACTGGTACGAGCTGCTGCTCGGCATCCATGTCACGTCCGGCATGCTCGACGGATACTTCTCACGACTCTCGGCGGGGCTGCCCGTCGAGCTCGGAGCCCGCGTGCGTTCGATCCTCCATGAGGGCGGATCCGCGATCGTGCTCGAGACCGAGCTCCGCTCCGCGATCGAGGCTCAGTCCGGACTCGCCGATCGGCTGGCCCTGTGGGGGAGGAGCCTCGTGGGCGACACCCTGCTCATCGCACGTTCGGCGCTTCGGGCATCCGACTCGGCCGATCGCTGGAGTGCTCAGGTCGAGCCCGTCTTCACCGAGCTCATCGCCGATCACACCAGGCGCATGGACGCACTCGGGCTCACGGCCTGATCGAGCTCGACGGCGGCACGTGACCGCGCGATCGTGTGTCCGGTCGTCAGACGCGTCGAGCGTGATCGACGTCAGCGCGTGCGACTCCGGGTCGCGCCAAGCGCTCGAAGAGCGCGGTGTCGGCGCGATCGCGACGGGGTCCGATCAGGAACGCGATGGCGCCGGCCACCAGACCTGCGGCGACGAGCGAGACCACCCAGATCCACCCGCCGTCCCACGCCCAGCCGAGCCAGGTCAGCGCGACCCACACGACACCCGCGACGGCAGTGCCGATCGCGGGAACGAGAGCCACGCCGCGCGTGTGCCGCTGCGGAAGCGCGTAGTGGGCCGCGAGGCCGAGGATCGCGCCGCCGAGCGTGACGAAGAGGAGCTCCATCGTCAGGCGACGAAGCCGATGCGACGCGACTCCTCTGAGCCGATCTCGACATAGGCGAGGGCCGAGGCCGGTACGACGTAGACGGCACCCTTCGAGTCGGAGAGCTTCAAGTGCGGGGCCTGCCCTGAGAGTGCGGCGGCGACGGCCTGCTCGACCTCTGCGGCTGATTGCGAGGTCTCGAATCCGAGTTCACGAGGGGAGTTCTGAATGCCGATACGAACGTCCACGGTGCACCTTTCTGCTTTGCGCCAACACTACGACACCGGCCGCGCCGGCCCGTTCGCGTTCACTGTCGGCGGAACCGGTTACGGTTGCGGCATGCAGGCCCCCGCGTCATCCGTCGACACCTCGCTCGGGCTCGCCGAGGGCGAGCACGCGGCGGTCTTCGGGGCGCCCGGCAGCGGCAAGACGACCCTCGCCGTCGAACTCGTCGCCGATCGAGTCGAGCGACTCGGGTACGCCCCCGAAGAGGTGCTCGTCGTCTCGGCCACGCGCGCTTCGGCGACGTCGCTGCGCGACGCGCTCGCGGTGCGGCTCGGCATCACGACGCGCGGGCCGCTCGCGCGCACGGCGAACTCGATCGCCTTCCAGCTCGTGCGCGCCTACACGGGCGCGCCGGTCACGCTCCTCACCGGTGCCGAGCACGACCAGATCATCGGCGAACTGCTCGAGGGCGGCATCCGCGACGGCTTCGGGCCCGAGTGGCCCGATTCGCTCGGCCCAGAGGTGCGCGTGCTCCGCGGCTTCCGCACCGAGCTCCGAGACCTCCTCATGCGCGTCGTCGAGCATGGGGTCGACGCTCACGGGCTCGCCGAGCTCGGCGCTCGAGCCGAGCGGCCCGAGTGGCGTGCTGCCGCGCAATTTCTCGCCGAATACGCCGACGTGAAAGAGCAGTTGCGCCCCTCGCAGTTCGACTCGTCGGAGCTCGCGGCCTACGCCGCCGCGATCGTGCACCGCAGCCTCGACGAGCCCGCGGCATCCGCGGCGCTCGGCACGCTGGCGCAATTGCGGCTGCTCGTCGTCGACGACGCGCAAGAGGCCACAGAGACCACCGCGGCACTGCTCGGCGCATTCGCTGCGCGCGGGGTCGCGGTCGTGGCGTTCGGCGACCCCGACGTCGCGAGCAACGGGTTCCGCGGCGGCCGCGCCGAACTGCTCGGCTCGCTCGGCGCGGTGCTCGGCAGCCGGGCCGTGCGACGCATCGCGCTCGACGCCGTGCACCGGGGCAGGCACGAGCTTCGCGCCGTCGTGAGCTCGGCGACAGCCCACATCGGCACCGCGCTCGGTGGAGCCCACCGCACGGCCACCCTCGTCGCAGACTCCGCAGCCGGGGGAGGAGCTCGAGAGGAGGCCGGCGACGTCGACGGCCGCGACGAGCTCGCCGCCGTCCTCGGCATCGAGGCGCCGTCGCACGCGGCGGAGTGCCAGGCGGTCGCCGCCGTGCTCCGCGAGCGCCACCTGCTCGACGGCGTCCCGTGGTCGGAGATGGCCGTCGTGTTGCGCTCGGGGGGCGACGTGCCGGCGTTCGAGCGCGGCCTCGCGCTCGCCGACGTGCCGACGGCGGGCAGCGCGGCGCGCACCGCCCTGCGCGACGCGCCCGCCGCTGCCGCGCTGCTCGCCGCGGCCTCCCTCGCCCTCGGTCGCGAGCCGCTCACCCCCGAGCTCGCCGTCGCGGTGCTCACCGGCCCGCTGGGCCGGCTCGACGGAGTTGGCATGCGCCGGCTCCGTCTCGCGCTCCGCCACGAGGAGCTCGCCGGCGGCGGCGACCGCACGGGCGATGAACTGCTCGTCGAGGCTCTCGCCGCACCCGGCGGATTCGAGACAATCGATGCCGCCCCGGCGAGGCGCGCAGGGCGACTCGCCAAGCTCCTCGCGGCAGCCCGAGGCGTGGCCGAGAGCGGCGGCACCGTCGAGGAGCTGCTCTGGGCACTGTGGAACGGCAGCGGGCTCGCCACCGAGTGGGCTGCGCAGGCGGCCGGCACGGGCGTGCTCGCCGAAGAGGCGAACCGCGCACTCGACGCCGCCGTCGCGCTCTTCGCAGCCGCCCAGCGATTCGTCGAGCGCGAGCCCGAGGCGCCGGCCTCCCGCTTCGTCGACGAGGTGCTCGCGAGCGAACTGCCCGAAGACTCGCTCGCACCGAAGCGCAGCGCCGAGACGGTGCTCGTCACCACGCCGCCCGCACTCATCGGGCGGGAGTTCGAGATCGTCGTGATCGCCGGGCTGCAAGAGGGCGTCTGGCCGAACCTGCGGCCGCGCGGCACGCTGCTGCACGCGGCGCTCCTGCCCCGCGTCGTCGCGGCGGCTCGCGCGGGTGCGCCGCTGCCGGCACCCGAGTCGGTCGCCGAGGCGCGGGCGTCCGTGCGCGGCGACGAGCTGCGGCTCTTCGCCCTCGCGGCGTCGAGGGCCACCCGCCAGCTCATGCTCAGCTGCACGGCCAACGACGACGAGCAGCCGTCGATGCTCATGGGATACGCCACGCAGCGCATCGCGGGTTCGCGCCGTCGTCCGCTCCACCTCCGCGGGCTCGTCGGCGCCTTGCGTCACGAGGCGGCTGCCTCCCCGTCGGGGGAGGCGCCGGCCGCGCTCGCGCTGCTCGCCGAGGAGGGCGTGCCCGGCGCGAACCCCGACGACTGGTACGGGCTCCGGCCCCTCTCGTCGACCGCCCCGCTCGTCGACCTCGACGGCGACCCCGAGGCGCTCGTGCCCGTGTCGCCGTCGCAGATCGACCGGGCCGAGGAATCACCGCTCGGCTGGTTCATCGACCACGTCGCGTCGCCGCCGTCGGGCCTCGCCGCCTCGATCGGCACGATCGTGCACGCGGTCGTCGAAGAGGCGGGTGCCCGCGACGACGGCGACACGAGCATCGAGACGCTCTGGGCAGCCGTCGAGCTTCGGTGGCGCGAGCTCCACTTCGAGGCGGGGTGGGTGGCCGAGCGCGAGCGCCGCGGGGCGCGACGCATGGCCGAAGGGGCATCCGACTACCTCACGAACTTCGCCGACGACGACAAGGTGCTGCTCGGCGCCGAGGGCCGGTTCACGCTCATCGTCGATCGCGTGCGCATCACGGGCACGATCGATCGCGTCGAGGCGTCGCCCGACGGCACGACCGTGATCGTCGACCTGAAGACGGGCCGCACGCCGCCCACTGCCGAACAGACCGCGGCGCACCCGCAGCTCGCCGCGTACCAGCTCGCGGCTCGCGCGGGCGAGGTGCCGCACGCCGGCACCCAGGGCGGGGCGAAGCTCGTGTACCTCGCCAGGCCGACGCGGGGCGTGGGCTACACCGAACGCGCCCAGCAGCCGTTCGACGACGACGCCGAAGCCGCATTCCGCGAACGGCTCGCCGCGGTCGCGCGCACGATGGCCGGCGCCGAGTTCGAAGGGCCGGCCGAACTCGGCTTCCGCTCGCGGTTCGGCGCGTGGCAGTACCGCGTGCACCTCGTGCCGGCGGTGTCGGCGTGAGCGCGGGGCTCAGCGCCATCGAGATCGCCGCGCGCCTCGGCCTGCACGAGCCGACCCCCGAACAACGCGCGGTCATCGAGGCCGACCCTCGCCGGCAGAGCATCGTCGTGGCGGGCGCCGGCAGCGGCAAGACCGAGACCATGGCGAATCGCGTCGTGTGGCTGCTCGCGAACGGCCACGTCGACGTGCCCGAGGTGCTCGGCCTCACCTTCACTCGCAAGGCCGCGGGCGAGCTCGCCGAGCGAGTGCGCGAGCGCGTGGCGCAACTCGTGGCCGAGGGCATCGCCGATGTCTCGCTCGACCCGCTCGAGTCCGCCTCGGTCGGTACCTACAACGCGTTCGCGAGCGCCATCTACCGCGAGCACGCGATGCTCATCGGGCGCGAGCCCGACGCCGCCGTGCTCGGCGAGGCATCCGCGTGGCAACTCGCCCGAACCGTCGTCGCCGCATCCGATGACCCGCGGCTCGTGGAACTCGACGCCTCGCTCGACCGGGTCACGGGCGCCGTGCTGGCGCTCAGCCGCGCACTCGCCGAGAACGTCGCCGACAGTCGCGACGTGCGGGCGATGACCCGTGATTTCCTCGCGATGGAAGGGCTGCCCATCGAGGCGCCCCGCAAGCGCACGCCCTTCGCGTCGTTCACCGACGCGCTCGGCGTCGTCGGCGCGCTGCCGCCGCTCCTCGAGCTCGCCGACGCCTACGCTGCGGCCAAGCAGATGCGGGGCTACGTCGAGTTCTCCGACCAGGTCTCGCTCGCCCTCGAGATCTGCACGAGGAATCCCGAGGTCGTCGCCGCCCATCGCGAGCGCTACCGCACCGTCCTCCTCGACGAGTATCAGGACACGAGCGTCGTGCAGACGAAGCTGCTCGCGACGCTCTTCGCCGAGCAGCCGGTGATGGCCGTGGGCGACCCCGACCAGTCGATCTACGGATGGCGCGGCGCGAGTGCCGCGAACCTCGCGCGATTCGGCGGCGACTTCGCCACCGACGGAGCCGCGGCGGTCTTCGACCTGTCGACGAGCTGGCGCAACCCGAGGGTCGTGCTCGACGCGGCGAACGCCCTCATCGCGCCGCTCGACGCCGGCATCCCGAAGGCGCCGCTCACCGCGTCGCCCTTCGCGGGCCCGGGTCGTCTCGAGTTCGAGTGGGCGGAGACGATCGAGCTCGAGGCCGATCGCGTCGCGCGCTGGTTCGCACAGCGCCTCACGCGGCGTGGCGACGGCTCGGCACGCAGCGGGGCGCTGCTCTGCCGCACGTTCGCGAACGTCGGCGTGTTCGCGGCCGCACTCCGGGAGCACGGGGTGCCCGTGCACGTGCTCGGCATGGCGGGCCTGCTCGACCAGCCCGTGATCGCCGACCTCGTGTGCGTGCTGCGGGTGCTGCACGATCCGTCGGCGGGGTCGGAGCTGGTTCGCGTGCTCGGCGGCGCGCGGTGGCGAATCGGGGCGGCCGACCTGGCGGCGCTGCACGGCCTCGCGAAGTGGCTCGCCGATCGCGACTTCGCCGCTCGCCGCCTCGGCGACGATGTGCGCGCGGGCCTTCGCGCCTCGATCGCGCCCGATGAGTCGCCCTCGATCGTCGACGCCCTCGACTACCTCCTCACCGCGCCCGACAGCCATTCGGCCCTCAAGGGCTTCAGCGAGACCGGGCTCGCCCGCATGCGACGCGCTGGTGCGCAACTGCAATCGTTGCGGCGGCGCGCGGGGCTCGGCCTCGTCGACTTCGTCAGCCTCGTGCAGCAAGAGCTGCTCCTCGACATCGAGGTCGCCGCGAACGCCGCACAGCCGCTCGGGAAGCCGAGTCTCGAGGCGTTCGAAGAGCTGCTCGCGGGATTCGTCGACGTCTCGGAGCACCCGACTCTCGGCTCGTTCCTCGGGTGGCTCACCGAAGCCGAGCAGCGCGACCGGCTCGCACCGCGACACGACGAACCCGAGCCGGGCGCCGTACAGGTGCTCTCCATCCACGGGTCGAAGGGACTCGAGTGGGACGTGGTGGCGATCCCGCGCATGGTCGAAGACGAACTGCCGTCGAAGCCGAGGTCGGCGAAGGGCTGGCTCGCATTCGGCGAGCTGCCGAACGACTTCAAGGGCGACCGAGACGAACTGCCCGAACTGCAGTGGCGCGGCGTGCAGAGCCAGGCCGAGTTCGACGAGGCGGTCACGGCCTTCGCCGCCGAGAACCGCGAGCGGCACGCCGCTGAAGAGCGACGTCTCGCCTACGTCGCTCTCACGCGCGCTCGCGCCGACCTCCTGCTCACCGGGTCGTGGTGGTCGACGCAGAAGGCGCCGCGACAGCCGAGCCCCTTCATCCGCGAACTCGTGCACGCCGGCGTCATCGAGGCGAGTCGGCTCCCCACGGCGCCCGAGGCCGACGAGAATCCGCGCGGCGACCTCGTCGAGCGTGAACGCTGGCCGCTCGATCCGCTCGGCGCGCGGCGATCGGCGGTCGAGGCCGCTGCGCGCGCCGTGCGATCCGCGGCCGAGGGTCCGAGCGGCGCGGGCATCGGTCCGCGCCTCGCCGAGCAGATCCGGCTGCTCCTCGAGGAGCGGCGCCGTCGCGCCGACGGCCCCGGCACCCCCGACATCCCGGCCCGCGTACCTGCGTCGAGATTCAAGGACTACGTCGACGACCCGGCCGCCGTCGCCGCCCAGCTCCGGCGCCCGATGCCGCAGCGGCCCTTCCGAGCCACCCGCATCGGCACGCTCTTCCACGAGTGGGTCGAGCATCGATCCACCGGCGAGGGCGAGGCTGCGGCGATCGATGCGCTCGACGACCTCGGTATCGGAGCCGTCGCCGGTGCCGGAGCACCTGGCGGGCCAGGCGACTCACGCGACTCCGGCCTGTACGTTGCGGATGCCGCCCCCGAGCGCCTCCGCGCCCTGCAGGCCACGTTCGCGGCATCCGAGTGGGGCACCCGCAAGCCCATCGCCGTCGAGCTCGAGCTGCACCTGCCGATCGGCGGCAACGTCTTCGTCTGCAAGCTCGATGCCGTCTACGAGGTCGAGCCGGGCAGCGAGCTCGCGGCACGCGGCATCCGATACCAGCTCGTCGACTGGAAGACGGGCAAGGCGCCGCGAGACGCCCGCGATCTCGAGCTGAAGCAGACCCAGCTCGCGCTCTACCGTCTCGCCTACGCGAGCTGGGCGGGCGTCGCGCCCGAGATCGTCGACGCGGTCTTCTATTTCGTCGAAGACGACCGCGTCATCCGCCCCGAGCAGCTCTACGACGAAGCGGCGTTGCGGCGTGCGTGGGCGTCAGTCTCGGCGTCGGAGTCGACGGCGTCGGCCTGACCCGGGCGAGTGGGCGGGTTCGCGTCGCCCCAGTCGCTCAGGTCGAGCGGGATCGGGGCGGTGGCATCCATCGGCGGGGTGTCGCGCTCACCGGCGTCGCGGCGCTCGAGTTCCGAGAAGTCGTAGCTGTCGGTGAGCATGCTCGAACTGCCCTCGCGCGGCACATGGTCGCGCGGCGTCTCGTCGAGCAGCCGCTCCACGTCGCCGACGGTGAGGATCGGGCCGGTCTCGGGCGACAGCGGCTCGCTTGAGTGGTCATGCACGCTCTCGACGAGACCGTCGAGCAGCCCGACCGCGTCGTCGACGATCGACTCGTCGTGAACCTCGACCCCGTGCAGCAGCCACTTCGCGAGCTCGAGCTCGCCGTAGAGCAGGGCCCGTTGCGGCAGGTGCGCGTCGGCGCCACCCTCGCGAGCGGCGATGTACGCCTCGAGCGCGCGCTCGGCGGCGGCGCCTCGCGACGTGAGCAACCAGTGCAGGTCGATCGCCGGGTCGCCGAGCGCGAGCGCTGACCAGCCGATGATGCCGGTCACCGTCTCGCCGTCGACGAGGATCGAGTCGGCGCTCAGCGCGCCGTTGACGACCGTCGGGCGGAATCGCCAGAGCGCCTCGTCATCGGTGGCCTCCTCCCAGCGGCGAAGGATCGCGGCGGGCAGGCGACCGGTGTCGGCGGTGCGGCCGATGAGCTCGACGACCGCATCGTGCGACTCCTCGGCGGTCTGCCGCGGCAACCCGGCGTCGGCGACGAAGCCGCTCGGCAAGGCGTGCACGGCGGCGATCGCGAGGCCCACGGATGCCGCGAGCCGCTCGTGCGCGGTGAGCTCGTCGGCCGACTGCACCGAACCGGGCAGGTACTCGGTGACGATCGCACGGGTGCCGTCGATCGGTGCCTGCCCGACGTAGGTCGGCACGGCGAACGGGAGGCGCGCGCGGATTCCCGGCGTCAACGCACGAAGCGCCACGAGGTCGGCCGATTGCTCGGACTCCGCGGCTTGTGAACGTGGGACACGGATGAGCAGGTGCTGCTCGTCGAGGGCGGTGAGCTCCACCGCATCGAACGCACCATGGCTGCGGCGCGTGTGCGGCCGAGCGGCGTTCACCTCGAGACCGGGCACCGCCGCCGTGGCCAACGCGGCTAAGGTGAGAGGGGGTCTGGCCATGGCACTCAGCTTAAGCAGGCATCGCCGCGCGCCGAGCGACCGCCACGCCTTCCGGCCGACTCCGACCGAGCAGCGAGAGGTGGTCCGTGACCGTTTCCACGTCCCCGCCACTGGCCCGCGCGCCGATCGATCGTGATGGCAGGACCCGCGCCGACCCCGACTTCGAGGCGCGATTCGATGCCGATCCGGCCTCCCGCGTCGTGGCAGTGCGGCTCGGGCGGGCGCTTCTCGCCGAGCGCATCGAGGGTTCGGCCCCGGCGCTGGAGCTCCGGCATCCGAGTGAACTTCCCGAGCCGACGCTGCGCTGCTACCTCGGCCGCGCCGATGACGTCATGTTCGAGGTGCGGGTGTTCGACGAGGCTGCCGCGGCCCTGATCGAACCCGAAGAGGCACGCTGGTCGGGCCTCCGGCAGGCCGTGCCCGTGCTCGGCGGCCGCGATGCCGCGCTCATCACCGAGGCGGTGGCGATGGCGACGTGGCACGAGGGGCACGCGCACTGCCCGCGATGCGGCGCGACGACCGTACCGGTGCAGGCGGGCTGGTCGCGACGCTGCGAGAACGAGGGCAACCTGCTGTTCCCGCGCACCGACCCCGCGGTCATCGTGCTCGTCGTCGATGACGACGATCGCGTGCTCCTCGGGTCGAACGCACTCTGGGAACAGCACCGCTTCTCGCTGCTCGCCGGCTTTGTCGAACCCGGAGAGTCGCTCGAAGCCGCGGTCGTGCGTGAGATCGGCGAGGAGGCCGGCGTGCTCGTCGACCGCGTCGAATACGTCGCGTCGCAGCCCTGGCCGTTCCCGGCGAGCCTCATGCTCGGCTTCACCGCGCGAGTCGCCGATGGAACTCCCGCTGCGTCGGCGATGGCCGACGGCGAGGAGATCATCGAACTCCGCTGGTTCAGTCGCGACGAGCTCGTCGCCTCGCTCGGCGAGATCGCCCTTCCCGGCGAGACGTCGATCGCCCGGTGGCTGCTCGAGCGGTGGTTCGGCGGCCCGATCGACGAGGGCCTGCCGTGGTCGACGCGATGACCGCGCCATCCGACCCGTTGCTCGACGCCCTCGACGATGAACAGCGCGTCGCGGCCGAGGCGTTGCTCGGTCCAGTGTGCGTGCTCGCCGGTGCCGGCACCGGCAAGACCCGAGCCATCACGCACCGCATCGCGTACGGCGTGTCGTCGGGCGCCTACGACCCCGCCCGGGTCATGGCGCTCACGTTCACGTCGCGAGCGGCCGCCGAACTCCGCGCGCGCTTGCGTGCGCTCGGCGCGGGTGCCGTGCAGGCGCGCACGTTCCACGCCGCGGCGCTCGCCCAGATGAATCACTTCTGGCCGCTCGTCGTCGGCGGGCAGGCGCCGCGCGTGCTCGAGTACAAGGGGCGGTTGCTCGGCCAGGCGGCCGAGAAGCTGCGACTCAGGGTCGACGTGCCGACGTTGCGGGATGTCGCCGCTGAGATCGAATGGCGCAAGGTGGCTGCCCTCGGCCCCGACGCCTACGAGGCGCGCCTCGCCACTCGCGGTGCGCCGGGAGCCCTGAGCGCCGAGCAGTTCCTCGCGCTCGTGCAGGCGTACGAAGACCTGAAGGACGAGCGGCGCATGCTCGACTTCGAAGACGTGCTGCTCGCGACGGCCGGCATGATCGAGTCCGAGGCATCCGTCGCCATGCACGTGCGGGAGAGCTACCGGCACTTCGTCGTCGACGAGTACCAGGACGTCTCGCCGGCCCAGCAGCAATTGCTCGAGCTCTGGCTCGGCGGCCGGCGCGACCTGTGCGTCGTCGGCGACGCGAGCCAGACGATCTACTCGTTCGCGGGGGCGAGCTCGCAATACCTGCTCGACTTCGAGCGTCGATTCGACGATGCGATCGTCGTTCGGCTCGAACGCAACTACCGATCGACGCGCCAGATCGTCGGCGTCGCCAACCGCTTGATGCGCGGCCGGGCGGGCGCCCTCCGGCTCGAGGCCGTCGCCGACCGGCCGAGTGGAGGCGAATCGGATGCCGCGCCGATCGCCCCGCTCGCCGAGCCCATGGTCACCGCCTACGCCGACGAGCTCACCGAGGCCCGAGGCGTCGCCACTCGCATCCGTTCGCGCATCGACGCGGGCACCCCACCCGAGTCCATCGCGGTGCTCATGCGCGTGAACTCCCAATCGGCGATTCTCGAGCGAGCACTCGAAGAGGTGGGCGTCGGCTCGCGGGTGCGCGGCGCGTCGCGGTTCTTCGACCAGCCCGAGGTTCGGGAGGCGGTGCACGCATTGCGCGCGGCGGCGCTCACGATCGCGGGCGAGCCCCTGTTCAAGTCGGTGAGCGACGTGCTCCGCTCGATGGGGTGGACGGTGCAGCCGCCCGACGGACCGGGTGCCGTGCGAGCCCGATGGGAGTCCCTCAACGCGATCGCGCGACTCGTCGACGACGCCCCGGCGGGCACGACGTTCCGTGCGTTCGCCGATGAGCTCCGCGCTCGCGCCGAGGCGCAGCACGAGCCGACCGTGTCGGCCGTCACCCTGGCGACCCTGCACTCGGCGAAAGGCCTCGAGTGGGACGACGTCTTCATCGTCGGCCTCACCGAGGGCATGCTGCCGATCGCCTACGCGAAGGGGTTCGACGCCATCGACGAGGAGCGCCGCCTGCTCTACGTCGGGATCACGCGGGCACGGCGCCGGCTCGAACTGAGCTGGCCGCGCCAGAGCGGAACGCATCGAGGGGAACGGGAGCCGTCGCGTTTCCTCCAGGAGCTCGGCAACCGCACGCGGGGTGCGGGGGATGCTGCTGGTGCCGCGGCTCGTCGCCGGGCCTCGGCAGGGTGATCGACGCGGCAGCGAGATCGGTGGTGCCTCGCGAGATGCGATCGTCGATGACCGACGCCGCGAGCGCCGCAGCATCGTGGGCGACACGAGCGGTGAGGCCCGCCGCCGCTCGCCCGGCGAGCTGTGCGCCGATCACCGGCCAGGCAGCGTCGGCGTCGCGCCGCGAGAGGTCGAGGCAGCGCATGCACGGCCCGCTGCCCGGTTCGACGAGCGGGCCTACTCGCGCGCCCGACTCGTCGAAGACGAGGGCGAGGTGCGGCACGTCGCTGCGAAGCCAGGGCAGGTAGCGCGGCGGCGGGATCACCCAGGCGGCCGCGATCACCACGAGGTCGACGTGCTCTGGGTCGGCCTCGTCGACCGGCGTCACGTCGTGGCCGAGCGCCGTGAGGCTCGACTCGAGGAGCTGCGCCACGAGGCCGTCGGCATCGACCGCGATCACGGCCCGATGCGATCGGTCGACGGATGCCGCGTCATCCGCTGCGGCCTCTGGTTCGAATATGGGGGCGAGCACGTCGAGCAGCCGGGCGATGTCGGCGGCTGAGCCGCCGAGGCCGGCTCCCATCGTCTGGAGCGTCGAGAGGCGTGCGCCGTGGCGGAGGGCCGCGATCAGGCCGGTCTCGAGCTCGCCAGGATCGCGCAGCACGACTCGGGGCGCCAGCGCACCGAATTGCAGTTCGTTGGGTGAGCGCCACACGAGCGGGAGGGCCGGGTCGATGCGGGGGACCATGCGGAGAGCTTGCCCCAAGTGCCTCGGAGGCGGCGGCATCCGTCCACAGGGCCCCGTGACGCGGCGGCGTTCGCCGCTTAGGGAGCCGGCTCCTCGCCGTCTTCGCCGGGGGCCGCGGGGGTCTCGCCGCGCAGCAACTGCTCGAGTGCCTGGTCGAATTCGTCGTCGGCTTCGGTGCGGGAATCGGCGCCCGTGAGTCGAGCGACGAGGGCGCTCGGGTCGTCGAGGTCGGCGGCCGTCGGCAGCAGGTCGGGATGCGACCAGAGCGCATCGCGCGCGTCGACGCCGACGGCGTCGGTGACGGCACGCCACATCGCGGTCGCCTCGCGCAACCGCCGCGGCCGCAACTCGAGTCCGACGAGTGTTGCGAACGCGGATTCGGCCGGGCCGCCCGACGCTCGCCGGCGGCGGATCGACTCGGCGATCGCGTCGGACTTCGGCAGTCGCTCGGTGGCAGCGGCCGTGGCCGCGTCGACCCAGCCCTCGACGAGGGCGAGCATGGTCTCGAGCCGGGCGAGCGCCGCCTGCTGGGCCTCGCTCTTCGGGCGGATCAGTGCGCCGTTCACGACGGCGTTGCGCAGCTCTTCGGGGTTCGAAGGATCGAAGCCCTCGGCGAGCTCTTCGAGCCGATCGGTGTCGATGTCGATGCCGCGTGCGAACGCGGTGATCGCGGTGATGAGGTGCAGGCGCAGCCATCTCGCGTGCCGGAAGAGTCGCGCATGCGCGAGCTCGCGCACCGCGAGGTAGAGCTCGACCTGGTCGTTGGGGATATCGAGTCCCTCGCCGAACACGGCGGCATTCTGCGGCAGGATCGCGGCGTGACCGTCTTCGAGCAGGGGAATGCCGATGTCGCCGCCCGAGACGACCTCGGTGGCGAGCTGGCCGACCACCTGGCCGAGCTGCATCGCGAAGAGCGCGCCGCCGATGCCCCGCATCATCCGGCTCGCGCCCTGGATCATCGATTGCAGCTCTTCGGGAGCCTGCTCGCTCATGACTCTCGTGAGGGAGTCGGAGATGCTGAGGGCGACGGGTTCGGCCAGTTGCGACCAGATCGCGATCGTCGCGGCCACCCACGCGCGTCGCGTGAGCAGTTCGGGGGTGCCGGCCAGCGCCGAGAACGAGACCGCCTCATCGAGCCAGAGCGAGGCCACCTGGAACGCCTGGTCGAGTCGGGCGCGCTCCTGGTCGGTGACCTGAAGCTGGCCGGATGCTGCTCGCTCCTCGCCCTGGCGTTGCGCGATGCTCCAGTCGATGCCATCGCCGGCCTGGTTCATCGCCTGCTGCAACTGACCGAACAGCGCAGCAATGCTCGCCGGATCGCTCGGCAGGCCGGCTGCCCCCGCGAGCCGCGACGGATCGATGCCGCCCGCGCCCGAGAGCAGCTCGCGGAGCATCTCCCGGAACTCGTCTTCGGGGTTCAGGTCGCCAGGCTCATCGTCTCGATCGGCCACTGCAGCCACCTCCCAGTCGCGTCTCGTCAACCGTAACGCGAGCGCATGGCCCGATGTCTGGGAAATGGCCTAGGCTGGCGTTCCGGGTGTCCGCCCTTCGCGAACAGCGCCGGGCCACGGGCCCGCACACCGGCGACGACACCCCGGAAGGAACGAACACGGATGGCCCTCTTCGCCGACGAGCCGTCACCGCATGCTCCGTCGTCGGCACGGTACGAGCGCCGCCCGTTGCGCGAGCGCATCGGCTGGGCGTCGCTCACGATCGCCACGGCCGTCGCGGTGGTGTTCGCGCTGCTGCCGACGCCCTACGTCATCGAACGCCCCGGGCCGGTCTATGACACGCTCGGCACCGCAGACCGCGACGGTGAGGCGGTGCCGCTCATCGAGATCCCCGACGAGCGCACCTATCCGACCGACGGCGAGCTCAACCTGCTCACGGTCTCGGTGATCGGACTCCCGGGTCAGACTCCGAACTGGCTCGAGGTGCTCGCCGCGTGGATGGATCGCACCCGCTCGGTCGTGCCGGTGGAGACGGTCTTCCCGGCCGGCGTGAGCAATGAGGATCGCGACGCCCAGAACGAGGCGGCGATGGTCGACTCGCAGCAAGACGCCATCGCCGCGGCGCTCGTCGAACTCGGCTACGACTTCCCTCGAGACGTGACCGTCGCGGGGCTGCTCGACGACTCGCCCGCCGACGGCGCCATCGCCGAGGGCGACGTGATCGTCTCGGTGAACGGCCAGGCCGTGCATTCGGTCGATGAGCTGCGCGGGGCGGTGCAGGAGAACGGGACGGATGCCGCGGCGTCGCTCGTGATCGTCCGCGACGGCGTCGAGCAGGCCGTCGAGGTCACCCCCGTCGACCGAGGTGGCACGAGCGTGATCGGCGTCGGGGTGCGAATGCGCTACGAGTTCCCGATCGACGTCGAACTCCAGCTCGACAACGTCGGCGGACCGAGCGCCGGAATGATGTTCGCGCTCGGCGTCGTCGACAAGCTCACTCCCGGCGCGATGACGGGCGGCGAGAACGTGGCGGGAACCGGCACGATCGACTCCGCGGGCGAGGTCGGGCCCATCGGCGGCATCCGCCAGAAGCTCTGGGGCGCCTCGGATGCCGGTGCCGACTGGTTCCTCGCACCAGAGGCGAATTGCGGCGAAGTGGTCGGGCACGTGCCCGACGGCCTCGAGGTCTTCGCCGTCTCGACCCTCGAAGAGGCCCGCACCGTGGTGGAGGATCTCGCCGACGGGGCGGTGACCGGCTCCTACCCCTCCTGCACGGCTGGCTGAACAGCCGGCTCCAAGCGAACCAACCGTAGGATGGAATCTCGATCCCATCCCGACCGAACACGAGGCCGAGAGTGTCAGCACAGTCGCAAGAACCGAGGATGCCGCGCCGCCGCGCGCCGATCGCGATCACGATCGGGGTGGTCGCAGCCCTCGTCATCGCATTCTTCGTCTTCGCCGGCCTCTACGCCGACGTCCTGTGGTTCAACCAGCTCGGCTTCCTGCCGGTGCTCACCACCGAGTGGATCTCGCGCATCGTGCTCTTCGTCGTCGGCTTCGTCGCCATGGCGCTGCCCGTGTGGGCGTCGATCCAGATCGCCTATCGCTCGCGACCGGTCTACGCGAAGCTCAATTCGCAGCTCGACCGCTACCAGGAGGTCTTCGAGCCGCTGCGTCGGCTCGCCATGTTCGGCATCCCGGTCGTGCTCGGCGTGTTCGCGGGCGTCTCGGTCTCGAGCCGGTGGGAGCTCACCCTCACCTTCCTGAACCGCACGCCGTTCGGCACCACCGATCCCCAGTTCGGCTTCGACGTGGGATTCTTCGTCTTCGAGCTGCCCTACTACCGTTCGATCGTCGGCTTCGCCTCGGCCGTGGTGCTCCTCTCGGTACTGCTCGTGATCGCCACGAACTACCTGTACGGCGCCATCCGGGTGAGCGGGCGAGAGGTCGTCATCTCGAAGTCGGCGAGAGTGCAGATCGCGATCACGGCGGGCATCTACCTGCTCCTCCAGGCCGTCAGCATCTGGTTCGACCAGTACGCGACGGTGACCGAGACCGGTGAGCTCATCACGGGCGCGGCGTACACCGACGTGAACGCCACGATCCCCGGCCGCGGCATCCTCGCGGCCATCGCCGCGGTCGTCGCGGTGCTGTTCTTCATCACGGCGGCCATCGGCCGCTGGCGCCTCCCGCTCATCGGAACGGCGCTCCTCATCGTGTCGAGCATCCTCATCGGCTCGCTCTATCCCTGGGTGGTGCAGCGCTTCCAGGTCGACCCGAGCGCCCGCACGCTCGAGGCGCCCTACATCCAGCGCAGCATCGACCTCACTCGAGATGCCTACGGTGTCTCCGACATCGAACAGATCCCCTACAAGGCGACGACCGACGCCACACCGGGCGCCTTGCGTGAAGACGCCGAGACCACGGCGAACATCCGCCTCATGGACCCGCTGCAGATCAGCGACGCCTTCGCGCAACTCGAGCAGTTCCGCCAGTACTATCAGTTCCCCGACGCCCTCGATGTCGACCGCTACGAGATCGACGGCGCGACGCAAGACACGGTCGTCGCCGTTCGCGACCTCAACCTCGCCGGCCTCGGCGATGCCCAGACCTGGTTCAACACGCACCTCGTCTACACGCACGGCTACGGCCTCGTCGCCGCGGCGGGCAACCAGCGCTCGGTCGACGGCCAGCCCGTCTTCATGCAGTCGGGCATCCCGTCGACGGGTGATCTCGGCGAATTCGAGCCGCGCGTCTACTTCGGCGAGGAGTCGCCCGACTACTCGATCGTCGGCGCTCCCGAGGGCGACGACCCGGTGGAGCTCGACTACCCCGCGGCCGGCGACGGCGGGCAGACCCAGACCACGTTCAAGGGCGACGGCGGCCCGAAGCTCGACAACGTGTTCACCAAGCTCGTCTACGCCCTGAAGTTCCAGTCGGAGCAGATCTTCCTCTCCGACGTCGTCACGAACGAGTCCCAGATCCTCTACGACCGCGACCCGATCGAGCGCGTGCAGAAGGTCGCGCCGTACCTCACGCTCGATTCCGATGCGTACCCGTCGGTCGTCGACGGGCGCATCGTCTGGATCGTCGACGGCTACACGCTCACCGACCAGTACCCGTACTCGAACAAGCAGAGCATGAGCGATGCCATCGCCGACAGCGAGGGCCTCGCGCCGACGCTCGCGTTCGACGAGGTGAACTACATCCGCAACTCGGTGAAGGCCACCGTCGACGCCTACGACGGCAAGGTCACGCTCTACGCGTGGGACGAGGAAGACCCCATCCTCCAGACGTGGCAGAAGATCTTCCCCACGACGCTCCAGCCGATGAGCGAGATGTCGGGGGAGCTCATGAGCCACGTGCGGTACCCGTCCGACCTGTTCAAGGTGCAGCGAGCGGTGCTCGGCCGTTACCACGTGACCGACGCGAGCGCGTTCTACTCGCGTGAAGACGCGTGGACCACCCCGAAGGACCCGACGGCGGGCGCCGGCAGCACGCTGCTGCAGCCGCCCTACTACCTCACGATGCAGATGCCCGGTCAAGACGACCCGTCGTACTCGCTGTACTCGTCGTTCATCCCCGAAGCGCGGGGCGAGGCGAGCCGGAACGTGCTGCGCGGGTATCTCGCCGTCGACGCCGACGCGGGCAATTCCGATGGTGAGCCCTCCGACGGCTACGGCACGCTTCGGTTGCTGACGTTGCCCGAAGACGACAACGTGCCCGGTCCCGGCCAGGTGCAGAACAAGTTCAACGGTGATCCGAGCATCTCGGCGCAGCTGAACATCCTGAAGCAGGGCCAGTCCGAGGTCATCAACGGCAACCTGCTCACGGTGCCTGTCGGCGGCGGTCTGCTGTATGTGCAACCGGTGTACGTGAAGTCCACCGGAGAGACGAGCTACCCGCTGCTGCAGAAGGTGCTCGTGGCGTTCGGCGACCACATCGCCTTCGAGGACACCCTCGACCTCGCGCTCGACGTGCTGTTCGGCGGCGAGTCCGGCGCCGAAGCGGGTGACAACGAGGTCGAGCCGGGCACCGAGCCGACGACCCCGCCTGAGGAGGGCGCTCCCACGACGCCCGAGACGCCGACCGACGAGGTACAGGCGCTTCTGAATGAGGCATCGCAGGTACTGAAGGAGAAGGATGCCGCGCTGACCGAGGGCGACTGGGCCGCCTACGGCGTGGCCGATGAGCGGCTCGCCGAGATCATCGCGAACCTGATCGAATTGACGACGGCGACGTCGACGACCACCGAGTGAGGTGAGCGGGCTGAGCGCCAGCCGAGGCCGGTGGGAAAGCCCATCGGCCTCGGCTGGCACTGTTCAGTCCAGCGGTCCGGACTCGGCAGCGCGCAAGGCCCCGCCGAGTGTTCCGCCGAGTTCGTTGCGGTAGTCGCCCGAGAGATCCCACCACATGGCGCCGCCGTATCCTTCGCTCGTGAGCCAGTCCGCCTTCGCCGTGACCGACGACGGGTCGTCGAGGCTCCACCAGTCGCCGGTCGCGGCGTCGTAGCGCCACGCGGCCCCGACCTCGGCATCGAAGAACGCGTCGCCGACGTCGCGAATCTCGAAGTACGGCTTCGTGCCGATCGATCCTGCAGCGGGCTGCCATGCCTCGGCTCCGTTCGTGACGCCGCTCCAGCCGTGTCCATAGGCCGCGAGGCCGGCGTTCAGCTGGTCGGGACGAGCGCCGGCGTTCACGTACATGCCGACCGCGCCGTCGAGGCCGAGGCCCCAGTTCTGCGTGCCGTCGGGATGCAGGTTGCCTTGGTGTCCCGTCAGGTTCGGCACCCAGCCGCCGTGGAAGTCGTAGCCCTGCACGTTGAGGAAGTCGACGGCCGTGAACAGCCGGGGATCGAGCCATCCGCCCTGCCCGGCGTTCCATCCGCCGGCGGGGGCGAAGGCCGTGAGCAGGTAGTCCTCGCCGGTCACCGCGCCGTAGGCGTCGAGCTGCGTACGGAACTCCTCCATGAGGGCGAGGAAGTTCTCGTTGTCGGCCGGGGTCGCGTTGGCCGTCTCGCCTCCCGTGACTGGCCACTCCCAATCCACGTCGATGCCGTCGAAGATGCCGGCCGCCGCGCCAGGGCCGCCCTTGCCGTCGATCACGGGCAGGTTGCCCTTCAGGTACAGATCGATGCACGACGAGACGAGGGCGGTGCGACTCTCGGGTGTCGCAGCCGCCGCCGAGAAGTTGTCGGACCAGGTCCAGCCGCCGAGCGAGATCAGCACCTTCGTCTCGGGGCTGCGCTCCTTGAGCTTGCGCAGCTGGTTGAAGTTGCCGGCGAGCGCTTGCGCCGGCTTGTCCTTCTTCCCGTCGACGGAATCGGCTGCCGAGACGAGCCGGAGGAAGTCGTTGTGCGCATCTCCCTCGCCGGCGGCGTCGAGGATATCGCAGCGGAGATCGGCCGTGACGTTGCCGAAGGCGTAGTTCACGTGCGTGATGTCGCGGATCGCGCCCGTGTCGAAGAGGTCCTCGATCTGGTAGTCGCGAGTGACGGGGGCGTCGGACATGAGATAGCCGACGCTGCGATATCCGTTGATGTCGGCCGAGCCCACGATGGGCGGCGGTTTCGACCCGCCGGGTGCGGCGAAGGCGGGGGAGGCGATCGCAGAGGCGGCGATCGCGGTGGCGGTGGCCAGCGTGATCGAGGCCCGGCGGAGCGTGCGGACGCGTGGTGGCATGGAATCCTTATCGGTCGTGTCGGGCAGGCACCCGACGAAGTGGAGCGGTCTCGGGGACAGTACCAACGAGCGAGCGAGTTGGGAAGGGTTCCTAACAAAGTGGGGGCTTCCGACAACCGATTCCGGTGCGGATGGCTGAAATCAACAGTCCGTTGTGGTGCGATGTGCGGAGTGCCGCAGGCGACCGCGGCCTCGATTCGACGGTGGCCGAGACGCATGCTAGTGTTATCTCTTGTGCCGCGGGGTGGAGCAGTTCGGTAGCTCGCTGGGCTCATAACCCAGAGGTCGTAGGTTCAAATCCTGCCCCCGCAACCGAAAGAAGATCCCGGTCTCGTTCTGAGGCCGGGATCTTCTGCATTTCCGGGCGGTCCCCGGAGCGAGCCTCACGGCCGTTCCCAGGCGAGCCTCACCGCGCCGAGAGCGGATGCCGCACCGCCGCGCGCCCGACGCGACTACGCTTTCGACATGGCCGAAGCGACCTCCCCGAGCTCCGCATTCGCGATCGCCGTCGCGCAGTTCGCGCCCGGAGCAGACGCCGCTGCGAATCGCGCGGAGATCGCGCGGCTTGCCGAGCTCGCGGCATCCCGTGGCGCCGGGCTCGTCGTCTTCCCCGAGTATTCGAGCTACTTCACGCCCGAGGCGGGCGAGGAGTGGCTCGAGGCATCCGAGCCCGTCGGCGGCCCGTTCACGCAAGCGCTCACGGTGCTCGCCGACCGGCTCGGCGTGCATCTCGTCGCCGGCATGATCGAGCGCCTCGAGGGTGAGCGCCGCGTCGCCAACACCGTGGTGGCCGTCGCTCCCGGCGCCGGCGTCGTCGCGCGCTATCGCAAGCTCCACCTCTACGACGCCTTCGGGCAGCGGGAGTCCGACTGGGTCGCTCCGGGCGACATCGGCGCACCCGAGCTCTTCGAGGCGGGCGGCCTCCGCTTCGGCCTGCAGACGTGCTACGACGCGCGCTTCCCCGAGGTCACCCGTCGCATCGTCGACGCGGGCGCCGACGTCGTGTGCATGCCCGCCGAGTGGGTGCGCGGGCCGCTGAAGGAGGCGCACTGGCGCCTGCTCGCCACGGCACGCGCGCTCGAGAACACGATGTACGTCGCCGCGGCCGACCACGCGCCGCCCATCGGTGCAGGCAACAGCATGATCGTCGACCCCATGGGCGTCGAGCTCGCGACGATCGGCGAGGCGACGGATGTCGCGATCGCCTGGGTTTCGCGTGAGCGCATCGACGCCGTGCGACGCATCAATCCGGCGCTCGAGCTGCGCCGATTCGGCGTCAGCCCGCGCTGAGCGCCGCGAGCCGGGCCGACGCCTCCTCGAGCACGTCGAGTCGCTTGCAGAATGCGAACCGCACGAGGCTGCGGTACGCGCCCTGGCGGTCGGGGTGCACGAACGCCGACACCGGCACGCCGACGACTCCGGCCAGCTCCGGCAGCTGCCGGCAGAGCGCTGCGCCGTCGTCGTGCCCGAGCTGCGCGGCATCCGCGACGATGAAGTAGCCGGCCTCTGGGAGCGACACGTCGAAACCGGCGGCGCTGAGGCCGGCGGCGAGCACGTCGCGCTTGCCGCGCAGGGCTGCGGCGGCATCCGTGAATGACGAATCGGGCAGGCCGAGGCCGACGGCGATCGCCGGCTGGAATGGCGCGCCGTTCACGAAGGTGAGGTACTGCTTCACGGCGAGCACGCTCGTGACGAGCGAGGCCGGCGCGGTGAGCCAGCCGATCTTCCAGCCCGTGGTGCTGAACGTCTTGCCACCCGATGAGATCGAGACGGTGCGCTCGCGTGCACCGGGCAGTGTCGCGATGGGCGTGTGCGCCGCGCCGAACGTGAGGTGCTCGTAGACCTCGTCGGTCACGATGATCGCGTCGTGCCGCGTGGCGAGCTCGACGACGAGCGCGAGGGTATCGGCGTCGAGCACGGTGCCGGTCGGGTTGTGCGGGGAGTTGACGACGATGAGACGCGTGCGGTCGGTGATCGCGGCCCGGAGCTCCTCGGGATCCGGCCTCCAGCCGGGGAAGCGCAGCGGCACGGTGCGATGCACGCCTCCGGCCCGGGCGATGAGCGCCGCATACGCGTCGTAGTACGGCTCGAACGTGACGACCTCGTCACCGGTGTCGACGAGCGCGAGGATCGTGGCGGCGAGCGCCTCGGTCGCGCCGGCGGTCACGAGCACCTCGGATGCCGCGTCGACCTCGAGGCCGTAGAAGCGCCGTTGGTGCGCGGCGATCGCCTCGCGCAGCACCGGAGCCCCGATGCCGGGCGGGTACTGGTTCACGCCGTCGCTGATCGCCTGGCGGGCGGCGTCGAGCACTTCGGCCGGGCCGTCTTCATCGGGGAAGCCCTGGCCGAGGTTGATGGCGCCGGTGCGCACGGCGAGAGCGCTCATCTCGGCGAAGATCGTGGCTGCGATCGTGCCGTCGGCGGCGAGCAGCCCTGCCCCGGCGGCGGTGCGCTGCCAGGGACGGAGACCGGGTGCGGGGGAGAAGTCGCTCACGCTCTCACCGTACGTCAGGGTAGGGCCGGTACGCTGTCGCAGGGCGAGCGTTGAGGCCGCTCCGCGTTGAGATGAATCACTGCTCGTCGATAGCAGGATCACAGACTCCGCCGATCTGGCACACAGCTTGCGGCGGGAGGCTGGCAGCGCTTGGAAGGAGCAGACATGACCGACACCACCAACGGCGCCACGGGGGAGCCCCGCGACGGCGACGTCCCTGAGACCCCCGCTGCATCGGAGTCCGCGGCACCGGAGCAGCACGAGCCCGCGACCGCACCGGCTGCCACCGGCACGGTCTACGAGCCCGGCCAGGAGCCCCAGCCGTACAGCGCGCCGCACCACGAGAGCTCAGCTTCAGCCCAAGCGCCCGCTTCGCCTGCCACGCCCGCTTCGCCTGGCACGCCCGCTTCGCCGGCCGCCCCCGGCGCGCCGACCGCTCCCTCCGGCAGCGCGCACGCGCCGGGCCACGTGCCGCCCGCGTTCGGCGGCCCGCAGCATCCGCAGCACACCCAGCCCACCATGCCGATCGCGGGTGCGCCCGCGCAGGGCACCAACGCCACGGGCGCTCCTGCGGCACCGAAGCAGCGTCGGGTCGGTCTCGGCGTCGCCGCCGCAATCGTGGCCGCCGCGCTCATCGGCGGCGCATCGGGCGCCGGCATCACCGCCCTCATCTCGAACAACGAGGGCGTGGTCTCGAACGACAGTGCCGGTGTCGAGAGCATCGTCGTGAACGACCCGGATTCGGTCAACCAGATCACCGCGGTCGCCGCGAAGGCGAGCGAGAGCGTCGTGACCATCTCGGTCTCGAGCGGCCAGGGCGGCGGCACCGGTTCGGGCATCATCCTCTCCGACGACGGCTTCGTGCTCACGAACACGCACGTGGTCACGCTCGACGGCGCGACCGCCGACCCGGCGATCAAGGTGAAGACGAGCGACGGGCGACTCTTCGATGCCGAGCTCGTGGGCACCGATCCGCTGTCCGACCTCGCGGTCATCAAGCTCGCGGATGCCTCAGACCTCACGCCGCTGAAGTTCGCCGACTCCGACAAGCTCAACGTCGGCGACACGGCGATCGCGATCGGCGCTCCGATGGGCCTCGCGGGCACCGTGACGAACGGCATCGTGAGCGCACTCAATCGCAGCATCGACGTGGCCTCGTCGGCTGCTCCGACGACGCCCGACGATGGCGGCGAGGGTGACGGCGGCCAAGACGGCTCCGAGAGCCCGTTCGACTTCTGGAACTTCGAAGCTCCTGAAGGCGGCGAGCAGCCGCAGCAGCAGGAGCAGGGCCAGATCTCGATCCCGGTCATCCAGACGGATGCCGCCATCAACCCCGGAAACTCGGGCGGCGCGCTCCTCGACTCCGAGGGCAACCTCATCGGCGTCAACGTCGCGATCCTCTCGGCCGGCGGTGCACAGACCGAGGCCGGCAACATCGGCGTCGGGTTCGCCGTTCCTTCGAACCTCGCCGAGCGCGTCGCGAAGGAGATCATCGAGAACGGCTCGGCCACGCACGGCCTGCTCGGCGCCACCGTGACCGCCGCCGAGAGCGACGCCGAGAGCACCACCGTCGGCGCACTCATCTCCGAGGTGAGCTCGGGGGGCGCGGCAGCGAACGCGGGCCTCGAGGCGGGCGACGTCGTCACCGAGTTCAACGGAGTGCCGATCACCGACCAGACCGACCTCACCGCGCAGGTCCGGGCGCTGCCCGGCGGCGCCGAGGCCGAGCTCACCTACCTGCGGGGCGGCGAGTCGCACACCGCGTCGGTCACGCTCGGCACGTTCGAGGGCTGATCTGAGCGGCAGATCTGCCGTGCGGCGGGGCCGGATCCCACGGGGTCCGGCCCCGCCGCACGCGTGCCCTGCGAAGCCCGCCGCGGGGGCTGCTGCTAGGCTCGATCGACCCCAGCGCGAGTGAGGAACATGCCCGAGCAACACCCTGAGGCGGCGACATCGCCGCTCCTCGGCGTCTCCTACGTCATGCCGGTGCTGAACGACGCATCGCACGTGCGGGCGGCGGTGGAGTCGATCCTCGCGCAAGACTACGAGGGCCCCGTCGAGGTGCTCATCGCACTCGGCCCGTCGATCGACGGCACGGCAGGGCTCGTCGCCGACCTCGCCTCGCGCGACGAACGCGTGCGGGTTCTCGAGAACGAGGTGGGCTCGACCCCGGCAGGCCTGAACATCGGCATCCGGGCCGCGCGCTACCCTGTCGTCGTACGCGTCGACGCCCACTCGATGCTGCCCGTCGACTACGCCCGGGTGGCCGTCGAGGTGCTCGAACGCACGGGAGCCGACAACGTCGGCGGCATCATGGCCGCGCATGGCGAGACGCCGTTCGAGCGGGCGGTCGCGATCGCCTACGGCACGAAGGTCGGCCTCGGCGGCACGCCATGGCACGTCGGAGGGCACGAGGGTCCCGCTGAGACCGTGTACCTCGGCGTCTTCCGAACCGCGGCGCTCCGTCGCGTCGGCCTCTTCGACGAGGGCATCAAGCGCGGCCAGGACTGGGAACTGAATCGCCGCCTCCGCGAGACGGGCGGCACCGTCTGGTTCACGCCCCGCCTCAGCGTCACCTACCGTCCCCGGTCGAGCCTCGAGCGGCTCGGGCGCCAGATGTTCTCGACCGGCCTCTGGCGTGGAGAGCTCGCGCGTCGTTTCCCAGCGGCCAACGGCATCCGGTACTTCGTGCCCCCGGTCATGGTGCTCGGCGTCGTCCTCGGACTGGTCGTCGGCGTCGTCGGCATCGTGCAGGCCTCCGCCGGCGGGGCGCCGTGGCTGCTCGCCGGATTCGCCGTGCCGCTCGTCTACCTGCTCTTCGTCGTCGTCGCGACGATCGCCTACGCCCGCGGGCGTGGCGCAGCCACCGCCGCGTGGTTTCTCATAGTGTTGCCCTGCATCCACGTCTCGTGGGGGCTCGGCTTCGTGCTCGGCTATCTCTCGCTGACGAGCAACATCGCAAAGCACACGGGAAGGTGAAGCGGATGTCCCAAGCCAGATCGGGTTCCGCCAGGCCCTCGAGCATCGCAGAGCTCCGCGCCGTCACCCAGCCGCCCGAGGTGCGCAGTCGCCGCAATGCCGAGCACTGGACGGCGTCGCTCTACCTCCGTCAGTTCTCGCCGTACCTCACCTGGCTGCTCCTGAAGACGTCGATCTCGGCGAATGGCGTGACGGGACTCATGATCCTGGTCGGGTGGTCGACCGCGGCCGCGCTGCTCATTCCGGGCATCTGGGGCGCACTGCTCGCGGTCGTGCTCGGCCAGCTGCAGATGCTCGTCGACTGCTGCGACGGCGAGGTCGCGCGCTGGCGTCGCACGTCGTCGCCGGCCGGGGTGTTCCTCGACAAGGTCGGGCACTACACGACCGAGGCCCTCATCCCGATCGCGCTCGGCATCCGGGCGGCGGCATACCCGCTCGAGTTCCCCGCCGACTTCCTCTGGACCACGGTCGGCGCCGTGCTCGCCCTCATCATCGTGCTGAACAAGGCGCTCAATGACATGGTGCACGTGGCACGCGCGAACGCGGGGCTCGCGAAGCTCGCCGACACCCCCGGTGAGACCGCGCCGCGCGGGGGGCTCATCGCCAAGCTCCGCAAGGCCGCGCGCTTCCTGCCGTTCCACCGCCTCTACCACTCGGTCGAGCTCACGCTCATCGCGTTCGCCGCCGCGCTCGTCGGCCTCGTCTTCGGCGAGCCCCTCATCGACCGCATCGTCGTCGCGGCGCTCCTGCCCCTTGCCTTCGTCTCGGTGTTCGGGCACTTCGTGGCGATCATGGCCTCGCGTCGTGTCCGTTCCTGACGGCGCGAACGCGCGGTCGAACGCGGCGGCACAGACGCTGCCGCACGTCGGCGTGGTGGTGCTCACGCAAGGCACCCGGCCCGACGACCTCGCGCGCGGCATCCGGAGCATCCTCGACCAGGAGGGCGTCGTCACCGATGTCGTCTGCGTCGGCAACGGGTGGGACCCCGCCTCGGCAGAGCCGCCGTTGCCGGCCGGGGTGAAGACCCTGCACCTGCCTGAGAACCTCGGCATCCCGGCCGGTCGCAACCGCGGCGTGCCGCTCATCTCGGGCGAGGTGCTGTTCTTTCTCGACGACGACGCGTTCCTGCCGAGCGTTCGCTTCCTGCGAGACGGATGCCGCATGCTCGCCGAGCGCCCCGAGCTCGGCCTCATCCAGCCGCGCGTCGTCGACCCCACCGGTCTCGTGTCGCCACGCCGCTGGATCCCGCGCATCCGCAAGGGCGACCCCACGCACTCGGGCAACGTCTTCTCGTGCTGGGAGGGAGCGGTGCTGCTGCCGCGCGCCGTCTTCGATCAGACCGGCGGGTGGGCCGACCCGTTCTTCTACGCGCACGAGGGCATCGAGCTCGCCTGGCGCGTGTGGGACACGGGCCACATCGCGTGGTACGCGGGCGACCTCGAGGCGGCGCACCCCGTGATCGACCCAGCCCGGCACACCTACTACTACCGGCTGAACGCCCGCAACCGGGTCTGGCTCGCCCGTCGCAACCTCCCGGCGATCCTCGTGCCGCTCTACGTCGGCTCGTGGACCGCGATCCAGGTGCTGCGCTGGCTGCGCAATCCTGCTGCGCTCTCGGCGTGGTTCGCGGGATGGCGTGCCGGCTGGCGGGAGCATCCGGGGGAGCGCCGTCCGCTCTCATGGCGCACGGTCTGGCGGATGACGATCGCCGGTCGCCCGCCGCTCGTCTGAGCCGCCACGGTAACGATCCCCTTTCGGTACCCCCGCGAACGAGGGCTCGCGGCATCCGTCCAGTCGGCCCTCGCTACCCTTGGACCCGTGGCACTGATGAGAGACGCGCGGCGCGCAATCAAGCTGGCGAAAGACGTCATGTGGGCGCGGAGTGCGCGGCGAACGCTCGCGAAGCGGCTCGCCGAGCGCCCGCCGCTCGAACCGCACCACTACCGCGTCGGTGTCTACTTCGCCGACGGCAGGGTCAACCTCTACCAGCTGAGGCAGTGGTACAAGCCGCTCCTCGAGCTCTCGAAGCGGCATCCGGTGCTCATCCTCAGCCGCGCCTCGGGTTCCGCCCTGCAGTTGCTCGACGAGGCGCCGCTGCCCGTCGCCTACGTGCGCCGCGTCGTCGACCTCGAGCACGTCATCCACGAGCAAGACCTCCACGTGGTGTTCTACGTGAACCAGAACGCGAAGAACTTCCAGATGATGCGCTACGGACGCCGCTGGCATGTGTTCATCAACCACGGCGAGTCCGACAAGATGTACATGACCACGAACCAGTTCAAGGCCTACGACTACGCGCTGATCGCGGGCGATGCCGCACGGGCACGGCTCGAGAAGGTGCTGTGGGACTACGACTTCGACAAGCGGGCCATCCCCATCGGCCGCCCGCAGGCCGATCACTACCTCGACGGGTCTCCGCTGCCGTATCCGTCCGATGGGCGCGAGGTCGTGCTCTACGCCCCGACGTGGGAGGGCGACCGCGGGGCCGCCGCCTACGGCTCGATCGCCTCGCACGGCGTCGATCTCGTGCGCGGCCTGCTCGCGACGGGGCGGCACCGGGTGATCTATCGACCCCATCCGCGCTCCGGAGTCGTCGACGCCGAGTACGGGGCCGCCAACCGTGCGATCATCGCGGCGCTCGCCGCGGCCAACGCCGCCGACCCGAGCGCCCACCACATCTACGACAACGGTCCTGAGCTCGGCTGGCAGCTCGCCGCGCCCGACGTCGCGATCGTCGACATCTCGGCGATGGTCTACGACCGGCTGGCGGCAGGCAAGCCCCTGCTGATCACCCGCCCGGCCAATCCCGAGGCGCAGGTCGACACGGGCGGGTACCTGCAGGCCTGCGAGTGGCTCGAGGCGACGGATGCCGAAGCGATGGTCGCGCGCGTCGACGAGGTCACCCACGACGCGGGGGCACTCGCACGACTCGGCGTCTGGGTCGAACGCTACTTCGGCGACACCACCCCCGGGGCGACGACTGCGCGATTCCACGACGCCGTCGACCACCTCATGGACGAGTGGGCGCGCTTCGCCGCCATCCACGCCGGGGAGCCCGAGATCGACGAGTTCGAGGTCGAGGCCGAAGAGGCCGACGACGAGGCCGAGGCGCTCGGCGCATAGCCGCAGCTCGCACTCGAGCAACGTCGGTGGGTTGCGCGAAGATCGCTGTCGTGAACACCGCGACACCGAGCGTCTCTTTCATTCTTGACGTCGTGCACCGCCGATTTTCCGACGGCCGCACGATGGCGACGCATACACGTTACGCGGGCCGCGCGAGCGGCGCTCGAGGGCTACCTTGAGGGCGCGTGCGAGTCGATGCTCGGATCGGAGGAGGCGCTCTTCGTCGCTCTGGAGCGAGACCTCGAGCCGGGCGCCGCAGTGTGCCGGGTCGCCAGCAGCTGTTATCTCCGGCCAATCCTCGCGGGCTTCCTCGTGCCCGCTCATCTCGGCGACCGCATCGGCGCCGCACGCGATCGGATTCGTTTTGCAGACCGCGTCCTCGACCGCGCGCCGCGGGGTGACGATATCTACACGGACATGAAGATGTTTGGTGATTACCTCCGCTCCAAGCGACGCGCCGAGGCATACATCGTGTTCCTCAGCAGCCGAGCGTCCGAGCCGTGGGAGCGCGCCCTGGCAGTGACTTCGCGGGGGTTATGAGGCAGCGTCGTCTCTGATGTCCGGGGTAACCGGGCCTGGAGTCGCGACGTCGGGAGTCGCGACGTCCTCGATCTTGCCGTCCTTGCCGCGCCTTCCGCGGCTCCGCGCCGCACGCCCTGCCGTGGCACGCCCGGCCGCGGCGCGGAGGCCGCGGCTCGTCCCGACGGCGAAGCCGCCCACTGCGGCGCCTGCTCTGGTGACCCCCGACCCTGCGGACCGCACCAACGAGGTGTGCTCGCCCGGCTCGAGCTCGACCGGCATGACCGGTGGCGGTGCGCCGAACGCGAGTCGCGACTGCTGCAGCACCTTGCGGCCGAGGAGGTGGTTGCCCACCCCGCCGATCGCCGCCCCGATGCCGAAGGGAATCGCCTTGCCGATGATGCCGGCGCCGCCTCGCACGGCGAACTGCTTGAGGAATCTGGTGCGGAGCCGGTCGACGACGCCGCCCATGATCGCCTTCGGCATGCTGTTGGTGATGAGCTCTCCCCAGTAGGCGTTCCGCGCGGCTCCCTTCCCGGTCGCCTGGCCCGCGAACTGGCGCACGAGGTCGATGCCCTCGCGGCCGAGCATGAGCGTCATCACGAGGGCGCGCGCTCGGTCGGGGTTCTCGACGGCGATGCCGTGCACCTCGGCGACGGACTGCGCGAAGAGCGCGGTCGCCTCGAGGAATCCGGCGGTCTCCACACCCGACAGCGCGAGCGTGACACCCGTGCCGATGCCGGGGACGACCGCCGTGGCGCCGACCGCGGCGCCGCCGGTCGTGACCGCGGCCAGGTAGCGGCGCTCGAGGATGCGCACGATCTGCTCGGGTGTCGCATTCGGGGATCTCCGGCGGATGCTCCGAAGGTGCGCGACGACGATCGGACGCTGGATGTGGAGCACGGCGTCGATGCTGCGCTCGAACCCGCGGGCGCGTCCGACGTCGCCGGCCGGCCGGGTCGGCGCCGTTGAATCGGGCTGCCCTTCGCGCGGGACATCCGCGCCCAGCGAAGTGATCTTGTGCACGCGTTCGCTCATAGTGGGACGATCTTAGGCGGCGGACCCGTGCGAATGGCGGGGGTTGCGCCGCCGTTCGGGTTCGTGCACGGATCGACTCGTCCTCCACAGGCCGCCGGATTGATTCATTCTCCACAGGTAAAAGCGCTGATCAGCGGAAGAATCGAATGTCGGTGGGTCGTGGTCTGATGGATGTGTGGAAGCAACCGCGCGGCTCGCAGAGGCGCTTGAACGAATCACCGCCTTCGAGCGGTCGATCCGCGCGGCCCAGGCCGAGCAACTCGGTTGGGTTCACGAACTTCGAATCCTGATGCGTGAGGTGGAGTCGCATCCGTCGCGTACCGATCGCGACAACCGGGAATGGGGCGACCGTTCCTGCACCGCCGAACTCGCGACCGCGCTTCGCGTGCACGAACGCACGGCGAGCCGCGTCCTGCGCGAGGCGACTGCCCTGACGGTCGACCTGCCGCTCGCACACGCGGCGCTGGCGACCGGCGAGATCTCGGTCCAACACGCGCGCGACCTCATCGATGCGGTGGCCGCTGCGCCGGCCGATCGAGTCGCCGAGTTCGAGCAGGAGGCCCTCGGCAAGGCCTGCCGTATGACGCCGGTCGGGTTCCGCAAGGCGTTGCAGCGCATGCAGCACCGCTACGACCCGTCGCCCTTCGAGGAACGCAAGCATCGCGCTGTCGAGGAGCGGCGCATCGTCGTCGAGCCCACGGCCGACGGAATGGCGTGGGTCAACCTGTTCTGCGCGGCAGAACATGCGACCGCGATCGCCGCCCGCATCGCTGCGACGACGGTGACGCGAGCCGACGGAGACACGCGCAAGAAGGCGCAGCGCGACGCCGACTGCGCCATCGCCCTCCTCCTCGGGCTCACCGACGCGGCGGCGGCGCCCGAGCACGGCGATCTCGGTGCGGTGCGTGCAACGGTGAACCTCACCATTCCGGTGTTGACGATGCTCGGTCACGGCGACCAGCCGCCGGTCCTCGACGGCTACGGCCCGATCGACATCGAGACGGCCCGTCGGCTCACGGCGCATGCGCCGTCGTTCCGTCCGATTCTCACCGACCCGGTCACGGGCGCGATGCTGCGCTACGGTCGCAGAGCCCGTCGTATCCCGGCCGACCTGGCAGGGTGGCTCCAGATCCGCGACGGCCGCTGCCGATTCCCCGGATGCGAGAAGCGGGCCGCCGGCTGTGATATCGACCACACGCGATCGTGGGAGCACCACGGATGCAGCGACCACGACAATCTCGCCCACCTCTGTCGCAAGCACCACCGGGTGAAGCACCGCACGAGCTGGCAGATGCGCCAGGGCCACGACGGGGCGATCCGGTGGCTGAGCCCAGCTGGCCGTTGGCTCGATTCCCATCCCGAGCATCCCGCGCGTGCCGGGTGACTGACAGTTGCTACGCCTTCGACCCGTGGTCGGCGTTGTAGCGGTCGAGCACCTCGTCGATCGGGGCGTCGAGCACGAGCGCCCCCTTGTCGAGGTAGAGGCCCCGAGTGCAGAACCTCCGCAGGTCGCGTTCGTTGTGCGACACGAAGAAGAGCGTACGGCCGCCCGCGAGGAGCTCATCGATGCGCCGGTAGCACTTCTCGCGGAACCCCTTGTCGCCGACGGCGAGCACTTCGTCGACGAGCATGATGGGCTCCTCGAGCTGCGAGATCACCGCGAACGCGATGCGCACCTTCATGCCGCTCGAGAGGTGCTTGTACGGGGTGTCGAGGAAGTCGCCGATGTCGGCGAACTCGATGATCTCGTCGAACTTCGCGTCGATCTGGGCACCCGTCATACCGTGCAGCCCGGCGGTGAGGTACACGTTGTCGCGTACCGTCAGATCGTCGACGAAGCCACCGGTGATCTCGATGAGCGGAGCGACGCCGCCCGTGACCTCGACGGTGCCCTCGTCGGCGATCATGACGCCCGCGACGAGCTTCAGGAGTGTCGACTTGCCCTGGCCGTTGCGTCCGACCACGCCGATCGCCTCGCCGGGGCGCACATGGATCGACACGTTGCGGAGCGCCCAGAACTCGCCCGGACGGGTACGACGGCGGCGCCCGGCGAGGAGGTCCTTGAAGGTTCGGCGACCGCGACGGTTGCGGCGGAACCGGATGCCCAGCCCCTCGGTGCGGATGGCGGTCTCGGGCGCCGAGACGGCGGTGGTGGCATCCACGTCAGATCTCCTTCAGCACTTGGCGCAGGCTTCCCCGGAAGACCAGCAGCCCGATGGCGAGCAGCGCGACCGACATCGCGGCCGAGATCGCGACGTTGAACCAGTCGAGCTCGTCGGGGAAGAAGCCGGCACGATACAAACCGAAGATGCCCGACAGCGGGTTGAATGCGGCCCAGATGTGCAGCTCGCTCGGCAGGTTCGACACGCCGTAGATGATCGGCGACGCGTAGAACAGGAATCGCAACACGAGCTTCACCGCGCGCTCGAGGTCGCGGAAGAAGACGACGAGCGGGGCGACGATGAGCGCCACGCCAGCAGTGAGGATGGTCTGCAGCAGGATGGCGAGCGGAAAGAGCGCAAGCTCCCACCCGACCGTCGCTCGGAAGACCACTGCGAACAGCACGAGCACCGGGATGGCGAGCAGGAACTCGATGCCCTTCGAGAGCACGATGCGGTTCACCCAGATCGTGCGAGGGATCTTCGTCGACCGCACGAGCTTCGCGTCTTTCAGGAACGCGCGCGTCGAATCCGAGACCGTGCCGTTGAACCACATCCACGGCAGCAGTGCCGAGAGCAGGAACACGATGTAGGGCTCGGTGCCGACGGGTCGCTGGAACACCTGCGTGAAGACGAACCAGTAGATGCCCGCCATCACGAGCGGATCGAGCACCGACCAGACATAGCCGAGCGCCGACGTCGAGTAGCGCACCTTCAGGTCGCGTGTGGTGAGCAACCACAGCGAGTGCCGGTAACGGTGCCACGGCGTTCGCTGCAGTGGATGCGTGTCGGCGTAGCTCATCACGCTCTCATCGTAGATGCCGCACCGCGGTAGGTTTGAAAGCGGACGATCGGCGCGTGCCGAGCCCCGTCGGAAGGAGCGTCGTGCACCGCACCAGCACTCGGGTGATCTTGAGCTGTGCTGCGATCGGCGTCGGCGGAGGGCTGTTCGCGGCCGGGGCGGGCTACCTCGCGGGCCTCGTCGCGGGTCTCGTCCCCATGCTCTACGGGATCACGATCGGTTCGCACTTCCTGCCGAGCGCCGTCGCGCTCGCGCTGCTGAAGCGACCGGGCGTCGCGATCCTCACGGGGTTCATCGCGGGTCTCGTGGGGGCGGCCTTCGCCCCGCAGTGGATCCTTCGCTTCCTCGGTACCGGCCTGCTCGTCGGTGCGCTCCTCGAGCTGCCGTTCTTCGTCACCCGGTACAAGAACTGGTCGCCGGTGCTCTACTACCTCGCCGCCGGAGCCGCCGGTGTGCTCCTCGCCGCCGGAACCTTCGTGGTGCTCGGCCCCGAGCACTACGCCCCATGGTTCTGGGCGCTCTACCTCGCACTGTTCGTGCTCAGCCCGGTGCTCTTCACGTGGCTCGGCCGGGTGATCGCCGTGTCGCTCTCGAGGGCCGGCGTCGCGCGGGCGCTCACGTGAGCCGCCGCAAACGCTGAGATGCACCGGCGCTGAGATGCGAAGAGCGGATGCCGCGAGGCATCCGCTCTTCACTGCTGTGCTGCTGCGATGCAGCGCCGACGTGACTACACGAAGTGGTTCGCGCGCTCCAGGTCTTCGGCGAAGTCGATCTCGACCGCGTAGAGGTCGGAGATGTCCATGGGCTCGACGAGCAGGCCGTTCTGCTCGATCGCGAGCTCGAGGCCACGCTCGAAGTAGTCCTGGTCGCCGACGCGAGCGAGGTGTGCGAGGAGCACGGCCTTGTCGCGGCTCGAGATGTAGTTGATGCCGACGGCCTCGCCGAGCCCGCCCTTGACGGTCTTGGAGAGCTCCTTGATGTAGCCCTCGGCGCTCGTCGTGTACTTGACCTCTTCGTCGGACACCTTCGAGGTGTTGACGGTCACGAACGACTGGTCGCGTGCGATGAACGGCAGTGCACGGTCGAGGATGCGCGGGTCGAAGACCACGTCGCCGTTCATCCAGAGCACTCCGCCGGCCTGCGACGCCTGCAGGGCGCGCATCAGGCTCTTGGAGGTGTTGGTCTGGTCGTATTCCTCGTTGTAGACGAACGACGCCTGCGGGAATGCCTCGATGATGTGCTCGAGCTTGTAGCCGACGACGATCGTGACGCTGGCGTTGCGGCCGAACGCGTGCTCGATGTTGTCGAACTGCTGGCCCATGATCGTGCGGCCGTCGCTGAGCTCGGTGAGGGGCTTGGGGAGGGACCGCCCGAGCCGGCTCCCCATGCCGGCCGCGAGAATCACGATCTGGGTGTTCACTGCATCTCCTTCGGTGGGTCGGATGCCGTGAGCAGCGACACCCATCGCAGGGTGTTCGCCGCAAATTCATCCGGAAGTTCACATATGGACACGCCGTTATGCCGGAGTTCAGGATACCGGGATGGCGTCACCCCCACCACGGGGGAGGGACGTCGTGTCAGGATCGTGATGCGACGTTCAGGGTATTTCCAGCTTCGCGGACCGCGGGATGAGGCCCGAATGAGCGTTGCGAGAGCCGTCTTGGTAGGTTGGCTTGGTGACTTCCGTTTCGCGCTCCAACCAAGACGACGAAGCAGCCGAGGGCACCGGCACGGGGGTGCCTGAAACAGGGGAGTCCCCGACGGGCGCGGCGGCTGAAACCTCGTCGACCCCGGCGCCATCGGGTGCGACGAAGAGCGCAGCCGAAGTGAGGTCGGCGGCGAAATCGAGAGCTGCGAGGCCGGCAGCGAAGTCGGCGGCAGCGAAGGCGGCCGCCGACGAGCAGGCTGCGCTGGAGCAGGCTGACGTGCGGGCCGAAGACGTGAAGCCGGCAGCGACGAAGCCCGCAGCCACGAAGCGGGCGAGGTCGACGGCGGCGAAGTCGACGGCTGCGAAGTCCGCAACGGCCAAGTCGACTGCAGCGGGGACGACCGCCGCGAAGTCGAGCGCGGCGCGGAGTGGTGCTTCGAAGCCCGCCCCGAGGAAGCCGGCCGCGACGGCGGCGGCGGAGGGTGAGACGAAGCAGCCCGCACCCTCGAAGCGTACCGCGGCGTCGCGCGCTGCGTCGGCGGATGCCACGGCAGCGCGAGGCGAGGCGGCGAAGTCCACGCGCACGCCGCGGGCCACGTCGGAGAAGGGGGCGGCAGCATCCACTGCGCGGAGCCGCGCCGCAGCGGCGGCGAGTAGCCAGCGCCAGGCATTGCGCGTGGCGGCCTCGCTCACGACCGAGACGACGGCGGCAGAACGATCGCCCCGTAAGCCCACCGAGGAGTCGCCCTCCGTGGAGGTCGCCACTCCGCCGACCGCCGAGCCGCCCGCCGTGCGATCCGAGATCGACGAAGAGACGGTCGAGCGCGCGCCCTCACGTGCGGCTGCCGAGGTGACCGAGCCGGTCAGGGCGATTCCGCAGCCCGAGGCAAGCTCCGGAGCCGCGATCATCGAGCCCGCGACATCCGCAGAGGTGCCGGCCGCTGAGGTGCCAGCCGCTGAGCTGCCGGCGGCTGAGGTGCCGGCGGCTGAGGTGCCGGCCGCTGAGGTGCCGACTGCCGAGGTGCCGGCCGCCGCCGCACAGGCCGTCGCCGTCATCCCCGTGCCGAAGAAGCCGACACCACGCAAGAAGCGCACACTGCGCGTCGCGCGTCCGGCTCCTCCCGCCGATGCGCCTCGCGTGCTCGCGATCGATGGCCTCGTCAAGCGTTTCGGCCCGAACACCGCGGTCGACGGCATCTCGCTCGACGTGCGCGCCGGATCGTTCTTCGGCCTCGTCGGGCCGAACGGCGCGGGCAAGACCACCACGCTGTCGATGGTCACGGGATTGCTCAGGCCCGACGCGGGCACGGTGCGCATCCACAACATCGATGCGTGGGACAACCCTCGGGCCGCCAAGCGGGCCACCGGCGTGCTGCCCGACCGCCTGCGCCTCTTCGACCGCCTGACGGGAGCCCAGCTCCTCTACTACTCGGGCGTGCTCCGGGGGCTCGACAACCGCACGGTGCGTGAACGGAGCGCCGACCTCATCGCGGCCTTCGGGCTCGACGACGCCGTCGACCGCCTCGTCGCCGACTACTCCGCGGGCATGACGAAAAAGATCGCCCTCGCGTGCGCGATGATCCACTCGCCGCGCCTGCTCGTGCTCGATGAGCCGTTCGAATCGGTCGACCCCGTGTCGGCCGCGAACCTCACCGACATCCTCGAGCGGTACGTCGCGGGTGGCGGCACGGTCGTGCTCTCGAGCCACGGCATGGACCTCATCGAGCGGGTCTGCGACTCGGCAGCGATCATCGTCGCAGGGCAGGTGCTCGCCGCGGGCACCCTCGACGAGGTGCGTGCCGGCCAGACCCTCGAAGACCGATTCGTCGAACTGGCAGGCGGACGCAAGGCAGCGGAGGGCATGGAATGGTTGCACAGTTTCTCCGACTGAAACTGCGCCTGCTCGCGAACATCTTCCGGCGGAGCCCCTGGCAAGTCGTGGGCATCGTCGTCGGGCTCATCTACGGGCTCGGTGTGGCCGTGCTGCTCTTCACGGCGCTCGTCGGCTTGCGCTTCGTGGGCGACGTCGAGGTGATCCGCGACGCGTTCACGGTCGCCGGGGCCGCGACGATCATCGGATTCATCGTGTTCCCGCTCGTGTTCGGAGTCGATGACACGATGGACCCGAGGCGGTTCGCGCTCTTCGGGGTGCCCAACCACACGCTCGCATTCGGTCTCGCAGTCGCAGCGGTGGTGGGCATTCCCGCCTTCGTGCTCGCGATCGTGCTGCTCGGCACGGTGTTCACGTGGTCGCGCGGGCCCGCCGAGCTCCTGCTCGCGATCATCGCAGCGGCGATGGCATTCGCCACGTGCATCCTGATCGCCCGCGTCGCAACGGGGCTCGCATCGCTCCTGCTCGCCACTCGCCGTGCCCGCGAGCTCATGGGGGTGCTCGGCATCCTGCTCATCGTGATGCTCTCGCCGATCCTCGTCGTGCTCGTGACGGCGGACTGGGCGAGCTCGGGCCTCGGGGTGCTCGAGTCGATCGCCGGCGTGCTCGGGTGGACGCCCCTCGGCGCCGTGTTCGCGATTCCCGGCGACGCTGCAGCGGGCGACTGGGGTGCAGCGATCCTGAAGCTCCTGATCGCCGCGGCGACCGTCGGCGCGATCTGGCTCGGGTGGCAGGCGCTCGTCGCGCGCATGCTCGTGACGCCGGGTCGCGAAGCATCCGCGAAGAGCTACCGCGGACTCGGCTGGTTCGACCGGATGCCGCACGGTGCCACCGGCGCGGTCGCCGCCCGCAGCCTCACCTACTGGTTCCGCGACGCGCGCTACTGGGTGTCGCTCGTGATGGTGCCGATCGCGCCCGTGTTCGTGATGGTGCCGCTCAGCCTCGCCGGCATCCCGCTCATCTACGTCGCGCTCATTCCGGTGCCGCTCATGTGCCTGTTCCTCGGCTGGAGCCTCCACAACGACACCGCCTACGACAGCACCGCGGTCTGGCTGCACGTGGCCTCGGGCGTGCGGGGGGCGGCAGATCGCGCGGGGCGCATCGTGCCGGTGCTCATCGGGGGCGTGCTCGTCATCGGACTCGGAAGTGCCGTCACGGTGTTCGTGCTCAACGACTGGCGGCTGCTCCCGTCGGTTCTCGGCGTCAGCACGGCCCTGCTCTTTGCGGGACTCGGGCTCGGCTCATTCACGTCGGCGCGATTGCCGTATCCGGCGGTCAAGCCCGGTGACAGCCCCTTCCAGGCGCCCCAGTCGACAGGGACCATCACCGCACTCGTCCAAACCGTCACGATGTTCGGTTCACTGCTCATCGCGTCGCCTGCCGTCGTCTTCGCCGGTCTCGGGATCCTCGTCGACCCGGCCTGGTTCACGGCATCGTTCGTATCCGGCGTCGGCCTCGGGCTCCTCGCGCTCGTGTTGGGTATCTGGGGTGGCGGTCGCGTCTTCGAGCGTCGCGGCCCTGAGATCCTCGCGGCCGCCCTGCGTGCGTAGGATGTCGCGGCCGAGGCCGAGGTGGCGGGTTCGTTGCGTAGAATCGAAGGCATGATTCGACCCGTGCACGCGAGCATCGCCGATCCGGATGCCCCCGGCGGCGGCACCTCGGTCCTCGACCGCGAACTCGAGGAGCTCCTCGAGAAGGAGACCATCGAGCCGGGTGACCATGAGCGCTTCTCGCACTACGTGAAGAAGGAGCAGATCCTCGAGTCGGCGATGACCGGCAAGCCGGTGCGTGCGCTGTGCGGCAAGAAGTGGACGCCCGGGCGCGATCCCGAGAAGTTCCCGGTGTGCCCGTCGTGCAAGGCGATCTACGAGCGGCTCAAGTCCGAGTGATGCCCGGCGCGCGTCAGCGGTAGACCGTGGGAATCACGGCATCGCCGCGCCCGAGTCGGAACGCGTCGATGGGCAGCTCCTGCATGACCTCGGCGCGATGCGATCGCGCGGCATCCGTGCCGGCCTTGCCGAGGTAGGCCGGATCGGCCGTGCCGCCCGTCATGAACCGCACCATGAGCGGACGAAGCGACGAGCCGGCCTCGAACTCGGCCTCCCCGTCGGGACCGTCGCCGACGTACACCATCTCTTCGCGGGCGGTTCGAGTGGAATCGAGCCGTCGCGCGGCGTTCTTGCGGCCCCCGACGCTCAGCTTCTGGGTCGACGACTTCGCCACGGCCACCCATTCGCCGGCGCCGTCGCGCCGCGCGACGAGCTTGAAGACCATTCCCGCCGCCGGGAAGCCCGAGCCGGTGACAACGGCTGTGCCGACGCCGTAGGAGTCGACGGGTGCTGCCGAGAGGGCCGCGATCATGAACTCGTCGAGGTCGCTCGTGACGGTGATCTTCGTGTCGACGGCGCCGAGGTCGTCGAGCTGCTCGCGCACCGCGGCGACGACCGTGGGCAGGTCACCGGAGTCGATGCGAACGGCACCGAGGCCGATCCCGGCGATCCGCACGGCGCGGTCGACACCCTCGGCGATGTCGTACGTGTCGACGAGCAGGGTGGTCTTCGGGCCGAACGCGTTGACTTGGGCCCGGAACGCGTCTTCCTCTGAGTCATGCAGCAGCGTGAAGGCGTGTGCCGCCGTGCCCATCGTGGGGATGCCCCACGTGCGGCCGGCCTCGAGGTTGCTCGTGGCATCGAAGCCGGCGATGTAGGCGGCGCGCGCCGCTGCGATCGCGGCGTGTTCGCTCGTGCGGCGAGAGCCCATCTCGACGACGGGCCGGCCGAGCGCGACCGAGACCATGCGCGCCGCGGCGCTCGCTACCGACGAGTCGTAGTTGAGGGTCGACAGCACGAGCGTCTCGAGCATCACCGCTTCGGCGAATGTCGACTGGATCGTCAGCAAGGGGGAACCGGGGAAGTACGCCTCGCCCTCGCGGTATCCCCAGATGTCGCCCGAGAATCGGTAGTCGGCGAGCCAGTCGATCGTCGCAGGCCGCACGATCTCGTGGTCGCGCAGCCACTCGAGCTCGGCCTCGGCGAATCGGAACTGATCGATGAGCTCGAGCAGGCGGCCGGTGCCGGCGACGATGCCATAGCGGCGTCCGTCGGGCAGTCGCCTCGCGAACGCCTCGAAGAGGCTCTCTCGGTGCGCGGTGCCGTCGAGCAGTGCGGCGTCCACCATCGTCAGTTCGTAGCGGTCGGTGAAGAGCGCAGCAGACCCGGTCACACGGTCAGCCTATCGGTGACACCTCGGCCAGTCGGCGACGTGCAGGCGGTGCTGCAGAGGCGGTGCCGCGGCCGACGGCGATGGCGTTCCCGGCGGTGATGAGCACGAGGCCGGCGATCTGCCACGCCCCGAGCGTCTGGCCCAGCACCACGAGGCCCGCGACCGCGGCGGCGGCCGGATGCACGCTCTGCAGCACGCCGAAGAGCTGACGAGGAAGGCGTCGGAGCACGAGGAGGTCGATCGAGTAGGGGAGCGCGGAGGACAGGATGCCGGCGGCGAGGCCGACGACGGCGACGCGGAGGAGCTCGTGCGGGTCGAGCCCGACGAGGACGATGACGAGGATCGGCGAGGTGAGGATCGCGGCGACGACGCTCGCGATCGCCGTGCTCTGGACGCCGGGGAGACTGCGTCCGGCACGCTGGCTCAACAGGATGTAGGCCGCCCAAGCCGCGCCCGCCGCGAGGCCGAGGAGGATGCCCACGACGTCGAGCCCCGGCACGGTGCCGGTGAGGAGCACGACCCCGATCCCGGCGATGACGGCGCACACCAGGTCGAACCGCCGCCGAGAACCGAGGAGCGCGACGGCGAGCGGGCCGAGGAACTCGAGGGTCACCGCGAGTCCGAGGCCGGTCCGCTCCACGGCGCCGTACAGGGTGAGGTTCATCACGACGAGCACGAGCCCGAGCAGGATGGCGGGTCGCACGGTCGACCAGCTCAGATTGCGAAGTCGGGGCCGAGCGACGGCGAGCAGCGCGATCGCCGCGACGGCCTGCCGGAGCGCGACGACGCCGGCGGGCCCGACGAGCGGGAAGATCGTCGCGCCGATCGCCGCGCCGACCTGCACCGAAACGGCGCCGCCGACGGCAGCACCCGCTGCGATCCGTTCCCGTGCCATACCCTCACGCTACGTCGTCATTGGTGCAGCGAGAAATACAATCCGCGTCGATTGATACGCTGTTCACATGAGTCTTGACCTTCGGCAGTTGCGGGTGCTCGTCGCGGTCGACGACGAGCGGTCGTTCACGGCGGCCGCCGATCTGCTCGGGATGTCGCAAGCGAGCGTCTCCCGGTCGCTCGCGTCGCTCGAGCACGAGCTCGGAGCGCCGCTCATGCACCGCACGACCCGTCGCGTGGAGCCCACCGACGCCGGCATCGCCTTCACGGCCACGGCTCGGCGCGTGCTCGCCGAGCTCGACCGCGCGGTGACCGAGGCGCGCGGGGAGCGCTCCGTCGTGCGCATCGGGTACGCCTGGGCCGCGCTCGGCGCGCACACCACGCCCGTGCTCCGCGAGTGGAATCGTGCGCATCCGGCGACGCCCATGCGGCTCGTGCGCCTCAACCGGCGGGATGCCGGCCTCGTCGACGGCCTCGTCGACCTCGCGGTGGTGCGGCATCCGGTGGAACGGTCCGATCTCGACTCCGAGCTTGTCGGCGTCGAACCGCGCGTGGCCGTGCTGCCCGTCGACCATCCCCTCGCTGATCGCGATGCGGTCGGTCTTGCCGAGCTGGTGCCGTTCCTCGTCGCCGTCGATCGGCACACGGGGACGACGAGCCCGGCCCTCTGGTCGTCGGCTGGGCTCGAGGCGCCGCCGATGACCCAGACGGGCGATGTCGAGGAATGGCTCGACCTCATCGCTGCGGGCGACGCGATCGGCGTCACCGCCGAGGCGACGGCCCATCAGTCGCCCCGTCCGGGCGTCGTCTTCGTGCACATTCACGACGCGCCGCCGATCGAGGTGCACCTCGCGTGGCACCGTCAGTACCGGCATCCGGAGGCCACGAAGGTCGCTCGTGCCATCCGCGCCGCCTACGACGGCGCCGCCCTCACCTAAGCTTGGATGTCGTGACGGACGCACCGATCGGAATCTTCGACTCCGGCGTCGGCGGTCTCACCGTCGCTCGGGCGGTGAAAGACCAACTGCCGAACGAGTCGATCCTCTACATCGGCGACCTCGAGCACTCGCCCTACGGCCCGAAGAAGATTGCCGACGTGCGCGGCTACGCGCTCGCCGTGCTCGACGACCTCGTGGCGCAGGGCGTGAAGATGCTCGTCATCGCGTGCAACACGGCGTCGGCGGCGATGCTCCGCGACGCCCGTGAACGCTACGACGTGCCCGTCGTCGAGGTCATCCAGCCGGCGGTACGCCGCGCCGTGTCTGCCACCAGGCGCGGGCGCGTGGGCGTGATCGGCACCGAGGGCACGATCGGCTCGCGCGCCTACGACGACGCGTTCGCCGCGGCCCCGCACCTCGAGCTGTTCTCGGCTGCATGCCCCCGATTCGTCGAGTTCGTCGAGGCCGGCGTCACCACGGGCGACGAATTGCTCGCCGTGGCCGCGGAGTACCTCGCGCCGCTCCGCACGGCGGACATCGACACCCTCGTGCTCGGGTGCACGCACTATCCGTTCCTGAAGGGCGCGATCTCCTACGTCATGGGCGAGGACGTCACGCTCGTCTCGAGCGACGTCGAGACGGCGAACGACGTGTACCGCGTGCTCGTGAGCACCGGCATGGAGCGCCGCGCCGCGCTGCCGCCCACCTACCGCTACGAGGCGACGGGGCACTCCACGAGCGACTTCCTCGACCTCGCCCACCGCCTCATCGGCCCCGAGATCCCGAGCGTCGAGCTCGTGGAGACCGGCGCCGTGACCCTTCCCGACCACGCACAGCTTCGACAGGAGATCCGATGACCGAGGCATCCGAGACAATCACGCCCACCACCGCCGTTCGCGCCGATGGCCGTACCGCCGACGAACTGCGGGTGGTGACGATCGAGCGGGGCTGGAGCGACCACGCCGAGGGGAGCGCGCTCGTCTCGTTCGGCCGCACGAAGGTGCTGTGCACGGCGTCGTTCACGAACGGCGTGCCGCGCTGGATGTCGGGCAAGGGCAGGGGCTGGGTCACCGCCGAGTACGCGATGCTGCCCCGAGCGACGAACACGCGCAACGACCGCGAGTCGGTGAAGGGACGCATCGGCGGCCGCACGCACGAGATCAGCCGGCTCATCGGCCGGAGTCTGCGCGCCGTCGTCGACACCAAGGGCCTTGGCGAGAACACCATCCAGATCGACTGCGACGTGCTGCAAGCAGATGGCGGCACGCGCACCGCGGCGATCACGGGCGCCTACGTCGCCCTCGCCGACGCGATCGAGTGGGCGCGAGACAAGAAGTTCATCGGCCAGCGCGCGAAGCCGCTCATCGACACCGTGTCGGCGGTCTCCGTGGGCATCATCGACGGCGTGCCGATGCTCGACCTCGCCTACGTCGAAGACGTGCGCGCCGAGACCGACATGAACGTCGTGGCCACCGGGCGTGGGCTCTTCGTCGAGGTTCAAGGCACTGCCGAGGGCGCACCGTTCGATCGGCGCGAGCTCGACTCGCTGCTCGACCTCGCGCTCGCCGGCACCGCCGAGCTCACCCGCATCCAGCAGTCCGTGCTCGCCGACGTCACTGAAGGGGCGCAGGCATGAGCCTCGAATTCGTGTTGGCAACGCACAACCCGAAGAAGGTGCGCGAGTTCCAGCGAATCATCGGCGAGCGGATGCCGCAGGCCGTCGTGCACCCGTACGAGGGGCCGGAGCCCGTGGAGGACGGTGTCACGTTCGCGGAGAACGCGGTCATCAAGGCCCGTGCGGCTGCCGCGCACAGCGGTCGCATCGCACTGGCCGACGATTCCGGCATCGTCGTCGACGTGCTCGGGGCCGCGCCGGGCATCTTCTCGTCCCGCTGGGCCGGTCACGCCGGCAGCGATGAGGCGAACGTGCGGTTGCTGCTCGACCAGCTCGCCGACATCCGACGGCCGAATCGCGGCGCCGAGTTCCGGTGCACGATTGCGCTCGTGGTGCCCGAGGCGCTGTTGCCCGGCGGACACGAGTTCGTCGCCGAGGGGCGATGGCGCGGCAACCTCGCCTACGAGCCGCGAGGGTCGCACGGCTTCGGCTACGACCCGATCTTCGAGCCCGAAGGGCTCGAGGTCACCTCGGCGGAGCTCGCCCCCGCGGAGAAGGACGCCCGGAGTCACCGGGCGCAGGCGTTCACCGAGCTCCTGCCCGAGCTCGAGCGCGTCAGCGCCCGCATCGGCGGCTGAGTGCAACCGGCCGCGGCAACTGGTCAGTCCTTGAGAGTGCTGACGCTGACTTCGAATTCCTCCACAGCGAGGATCTGCGTATTCTGCGCAGCGCTGGCCTCTGTCCGGATCCTATTCGCCGTCTCCCGGCTCGCGGCCATGGCTTCCTCGGTTTCCCAGAGCGTGATGGACAGGTCTTTACCGGCTCCCTTCCCGTGCAAGTAGTAGATCCCGCGGCATCCCGACATCTCGAGTGCGCGGTTGATGATGTCTTCCGATGGGGCGTCCGAGGGAGTTTCCGGACCGGTTTCGTAGGTGCTGACTCTGGCGAACATCGTCGTTCCTCCGATGGTTTCACTGGAGCCCGTTTGCCGACTCGAGAAGCACCCTTGAGCGGACTGTTTCGTCCGGGCCATCGGGTGCGGCACAACAAATTGCCACCGGGTGGTGCGGCTCCTTCCACCAGTAAGGACCCGATCGCATCCGTGCGCAAGACCCGAACGGGATTGCGAAAGTCGAGGTGGGTCGGCGGGTCGTCGAACGCGAAGGGCTGAGAACGCGACTCATTCCTATCTGGCCTCGATCGGCTCATCCCGACCTACGCTGAGAGGGATGGCACACTCACACGACCACGCGCACGCGCATGCGCAGACCACGAACCGCACCCGGCTCTGGGTCGCGATCGCGATCATCGGCGCGTTCCTCGTCGTGCAGCTGATCGGCGCAGCTGTGAGCGGCTCGCTCGCCCTGCTCGCCGACGCGGGCCACATGGCGAGCGATCTCATCGGCCTCGTCGTCGCCCTCGTCGCCGCCGTCGTGGCGGCACGCCCCGCGACCGATCGCCAGACCTACGGCTACCGTCGCGCCGAGGTGTTCGGCGCGCTCGTGAACGGCGTCATCCTCGTGGTCGTCGCCGTTTCGGTCACCGCCAGTGCGATCGGGCGGCTGGCGACGGGCGCCGGGGGAGCGGCGCACGAGGTGCAGGGTGTGCCGATGCTCGTCGTGGCGGCCATCGGACTCGGCGCGAACATCGCCGCGATGCTCGTGCTCCGCGGCGGGGCGAAGGACTCGATCAACCTGCGAGGCGCCTATCTCGAGGTCTTCGGCGACATGGTGGGGTCGCTCCTCGTCATCGCCGCCGCCGTCGTGATCGTGCTCACGGGCTTCGACGCGGCCGACCCGATCGCGTCGCTCCTGATCGCGGCGCTCATCGTGCCACGTGCCGTGGTGCTGCTGCGCGACGTCGTGCGGGTGCTCTTCGAGTCGGCGCCGGCCGACACCGATGTCGCCGAGATCCGCGAGCACATCCTCGAGACGAACGGGGTGGTGGCCGTGCATGACGTGCACGTGTGGGCGATCACGTCAGGCTCCCACGTGTTCAGCGCCCACGTCGAGGTGGAGCCCGAGGTCTTCGCCTCAGGCCGCACCGGGGAGCTGCTCGATGAGCTCGGCCGATGCCTCGACGCGCACTTCGACGTCGCGCACTCGACGTTCCAGCTGGAGCCCGCGGGGCGGGCCGAACACGAGCAGTCGCAGCATCCGTGATGCTGTGACCGGAGGTGCGTTCAGTGCTCGTCGGCCCGGCGCTCGAAGATCTTCGGGTCGAGCGCGAGATGCTCGGCCTCGTTCTCGTCGGTGGTGACGTCTTCGCCCGCGGCGGCGGCCTTCTTCGCCTTGTGGCGCTCGCTGAAGTAGTGCCAGAGCGTGATGAGCGCCGTGCCGCCCACCGCGACGAGCAGGATGATGTCGATGTACTCGCGCACGATGAACGCGACCGGCGGAATGAAGCTGACGACGAAACCGAGCATCGTGAGGCCGAAGCCCCAGATCAGGGCGCCGATGAAGTTGTAGAGCGAGTACCGCCGGCGCTTCATGTGGCCGACGCCCGCGGCGACGGGGGCGAAGGTACGGACGATCGGCACGAAGCGCGCGAGGATGATCGTGAGCCCACCGAACCGCTCGAAGAACGCGTTCGTGCGTTCGACGTTCTTGACGCTGAAGACCCCGCTCTCCTTGCGCTCGAACACCTTCGGCCCGCCACGGTGCCCGATCTCGTAACCGACCTCGCCGCCCGCGAACGCCGCGAGCCCGATGAGGATCGACACGAGCCAGACGTTCACGCCGAACACGCCGTTCGGCGGCACCAGTTCGGGGTTCGAGAGCAGACCGGAGATGACGAGCAGCGTGTCGCCCGGCAGGAGGAAGCCGACGAGCAGGCCGGTCTCGGCGAAGACGATGAAGCAGACCACCAGAAGCGCCCAGGGGCCGGCCGACGCGATGATCGTCTCGGGGTCGAGCCACGGGATGAGGGCGGTGTGGATCACGGGAAGAGGCTCCTGTCGTCGGACGCGGCGGATGCCGGGTCATCAGGCGTCGTGGTGTCGTTGAAGTCTACCCAGCGGTTGCCTCGGCCGGCCGAGCGCGGGCGACGAATCATCCGCGAGGATGACGCCCGCCCGCGGCATCCGTCGCTCAGCCCGCCAGCTCCTCGAAGACGGCGCCGTTCAAGCGGAACGATGCCCGCACCTCGTCGATGAGCACCTCGATCTGCTCGGGCGAGAGTGCGAGGTCGTTCATCGCCTCGCGGTAGCGGCGCTTGTAGCGCTCGGCGCTGCGCTCGGCGACGTCGAACCGGGAGAAGGCGAGTTGATCGGGCGTGGCGCTGTAGTGCCGCGCGACGAGCTTGGCGATCGCCTGGCCGCCCGAGAGGTCGCCGAGGTAGCGCGTGTAATGGTGTGCGAGGTAGCGCACGTCGTCGCGCTGGATCTCGCGCAGGTGCGATGCGTACGCGGCCGTCGCGGGCAGCGGCGGGTGGGCCGCCCGCCAGTCGGATGCCCCGAGTTCGGCCAGGTCGGCGTCGATCGCGGCCATGCGCGCGAGTGCCGGATCGAAGACGGCGGGGTCGCCCTCACGGCTGCCGCGTTCCTCGAGGGCCTCGTACACCCACGCGAGCTGCGCGAGATAGCGCGTGTACTCGGCAAGTGAGAGGGCGCTCGAAGCGTGGGCGGTAGTGCGAGCCGCGATTCGTGGCACTCTGGCAGGCGCCTCATTGCCCGCGGAGCCGGTCGATCTCGTCGCGGTTCAACTCGGCGGCACGCGAGAAGAGCTCGTTGGCGAACGCGACCTGTTCGTCGCTCAGGGTTTCGAGGTAGTCGTTCCAGCGGGCGCCGACCCGGCCGTAGACCTCGCCGAAGCGTTCGAGGATCGCGCCGGCGTTCGCCGTGACGATGACCCGGCGGCGATCGTTCGGGTCTCGTTCGCGGGTGACGAAGCCGGCCCGCTCGAGTCGATCGATCGCGGTGGTGATGCCTCCGCCGGCGGTGAGCCCGGCGCGGTCGGCGAGCTCACCCGGCGTCGCGGGGCCCTGGCTCATGAGGAGGCTCGCGCACTGCAGGTCGGTGCTGTTCAGGCCTCCCCATTTCGCGACCGCCTCCTGGAAGAGCACGGCGCGAGCCATGAACTCGCGCATCACCTCGCCGGCGCGCTCGATCTCTCGATCGCGCGTTGACTTCTCGGCCATCCGCTCGTATTCTCTCTACTATCGAGAGACTCTATGATCGAGAGTCTCGCTTCAGTGTACTCAAGGAGCATCCCATGTCACGGGCCCTCATCATCGGAAGCGGAGTCGCCGGCCCCGCCGTCGCTCTCTTCCTCCATCGCGCCGGCTGGCAGGTCGAGATCTTCGAAGCCGCCGAACAACCCGACGAGTACGCGGGACTGTTCCTCAATGTCGCAAGCAACGGGCTCGCCGTGCTGGAGCACCTCGGGCTGCGCGAGCGGCTCGTCAGCGGGGGGCACCGCTCGCCGCACATGGCCATGTGGTCGAGCACCGGGAAGCAGCTCGGCACGGTGCCGAACGGCCCCGCCCGCGACCCCGAGCGCGGCGGCGTCGTCGTGCGCCGCGGCATCCTGCATCGCGTGCTGCGCGAGGCCGTGCAGGAGGCCGGCATCCCGATCACCTTCGGGGCGCGCCTCGAATCCATTCAGGAGACGGATGCCGCGGTGCACGCGATGTTCGCCGACGGCCGCACCGCGACCGGCGACCTCCTCATCGGCGCCGACGGCATCGGCTCGCCCACCCGCCGGCACATCGACCCGGCCGCCCCGGCACCCGAGTACAGCGGACTCGTCGGCCTCGGCGGGTTCGCCCACGTGCCAGGACTCGCGCCGACGCCCGAGACACAGCACATGGTCTTCGGCCGCCGCTCCTTCTTCGGCTACCTCGTGCGCGACGGCGGCGAGGTGTACTGGTTCGCGAACATCACGCACCCGGCGACCGACCGCGCTGCGCTGCGAACGGTGACCGCGGGGGAGTGGCTCGCGGAGCTGCGCGAGCTGCACGCCGACGATCCGTATCCCGTGCCGCAGATCCTCGAGCACGCGAGCGGCGAGGTGGGCGGCTACCCGATAGACGACCTCGCGCACGTGCCGCACTGGAGCCGCGGCCGGGTCGTGGCGGTCGGCGATGCCGTGCACGCCATCTCGCCGAGCGCCGGCCAGGGGGCATCCCTCGCCCTCGAAGATGCCGTCACCCTCGCGCGGTGCCTGCGCGACGAACCCGATCACATCGGCGCGTTCGCCGAGTACCAGCACGTGCGCCAGCCGCGCGCCGAAGCGGTCGTGGGTTATGCCCGCGCCATCAACAAGCAGAAGCGGGTGACGACGTCGCGGCTCGGCATCGCCATCCGCGACGCCATGCTGCCGATGTTCCTGAAGAAGGCGCGCGACGACACCCGCAACGACTGGCTCTACAACCACGAGATCACGTGGAGTGAGCCCGCTGTCGGGGGTCGGGGATAGCGTCGATCGCATGAAGTACGGGTTCATCTTCACCGGCACGGATCCGAACCTGGCGGTCGAGCTCGCGCCGCTCGCCGAGGCATCCGGTTGGGACGCCTTCTTCGTGTGGGAGGGCATCTGGGCGACCGATCCGTGGGCGACGCTCGCGGCCGCGGCGATGGTGACCGACCGCATCCGGCTCGGCACCATGCTCACGCCCGTGCCGCGTCGGCGCCCGTGGGAGCTCGCCGGGCAGACGATGACGGTCGACCGGCTCTCGAACGGCCGGGTCATCCTCTCTGCGGGGCTCGGCGTGCCGGCCGAGGTCGAGCAGCGCTTCTGGATCTTCGAAGACGACCCCGGCCGCAAGGTGCGCGCCGAGCTCCTCGACGAGGGACTCGAGCTCCTGCAGCCCCTCTGGCGCGGCGAGCCGTTCGAGTACGAGGGTGAGCACTACCACGCGCACCGCACCGACTCGATGCTGCCGCCCGCCATCGTCCAGGAACCGCGCATCACCACGTGGGTCGTCGGCGTGTGGCCGCGCAAGCGCTCGATGCGCCGCGTCGCCCGCTACGACGGCTGGATTCCGAACTACGCACCGCCCGAAGCCGACGGCATCGACCCGCTCCTGCAACAGCGAACCTACACGCCCGAGATCGCCGCCGAGGCGGCCGCGTGGATCCGCGCCGAACGCGAGCAGGCCGGCCTCGGCGACGCCCCGTTCGACGTCGTGCAGGAGGGCGCCACGAGCGGCACCGATGCCGAAGCGGACGCCGCGATCGTGCGCCCATGGGCCGACGCGGGCGCCACGTGGTGGCTCGAATCCGACTGGAGCGTGCCCGCCCACCGGGTCGCCGACTACGCCCGCGACCGCGTGCGCGCCGGGCCGCCGCGCGCGTGACGAGCGGCGGCGGCTTCGTAATGCCTATTCGAGGTTGTCGACGGGCGTTGTGTCGTCCATCGGATCGCCCTCGCTCGCGCTCGTCACCTCGGTGCCGTCCTCAGGCTTCGTACCGGCCGCCGCCGCGCGCCGGTCGGCTTCGGCCGAGGTGAGCAGATCCTCGTTGTCCAGATCCGGATCGAGCGGTGCGTCAGCGTCGCGGTCGAGGTGCGTCTGCGGTTCCTCGATCGGGTCGACGAAATCAGCCATGATCACGTTCCTCTCGTGACACGTACATACCACTGGTGGCACGAACGTATCTCGACGGGCCGCCGACCGACAGAGGCTTGCGCTGCGCCTGATTCATGCCGTCGTGCCCTGGGTTGCGCGGAACGAGCGGGCCTCAGCGACGGCGGTACTCGACCTCGGGCCGGCCGGGGGTTCCGTAGCGGCCCGCTCGTTCGACGATGCCGGTGTCGGCGAGGTGCTCCAGGTAACGGCGAGCGGTGACGCGAGAGAGGTCGAGCTCGGCGGCGAGCTCGGCGGCCGACATCGCGCCGGCGGGGGAGTCGCGCACGGCGACGCGCACCCGATCGAGGGTCTCGCGCGTGAGGCCCTTGGGGAGGTCGGCGCTCGATGAGGTGCGAAGCGCCGCGAACGAGGCATCCACCTCCTGCTGGTCGGTGACGACGGCGGAACCAACGCGTCCGTGGTAGTCGCGGTAGGCCTGCAGCTTCTCGGCGAAGGCCGCGAAGTTGAACGGCTTGATGAGATATTGCACGATGCCGAGTGAGACGGCCGAGCGCACGACCGCGGCGTCGCGCACCGCGGTGACGGCGATCACGTCGATCTCGATGCCCGACGCACGGAGCGAGCGGCACAGGTCGATGCCCGTCGTGTCGGGCAGGTTCACGTCGAGGAGGATGAGGTCGATCGGGGGAATGCGGCCTTCCCTCGAGTCGCGGAGCAGCCGGATCGCCTCGTGGCCCGTGTGCGCGATGCCGGCGACGGTGAATCCGTCGACCCGCGCGAGGTAGGCGGCGTGCGCATCTGCGGTGACGGGCTCGTCTTCGACGACGAGCACCCGGATCGGTTGAGACACGTGCGGCTCAGACATCCGGAACCTCCTGCGCTGCGGCAGCCGGCGCCGATGACGGCGTGGTGACCGGAAGCGTCACCTCGAACGTCGACCCGTGCACGCCGATGCGGCCGCCGAGACGCACGACGGTCTGCCGCACGAGCGCGAGCCCGATGCCGTGCCCCGCCGCTCGCTTCGTGGTGACGCCGAGATCGAAGACGCGATCGGCATCGGCGGGCCCGCCACCGCTGTCGCTCACCGCGATGCGCAGTTCGCCGGCCATCAGCTCGACGGCGACGTCGACGCGAGGCGTCGGGGTCGCCGCCGCCGCGTCGAGCGCGTTGTCGATGAGGTTGCCGACGATCGTGATGAGGTCGCGAGCGGGCACCGACGTCGCCTCGAGCCGGGCGGGCAGGTCGATGTCGAACGCGATGCCGCGTTCGCTGGCCTGCGCGGCCTTGCCGAGCAGCAGCGCGAGGAGCACGGGTTCCTCGACGGCCGACAGCAGGCGGTCGGCGAGCGCCTGGCTGAGGGCGAGCTCAGAGCTCGCGAGGGCCGCGGCATCCGCTGCCCGATCGAGTTCGATGAGCGCGATGATCGTGTGCAGCCGGTTCGCGAACTCGTGCGCTTGCGAGCGGAGCGCATCGGAGAGCGTCGTCATCGTCTCGAGCTCGCCGGTGAGCTCCTGCAGCTCGGTGTGGTCGCGGAGAGTCGTCACGGATCCGATGAGGCCGCCGCCCCGACCGCGTTCCTGCGAGACGATGACGTCGCGATCGATCACGAGCACGTGCGTCGGGGTGATCGCGATCTCGTCGACGACCGCGTCACTGCGCCCGAACACCTCGGCGACGGCGGGCGGAAGGTCGAGATCGGCGAGCGGGACCACGTGGCCCGGATCCCGGCGCTCGCGCCGCGGCAACCCCAGCAGTTCGGCGGCGCGGTCGTTGTAGAGCACGATCGCGTTCGACCGGTCCTGCAGCACGAGGCCCTCGCCGATGGAGTGCAGCACGCCCTCGTAGTACGAGAACATGCGGCTCATCTCCTCTGCGCCGCGCCCCCACGTGACGCGCCGCAGGTACCGGCTGAGGAGCCACGCGATGACCGCCCCGATGCCGGTCATCGCGAGGGCCGCGCCGATGACGGTCGCGACGCGGCCGCCGAGCGCGACCTCGGTGTTCGAGACGGTGACGCCGACGGCGACGAGCGCGATCACGTCACCCGCATCGGTCTCGACCGGCACGACCGCTCGCACCGACGGGCCGAGGGTGCCGGTGTACGTCTCCGTGAACGCGTCGCCCTCGAGGGCGCGGTCGATGTTGCCGAGGAACTCCTTGCCGATCTGCGCGGGGTCTGGATGCGTGTAGCGGGTGCGGTCGGGCGCCATGATCGTGATGAAGTCCACGCCGGCGTCGGCCATCACCTCGACCGCATACGGCTGCAGGCGAGCCGTCGGATCGCCTGTGCCGAGGGAGGTCTCGACGAACGGGTCGGCGGCGAGGGTCTCGGCCACCGCGAGGCTCTTCGCGGCGGCATCCCGCTCGACGTCGGTACGGGCGTCGGCCCAGATCCAGACGACGGCGAGCGTCGCGAGCGCCACGATCATCACGAGCTGGAGGGCGAAGAGCTTCGCGGCGATGCTCCAGTCCCGGATCCACTGCTTCATTCTCACCTCGCAACGCTGCCCGTCATCACTCTAGACAGGCGGAGGCGGGCGTGCACCGCGAACAGTATGAACACAAGCGGATGCCGCGGCATCCGTCATCGCATCCTTGGTCGATACCCCGCAGTTCGTCGCCGACCGGCGATGACGACCAAGGAAGGCAAGGGACGGCAATGGCGCTCCAGTCTCGCACCGAGGGCACGAAGCCCCGGCGGAGGATCGACTCCTCCCACTACCTCTACATCGCGGTCATCGTGGCCGTGCTCGCCGGTATCACGGTGGGACTCGTCGTTCCCGAGTTCGCGGTCGGCTTGAAGCCGATCGGCGACGCGTTCGTGCTGCTCATCAAGATGATGATCGCCCCGATCATCTTCTGCACGATCGTGCTCGGCGTCGGATCGATCGCGAAAGCGGCGACCGTCGGCAAGGTCGGCGGCCTGGCACTGCTGTACTTCATGGTCATGTCGACCTTCGCGCTCGGCATCGGCCTCGTCGTCGGCAACATCATCCACCCGGGTGAGGGCCTCAACATCACCGGCGCCTCGTACGACACGAGCACGCTCGAGCCGAAGACCACGACCGAGTTCCTCCTCGGGATCATCCCCGTGTCGATGCTGTCCTCGCTCACCGATGGCAACATCCTGCAGGTGCTGTTCGTGGCGCTGCTCGTCGGCTTCGCCCTGCAGAGGATGGGATCGAAGGGCACGCCGATCCTCGGAGCGATCCGCCACATCCAGGCTCTGGTGTTCCGCATCCTCGCGATGATCATGTGGGTTGCACCGATCGGTGCGTTCGGCGCGATCGCCGCGGTCGTGGGCAACACGGGCATCGCGGCCGTCATCAGCCTCGGCACCCTCATGATCGCCTTCTACATCACGTGCGCGATCTTCATCGTGGGCGTGCTCGGATCGCTCCTGTGGGCCGTCGCCCGGGTCAACATCTTCCGCATGATGAAGTACCTCGGTCGCGAGTACCTCCTCATCGTGTCGACGTCGTCGAGCGAGGTCGCCCTGCCGCGCCTCATCGCGAAGATGGAGCACGTGGGCGTCTCGAAGTCGGTCGCGGGCATCACCGTGCCGACGGGCTACTCGTTCAACCTCGACGGCACCGCGATCTACCTCACGATGGCCTCGCTGTTCATCGCGAGCGCCATGGGCACGCCGCTCTCGATCGGCGAGCAGATCGGCTTGCTGCTCTTCATGATCGTCGCCTCGAAGGGTGCCGCCGGCGTCACCGGCGCGGGCCTCGCGACGCTCGCCGGCGGTCTGCAGGCCCACCGCCCCGACCTCGTCGACGGCGTCGGCGTGATCGTGGGCATCGACCGCTTCATGTCCGAGGCACGCGCGCTCACGAACTTCACCGGCAACGCCGTCGCGACGCTGCTCGTGGGCACATGGACGAAGCAACTCGATCGCGAGCAGCTGACGAGCGTGCTCGCCGGCGACCGGCCGTTCGACGAGTCGACGATGAGCGTCGACGACCACCTCTCGCCCGACGAGCAGGCCGAGCTCGAGCGCGAGGAGCGCCCGTCGACCGAGGCGATCGCCGCGATCGTGGGTGACCTGGAGCAGGAGAAGGCTGGGCAGGCCAGTGGCCGCTGAGTCAGCCGTCACGGCCCCGACGGGCACCGCATCCGCGGTGCCCGTCGGGCTCGCCCGTTCGTGGCTGCTCGTGCCGGGCTCCGTGCCCGACCTCGCAGACCGCGTCGCGACATCCGCCGCCGATGTGGTGATCGTCGATCTCGAAGACGGCGTCGCGGGCGCCGACAAGGGTCGCGCACGTCGTGCCCTCGTCGCGGCCGCCGATTCAGGGCTGCGCCCCTGGGTGCGCATCGGCGATGCGGCATCCGATGAGTGGCGAACGGATGTCGCGCTGATCCGCGGTCGCGGCAGCGAGCTCGTCACGGGCGTCATGCTCGCGAAGGTCGAGGCGCCAGACCACGTGCGTCGCACGTTGGACGCCCTCGATGACGAGCTGCCGATCGTCGCCTTGGTCGAGAGCGCGCGCGGCGTCGAAGCGGCGCTCGACATCGCCCAGGCTCCCGGCGTGAGCCGGCTCGCGTTCGGCAGCGGCGACTTCCGCCGCGACACCGGCGCGGCCGACGACCCGCTCGCGCTGCTCTATGCGCGGTCGCGCCTCGTGAGCACGAGTCGTGCAGCGGGCCTGCCCGGCCCGATCGACGGACCCACCGTGCCACGCGACCCCTCGGTGCTCGGGCGCGCCTCACGGCATGCAGCATCCCTCGGCATGACCGGCCGGCTCTGCCTCCGCGAGGAGCAGGTCGCCGCGGTGAACACGGCACTCAGCCCCTCTGGCGACGAGCTCGCGTGGGCCCTCGACGTGCTCGAGACACTCGAGCGCCACGGCATCCGCGACGGCAGCGACCTGCCCCGCATCGCGCGCGCTCGCGCCATCTGCAGTGCTGCCGAGGCGTTCAGCATCGAAGCGGATGCCGCGACGGTGCACGTCTCCGACTACGTGGACTGACAAGGAGCCGCCGACAGCCGCTGACGTGGACACCGTCGGTGCTTCCCTCGGTGATTTCCTCGCTGCGCGGGCCGCGCAGCCGACGCGCTATCGAGTGCGGAAGGTGGGACTTGAACCCACACGCCCGAAGGCACAGGAACCTAAATCCTGCGTGTCTGCCGATTTCACCACTCCCGCGCGTGCCCGATCAGTCTAGGCGCTGACCCGCTCGAGCCGTCGGTGAGTGCGTGCCTTCAGCGGTTGCCGAGTCGTGTCAGGGAGCGGGAACCAGGATGTCGCGCACGAGCGCCTCGAGCGCGGCATCCGCTTCGAGGAACTGGCGCAGGGTGCGCCGCGTGGCACCGAAGTCCGCGAACTCGTCGACGGTCATGCCGTCGGGCTCGTAGGCGCGGCGGAACTCGGGCACCTTCGCGAGGAGGATGGCGATGGTCTCGGGGTCGACAGGATGATCGATGCGGTGCTCGACGGGGATCCGGTTCTCGTTGATGCGCACCTGCCAGTCGAACGGCGGCGACACCACGAGGTCGCCTCCGATGAGCTCGGACCACTGCAGGTGGTTGCGGAACGCCGCGGACAGCACGCGCGAACGATAGCCGCGCTCGACGAAGAGATGATGGGCCCGCTTGAGTGCGGCGACGCCCGCCCACTCGAGGTGACCCGGATCGATGAGCACGCGATGGCGCTCGACCCAGGTCTTGAGCCAGTCGTCGAGCCGGCCGCCCATGATCGTGACGACCGACCCGAACTCGCGCTCGGGCAACCCTGCGGCGTTGCGGCGGTCGAATCCACGCTCGATCGCCTCGGCCACTGCCAGGGCCTGCGGCACGGTGAACGAGACGGTGGCGTTGATGCTCACGCCCTGGAATGTCGCCTCCTCGATCGCGCGGATGCCGACGGCGGTGGCTGGGATCTTCACGATGATGTTCTCCGCCAGGCCGGCGAAGCGAACGGCTTGGGCCACGAGTGCGGCCTCGTCGCGGTGAAGGCGCGGATCGGTTTGGATCGAGAGGCGCCCGTTCCGGCCACCGCTGCGACGGAACTCGGGCTCGAGCAGTCGGGCCGCTGCGATGGAGAGCTCCTCGACGACCATCCAGCCGAGCTCCGACTCGCCGGCGGTCGGATGCTGCGCCGCCAGCTGTTCGATCCGCGGCACCCACGTGTCGAGATCATTGCGAATCGCGGTGAGCGCGATCACGGGGTTGCAGGTGGCCCCGACCGCGCCGAACTCGATGGACCGGGCGAGCTCGCGCGGGTCTGCGGAGTCGTTCCAGAGGCTCGTGGGGGTCGTCTCGGCCGCGATCCGCAGGGGCATGGTTGCGGTCTCGGTGGTCGCTGCGTTGGTCATCGAGGTCCTCCGTGGTCGTCGTCGTCGGAGCACCGCTCATGCGTTCCGCGGCGGTGCGTTCTCTCACCGTACCTGAGATTCGTAAGAATGTCAGGACATTAGTCCAGAACCGCAGGCGCAGCCGAATCTGTCGCAGCGCCCGACCTGACATTTTTGCCAAATGGAAAGGCCTGCTAATGTCTTGACAACATGTTGCGATGGCCGCGACAGGGCGGGGACAAGCATGGCGGACGCGAATCACACACTCCCGGTCGATCTCTTCATCGACCTCGACCGCTCGGGTCCGATGCCGCTGTACTTCCAGATCTCCAGTCGCATCGAGGCGGCCATTCAGGACGGCAGGCTGCCCCCCGGGTCGCGACTCGAGAATGAGGTGGCACTCGGCAACCGGCTGGGACTCTCGCGGCCGACGATCCGCCGTGCCATCCAGGAGCTCGTCGACAAGGGCCTCCTCGTGCGCCGCCGCGGCATCGGCACACAAGTCGTGCACGGCAAGGTCAGCCGCAGCGTCGAGCTCACGAGCCTGTACGAAGACCTCGAGCGCTCCGGGCAGAAGCCCGAGACCCGGGTGCTCTCGATGGAGGTGGGCGAGGCCGATGACCGCATGGCCGAGGAACTCGGCGTCGATGCGGGCAGCCCCGTGCTGCACATCAAGCGCCTCCGCTCAGCCGGCAGCGTGCCGATCGCGATCCTCGACAACGTTCTGCCCGCCGACTTCACCGACATCGACCTCGGCGACCTCACGAAGCACGGGCTCTACCAGCTGTTGCGTGCCCGCGGCGTGACCATGCGCGTCGCCAAGCAGCGCATCGGCGCACGCGAGGCCACGGCGCAGGAGGCAGGACTGCTCGACATCCCCAAGGGTGCCGCCGTGCTGACCATGTCCCGCACGGCGTTCGACAACTCCGGCCGTGCCGTCGAGTGGGGCCAGCACTGCTATCGGCCCGACCTCTACTCGTTCGAGATGACGCTCGTCGAGCGCTGAACGGCTCCGCCAGGCGAGCCGACCCGGACGCAGGCGGGGCCGGCTGGGGGCGCGTGTCCCACGGGGCCGTCAGATGTCCGCCGGGGTCCAGTCCGCCGGCTCCCTGATGATGATCGAGCGCATGAGCTCGGCGGAGCGTCGTACTCCTTCGACTGCGCCGACGAGGATGTCCTCGTGCTCGATGTTCAGCGGCCCGTCGTAACCGACCGAACGAAGCGCGTAGACGAAGTCCGCCCAGAATGTGCTGCCACCGGGATGCCCGAGGCCGAGCGTGACGTAGTTCCAGGAGCGCAGTGTTGCTGCTGACGGCGGAAGTGTGTCGAGGATCCCGTTGACCGCAGTGTTGGACCGGTCGATGCGGGCGTCCTTGGCATGCACGTGAAAGATCGACGAACCGAGAGCCCTGACGACAGCGAGGATGTCTGCTCCCATCCACATCAGGTGAGAGGGGTCGAGATTCGCGCCCACCACGTCGTCGCCGACGAGGCCTTGGAGTCGCTGCATCGTTGCGACATTGAAGACCAGCTGCTGACCGTGCATCTCGACCGCGAGACGGACGTCGCGTTCCCTCGCGAATTGCGCGAGGTCGACCCAATACGGGATCGCCACGTCGTTCCATTGGTAGTCGAGGATCTCGAGGGTCTCAGGTGGCCACGACGTCGTGATCCAGTTGGGGCTCGACTCTCCCCGTGCGCCGGGAAGGCCCGACATCAGCACGACCGTCGGCACGCCGAGTTCTGATGCGACCGTGATCGAATCACGGACGACACGATCGTGCGCGGCGCCGGTCACCGGGTGCAATTGATTGCCGTTCGCGTTGAGCGCGCTGAGTGTCAGGCCGCGCGACTCGATCGAGGCGAGGAGGCGGCGACGCGCTCCGGCATCGCTCACGAGCTCTGTGAGGTCGGCGTGCGGGGACTCCGACCAGTTGCCGGTCGCGATCTCGACGGTGGCGAGGCCCATCTCGGCCGCGAGATCGAGAGCGACGTCGAGTGTGAACTTGCCGAGGGAGTCCGTGATGAGTCCGAGTTGCACAGGAGATCCGATCCGTTGTACGCCGTTGTCCACGAGTCGCCTCGGCGACACGCATCGATACTAGCACGTGCTAGTCGACGATCGAACGTCGATCCCGCTCCGTCCTCGATCCGGGCTGAGTTCCCGGCGATCCATGCAATCCTGATGTGATGACCGCTCGCTCCGCCCGGCCCACCATGAAGGACGTCGCAGATCACGTCGGCGTGTCTCGGCAGCTGGTGTCCCTGGTGATGCGCGATCTGGGCGGCGTCAGCGCTACGACCCGCGAACGGGTCCTCCGGGCAGCAGAGGAGATGGGATACCGGCCGGATGCCTCCGCCCGATTGCTCCGCCAACGGCGGAGCTACCAGATCGGCGTGCTGTACGCCATGCACCAGCCCTTCGAGGTGGATCTGGTCGAGCATCTCTTCACGGCCGCACGGGAGCGCGGATACGCGGTCGTTCTCGGCCCCCTGTCGCCCAGTCGTCCGCAGGCGATGGTCGTCGAGGAACTCTTGCAACAGCGCATCGAAGCGCTCATCGTGCTCGCGACCGACGGCGGCCGGGCGACGTGCGGCGCGCTGAAGTCACGGGATCTTCCGGTCGTGCAGCTGTCGGGTCCCCGAACGACGCCCCCGGGAGACGATATCCGCGTCGACAATGCAGAGGGCATGGAGCTGGCCATCGAGCACCTCACCGGGCTCGGCCACACGCGCATCGCGCATATCGACGGTGGAATGGGCCCGAATGCCGATGAGCGCAGGGACGCCTATCTCGCGGCGATGGCACGGCGCGGGTTGACAGAGCAGGCGGAGATCGTGCCGAGCGCGTACGACGAGGATGCGGGTTCGGCCGCCGCATCGGCGCTTCTCGAACGAGCCGAGTTGCCGACCGCCATCACGTGTGCGAACGATCGATGCGCGTTCGGGGTGATCGAAACGCTCGTTCGCACCGGAATCCGCATCCCCGACGACGTTTCGATCGTGGGCTACGACGACAGCAGCATCGCTTCGTTGAGATTCCTCCAGATGACCACGATCCGCCACGATCCGGCAATCCTCTCCGCGCTCGCTGTCGAGGCGGTGGTCGATCGACTCAGCGGCACGAACGTCGCGCCGTGGGCGCGCCGAGTGAGGGCGCAGCTGGTCATCCGCAGCACGACCGGTGCACCGCGGGTGCTCAGCTGAGGTCGACCGGCACGGTGATCCGTTCGGTCGCGGCTCGCTGTGCCGCATCCGCGAGGATGAGCGCGGCTCGCCCGTCCTCGAACGTCGGGCTCGTCGATGCCTCCCCGCGTGCGAGCTTGATGAACTCACGGAGCTCGGCCGCGTACGCCTGGGCATAGCGCTCCAGGAAGAACCTCTGATACGGCGGCTTCGCCTCGACCGCGGTCGCGGTCGAGACGCTGACCAGGCTCGTCCGGGCGTTCTCCACGGAGATCATGCCCCTTTCACCGAATGCCTCGATCCTCTGGTCGTACCCGAACGCGCAGTGGCGCGAGTTCGTGACGGTCACCACAGCTCCCGAGGCGGACCGCAGCACGGTCACCGCGGTGTCGAAGTCGCCCTGCTCCCGTGCGCCGTCGTCGAAGGTGTTCGTGCCGACGGCGCTGACCTCGATGATGTCGGGCAGGAAGAACCGGGCCATGTCGAAGTCGTGGATCGTCATGTCGCGGAAGATCCCCCCGGAGACTGCAAGGTAAGCCGCAGGTGGCGCCGACGGATCGCGACTGATGATCGAGAGCTGCTCGAGCGCGCCGATCTCCCCGCGGAGGACGCGTTCACGTGCATCCGCGAAACTCGGGTCGAATCGCCGATTGAAGCCGAGTGCGACGGGCACTCCGGCCGACGCGACTTTCGGTCGCAGGGCATCGACACGGCCGATGTCGAGATCGATGGGCTTCTCGCAGAGCACGGGCAGACCGGCGTCCACCGATTCGGCGATGAGGTCGACGTGCGTCGGCGTCGAGGAGGCGACAAGGATCGCGTCGACTTCACCCGAGGTGATGAGTTCCTCGCTCGATGCCGTTGACCGGCAACCGTAGCGATCGGCCAGTACCGTCGCGCCCTCCACGAACGGATCGGCCACCCATGCGAGAGTCGCATCCGGATCGGCAGTGATGCTCGCGGCGTGCACTTGGCCGATCCGGCCGGTGCCGATCAGGCCGAAGCGGAGCGGGGATGGAGTCATGCGATCAATCCTTCGGGGGAACGTGGCGTCGATGCGGGCGCTGCCCTGAGCGGGTCCTCGGCGTCCCGCTCAGCGCTCGATACGGTGAATGCGGAACGGAATGCGCGGAGCGCTTCCTCTGAGCCACCTCTGGCCCAGCCCTCGAGCGCGACCACGCCCGAGTACCGGTGGCCGACGAGCGCATCCCGGATCGCCTCGTAGCGGATCTCGCCTGTGCCCGGCTCGAACCGGCCGGGCACGTCGGCGACTTGGATCTCGCCGACGTAGGGGAGCGCTCTCGTCGTGAGATCGATGAGGTTACCCTCGCCGATCTGCGCGTGGTACAGGTCGAGGTTGAGGCGGAGACTCCGGTGGTTCACGAACTCGACCAGGGTCAACGTGTCGTGCGCCGTGGCGAACGGGGTGCCCGGGTGATCGACCGTGGTGTTGAGGTTCTCCAGGGTGAATACGCGGCCGTGCCGCTCACCGAGGAGGGCGAGCCGCTCGAGCGTGTCCGCCGCACGCATCCAGTCGGCGCCTGTCGTGGTCTCGCGCGGCGAGACCGGCAAACCGGCCTTGTCGAGGCCGGTGCCGTGCAGGTTCAGCCTGGGCGAGTCGATGATGTCGGCAGCGCGAAGCGACTGCTCAGCCGACCGCAGCAGCGCATCGATCGCCTCCTCATCCGTGAGGTTCCCCTGCAGGTACCCGGTCATCGAGGAGAACGTCGCCCCTGTCGCAGCGAGCGCGCGGAGGTCCTTCGTTGCCCAGTCCCAGATCTCCACCTGGAAGCCGAGCGCATCCAGGCGCTGCACCCGTTCGACGAACGGCAATTCGAGGAAGAGCATCTCAGCGCTGGCTGCGAGCACGAACGGCATTTCGGATCGTGCTCCAGCATCGAACGGACGCGTCATCGCGCGTGCCGCTCGGCGTTGATCTGCATGAGCTCCTCGCTGGCCTCGGCGATCGTGTCTGCCGCCGTGCCGGCGCGCTGCAGTTCGTGGATCAGTTCCTCGAGCTCGGCACCACCGGCCATCATGGCGGTCAGCTCATCGAGCGTGATCTCGGATTTCTTCGCATATCCGATGCTGCGGCCCCGCTTGAGCAACAGGAACTCGTCACCGACAGGGAACGCGTGGTGCGGGTTGTGCGTGATGAAGATCACTCCGAGGCCGCGATCCCGGGCTTGCACGATGTACTTGAGCACGACCCCCGACTGCTTCACACCGAGAGCTGCGGTCGGCTCATCCAGGATGAGCACTTTCGCACCGAAGTGGACTGCCCGCGCGATCGCCACGCACTGCCGTTCGCCACCGGAGAGGGTTCCGATCGGCTGATCGACGTCCCGAAGGTCGATCCCCATGTCGAGCAGCTCCTGTTTGGCGATCCTCCGCATCTTGGCGACATCCAGCCGGCGAAGCAGCCCGCGCCCCTTCGTGAGCTCCGAGCCGAGGAAGAAGTTGCGCCAGACCGGCATCAGCGGAGCCACTGCGAGATCCTGGTACACCGTGGCGATGCCGCGGGAAAGAGCCTCCCGCGGTGAATTGAGGTGGACGTCTTCTCCGCGGACGGTGTACGTGCCCTGATCATGCCGGTGAAGCCCCGCGACGATCTTGATCAGCGTCGACTTGCCGGCTCCGTTGTCTCCCAGTACGCAGGACACGGATCCTTGCCGGACGGTGAGCGTGACATCCCGCAGCGCGACGATGTTGCCGTAGCTCTTGCCGACGTCGCGCAGCTCGATGAGCGCAGGACCGTCGGGATCAAGCGTGCTGTTCTCCATGAGCCTGTTCTCGCTCTCGCTCGTCGATTCGGTCATCGTCGTGCCTTCGCAGCCCGGTTTCGAAGCACGATGTTGAGTACCGTCGCGCCGAGCAGCATCGCGCCGAGGAAGAACCTCAGCCAGTCGGGATTCCACTCGGCATAGACGACACCCTTCAGGGCCATGCCGTAGATGAGCGCGCCGATCGCTCCACCGATCGCCGAGCCGTATCCGCCGGTCATGAGACAACCGCCGACGACAGCCGCGATGATGTAGAGGAACTCGTTTCCGATGCCCTCACCGGACTGCACCGTCTTGAAGGCGAAGAGGTTGTGCATGCCGAGCAGCCACGCACAGAACGCGACGCCCATGTAGAGGCCGATCTTCGTCTTCGCCACCGGCACGCCTACCGCGCGCGCTGCATCAGGAGCGCCGCCCGAGGCGGCGATCCAGTTGCCGATGCGGGTGCGGAGGAGGAGCCACGTGGCGATGGCAACGAGCGCGATCCAGTAGAAGACCGTGATCTTGACGTTCGTGCCGAAGACGGAGACGTCAGAGGCGAAAACGATCCTCGCGCTTTCATACCCGTCCAGGTTCTGCACGCTGGGGGAGGCGACGCCGCCCGTGATGAACTTCGTCATACCCAGGTTGATGCCGGTCAGCATGAAGAAGCTCGCCAGGGTCACGATAAAGCTCGAGAGCTTCGTCCGCACCAGCAGAATGCCGTTGACGAGGCCGACGAGCAATGAGAATGCGAGCGCGAGCACGGCGCCCACCCACACGTTGAGCCCCAGCGAGGTCACGAACAACGCCGCGGTCAGCGCGGAACTGATCACCGCGACGCCCGCTGAGAGGTCGACCTCCCCACCGATCATGAGTAGGGAGACGCCCACAGCCATGATTCCGACCGTGGACGCCCCGTAGAGGATCGTCGCGATCGAGCTCGCCTGCGTGAAGATGGGCGATGCCGTGGCGAACAGTGCGAACAGGACGACGGCGGCCGCGAATGCACCCATCTCGGGCCGGACGAAGAGTCTCGCCCAGATGCTCGCTCGCGCGAGCCGCTCGTCTCGGACCAGTGTGTCGGTTCCCGCCTTCGGTGTATCCGTCTCGGGCTGATTCGGGCTCAACGTGTGGCTGGACATGGTCTAGCGAGTCCCGTTCGCGGCGAATCCGGCGACCGCGTCCACGTTGTCGGCGGTCACGATGGCGGGACCCGTGAACACCGGCGCTCCGCCGCCCAGCACGTTGCCGTTGGTGAGTTGCAGCCATACCGCATCGATGCCCGAGTATCCCTGCAGGTAGGGCTGCTGGTCGACCAGGAATGCCAGGTCGCCTGCCTTCAAGGCGTCGACAGCATCGCTACTGAGGTCGAACGTGCCGATCTTCGCACTGGAACCCGCATCCTTCGCGGCGTCGATGGCTGCCAGGGCGATCGGCGCCGCGAGTGCGACCACGGAGTCGATCGATCCATCGGTCTGCAACTTCGCGGTGATGGTCGACGACGAGCCGGCCATGTCCGCACTGTTGACATAGAGGACCTCGAACGCACCCGCGAATGTGTCCTTGACACCCGCGCACCTCTGTTCGAGGGCGACCTGGCCCTGTTCCTGAATGATGCAGATCGTCTTCTTCGAGCCCTGCGCATTCAGCTGCTCTCCGACGGCCTGGCCGGCCACCGTCTCGTTCTGCCCGAAGTGAGCAAGGACACCGAACTCCCGGGATTCGTTCTCACCCGCGTTGATGCTGAAGACCGGAATGCCCGCGGCCAGCGCGGCCTTCACGGAGTCCTCAAGCGCGTCAGGCTTCGCCAGGGTGACGACGATACCGTCGACGCCCTGATCCACGGCCTGCTGCACGAGCTGCGCCTGCTTTCCACCGTCTGGATCCGAGGAGTACAGCACCTCGACGTTGTCCTTCGTCGCGGCCGCGTCGGCTCCCTTGCGAATGATGTCCCAGAAGGTGTCGCCGGGAACAGCGTGGGTGATCAGTGCGACCTTGAGCTGCTCTCCCTCGGCAGTTGCGGCGCCATTCGCCTCGCTCTCTCCGCCGCCGGCCGTGCATGCCGCGAGCACGGCGATGAGCGGCGCTGCGGCCAGCGCCACGAGCGCGCGTCGATGGAAGTTCTTCATTTTGCATCTCCTTTGATCCAAACCCCGTTTGCCATCGTTGGCTGCGGGTTTCGCGGTTCGACCGCCTGGGCATTGCGCTAGCACGTGCTATATCTAATCAATAGATTGTCATAACAAACTTGTCTTGCACCCTTTCGGATTGGCGCGAGGCAGCGGTGGCTGGGGCGCTTCTCCGAATTATGTAACTATGTCCGGTCATACTTACACATACCGAACGCTGCGTCAACCACCAGCTCTGCGGCCGAATCGGACCCGCCAGGCCTTCGAGAGGTCAGCGGTAGAAGGCCGGTCGCGGCGGGATGTCGATGGCGACGAGGCCGCCGTCGAGCGCCGAGACGCCGGCCTCGCAGGCGAGTGCCACCTTGTAGCCGTCCCACGCATTCGGGCCGTCGATTGCGAGGCGCCCGGCCGCATCCACCCAGCGCTGCACCTGTGCGTCATAGGCGCGTGCGAACCTGGTGACGAAACTCATATGGTCACCGACTGAGAAGCGGCCATCGCGCCACGTCTGCATGCCAGAGGGCTGGCCGATGCGGGCGATGCCCTTCTCGAAGACCGCTTCGGTCGCGACCTGGTAGCCGAACTGGACGCCCACGTTCATCTCCACGTCGACGAGCACGCCGTTCTCGAGTTCGATGAGCACCAGGATCGGCTCGCGCAGGCGTTCGGGTGACAGCGAGTTCCGGCGCGGGTACTTGACCTCGATCGAGGCGATGTCGCTGCCGGCGAGCCATGGGGCCACGTCGAACTCGTGCACCAGCGAGTCGCTGATGAGCATCTGCTGCGTGTACGTGTCGGGCACTGTGGGGTTGCGGTGCGCACAGCGCAGCATGACCAGCTCACCGAGCTCCGCTGACGCGATCAACGCACGCAACTCGGCGTACTCCGCGTCGAAGCGGCGCATGAAGCCGACTTGGATATGCGGCCGGGCCAGACGCTGTTCGGCTTCGAGAACTCGCCACGCCGAGGTCGAGTCGGGCGTGAGCGGCTTCTCGCAGAGGATCGGGAGCTCCGCCTCCAACGCCGGCAGCAACACCTGCTCGTGGAAGCGTCCGGGGGTTGCAATGAGCACGGCGTCGAGCGCATTGGCGTCGAGCGCGTCCTCGATCCGGCTGAAGGCGCGGGCGCCGGGCGCGTGGTCGACGGCGGACTCGGCGCGCGCGGCATCCGGCTCGACGATCGCCGAAACGACAGCGCCCGAGATGCGCTCGGTGATGCGGGTGACATGGTCGGCACCCATGAGTCCGGCGCCGACGACGCCGATGCGCAGATCGTTCTGGGTCATACGTTCTCCTCGCGGTGGGACTTCTCCTGCTTGTTCACTCAGCACCATCGCCTGAGCACGTCACGGTTGCGTCGCTGGTCCGCCTCGCGCTCGGAGCGGAAGTCGGCCAACGAGATGTCTCGGCCCGGAAGCACGTCCTGTTCGACGACGACCCACCCGGAGAAGCCGATCGCGTCCGCCGCGTCCATGACGGCGGTCACGTCGATGTCCCCCGTGCCGAACGCGACGAACGCGCCCGACGACCAGACCTCCGCCATGCCGCCGCCCGCAGCGAGCACGCGTTCGAGGACACCCAGGTCGACATCCTTCACGTGCAGGTGGTTCACGCGGTCCCCCCACCGCTGGAGCACCTCGAGCGGGTTTCCACCGCCGATGACGAGATGCCCGGTGTCGAGTGTGAGTCCGACATCGACGCGATCCAGGAACCGGTCGATCTCCTCGGGGGATTCCACGAAGGTTCCGGCGTGATGATGGAAGGTCGGCTCGAACCCGGCAGCGCGGACTCGGTCGGCAGCGGCCTGCGTGTTCGCGATGAGCCGTTCCCAAGCTGCGTCGTCGAGCCGGTGCTCGGCCGCGCCGCGCCCCGGTCGGGCCTTGCGCGCGGGTGAGCCGTGATCGGCGAGTGTGGGCTTCGGCAGGAGCCGGGGCCCTGCCTCCGCGGCGTCGGCGAAGACGCGCAGCGCGTCGTCGAGGCCTGGGAGGGCCGCTTCGAAACCGGCGTCGTCCGACAGCGGAAGCTCCACCCACCCGCCGGCGAGATCCAGGCCCCAGCGATCGAGGCGCCGCCGCAGCTCCTCGCCCCTGCCGAAGTAGCCGATCGGCCCCAGGTCGACGCCGTCGTAGCCGGCCTCGTGCAGGATCGAGAGCATGTCGTCGGGGTCGAGCACCTCGGCGTCGTCGGGGGTCATCTCGAAGACCCCGAAGCTCACCGGGGCGCCGGCGATGGTCGCGTTCACCGGTCCGACTCCTCTCCGAGCAGCGGTCGTCGTGCTTCGCGCAGTCGCTCGTACTCGCTGCGGGCGCGCCGCGTCGATTCGAGCTCGGAGACCTCGGCCACGGGCACGTCCCACCAACCCTCGCCGTCGGGCGCGTACACGAGCGGGTCGCTGTTGATGTGGATGAGCGTCGAGCGGTCGCTCGCCTTCGCGGTCGCGATCGCCTCGGCGAGGCGGTCGATCGCGTGGGGCTCGGGCTCGATCTCGATCACGTCGATGCCGTAGCTGCGCGCGTTCGCGGCGAGATCCACCGGGAGGATGTCGTCGCCCTGGAAGTTCCGGGCCTGCTCGTCGTACGACCGGTACCACGTGCCGAAGCGCTCGGAGCCGACCGTCTCGGAGAGATGGCCGATCGACGCGTACCCGTGGTTCTGGATGAGCACGACGATGAGCTTGATGCCCTCGGCGACGGCCGTGACGAGCTCGGTGTGCAGCATCAGGTACGAGCCGTCGCCGACCATGACGATGACGTCGCGGTCCGAGCCGTCGGTGAGCGCGCCGCGCTTGACGCCGAGGCCGCCGGCGATCTCGTAACCCATGCACGAGAACGCGTACTCGACGTGGTAGCCGAGCGGGTCGCGTACGCGCCACAGCTTGTGCAGGTCGCCCGGCAGCGACCCGGCCGCCTGCACGAGCACGTCTTCCGGCGCCGACGCCGCCTGCACGGCGCCGATAATCTCGGGCTGGCCCGGCAGGTCGCTTCCGGTGGGCGCGAACGCGGCGTCGACCGCGGCATCCCACTCGCGCTTCTCGCGCGCGATGCGCTCGGCGTACGCGGTGTCGACCCGGAAGCCCCCGAGCTCGGCGAGGAGCACCTCGAGCGTCTCGCGCGCGTCGGCGACGACAGGCAACTGCGAGCCGTGCTTGTAGGCGTCGAACCCCGCGACGTTGATGTTGACGAAGCGCACATCCGGGTCCTGGAACACGGTGCGGCTCGCGGTGGTGAAGTCGCTGTACCGGGTGCCGATGCCGATGACGACGTCGGCCTCGGCGGCGATACGGTTCGCGGCGGTCGTGCCGGTCGCGCCGATGCCGCCGACGTACTGCGCGTGGTCCCACGGCAGCGCGCCGCCGCCGGCCTGCGAGGTGCCGACGGGGATGCCGGTCGCCTCGACGAGCGCCGCGAGCGCGGCCTCGGCTCCCGAGTAGATCACGCCGCCGCCGGCGACGATCACGGGCCGCTTGGCCGAGCGGATCGCGGCGACGGCCCGCTCGAGCTGACCGCGCTGGGGGAGCGGGCGCGAGATGTGCCACTCGCGATCCTGTAGGAACTCCAGCGGGACGTCGATCGCCTCGGCCTGCACGTCCTCTGGCAGCGCGATCGTCACGGCGCCCGTCTCGGCGGGGTCGGTGAGCACCCGCATCGCCGCGAGGGCGATCGAGTACAGCTGCTCGGGTCGCTGCACGCGGTCGAAGAAGCGCGAGAGCGGACGGAACGCGTCGGTCACCTGGATGCCGATGTCGTGCGGGAACTCGAGCTGCTGCAGCACCGGGTCGGCGACGCGCGTCGCGAAGGTGTCACTCGGCAGTAGGAGCGCCGGCATGCGGTTGCTCGTCGCGAGGGCGGCGCCCGTGAGCATGTTCGCGGCACCCGGACCGACCGACGCGGCTGACGCGAAGGTCGCGCGACGGCGGTGCATCCGTGCATAGCCGACCGACTGATGCACCATCGCCTGCTCGTTGCGGGCCTGGTAGTACGGCATCAGGTCGGGCTCGAGCTCGTTCGCCTGGCGCAGCGCCTGCCCGATGCCGGCGACGTTGCCGTGGCCGAAGATGCCGAAGACTCCGGGGATCGTGCGTTCGCGGAGGTCACCGTCGACGGTCCACTGGCGGGCGAGGAATTCGACGAGGGCCTGCGCCACCGTCATCTGCTTGGTCTCCAACGTCGTCATCGTCCTTCCGGGTCGGCTGCGTAGGGCAGGCGCGGGTCGATCTCCTGAGCATCCCAGGTCGAGCGCACCCACGCGTGGGCGGGGTCGTCGCTGATGCGCCACTCGCGCTCGGCGTCGGGGCCTGCCATCACGTTGAGGTAGTACAGGTCGTAGCCGGGCGCCGCGACGGCGGGCCCGTGGTAGCCGAACGGCACGAGGGCGACATCGCCCGTGCGCACAATGGCGTTGATGTCGATCTCGCCCGCGGGGGAGGTGTACGTGGCGAACATGCCGAACGGGTCGGCGTCGCCCGGTGCGCTGAGCCCGCGCGCGACATCCGACTCGAAGTAGTAGATCTCCTCAAGACGCGACTCGTGCGCGTCGACGTGCTCGTCGTGTTTGTGGGCTGGGTACGACGACCAGTTCTCGGCAGGGGTGATGACCTCGCACACGATGAGCTTCTCGGCGTCGAGGCGTCCGGGCGTGCCGAAGTTGTGGACCTGCCGGCTCGACCGGCCCGCGCCACGGAGTTCGACCGGCACCTCGTGCTTCGCGATGACCTGCAACGGATGCTGCGTGCTGGCCGGCGCCTCAGCTACAACGATACGACCGTGGCCCGTGAGCACCGCCGATGTGCCGACGGGCAGGTACACCACGTCGGTCGGCCCGTCGAACACGGACGCCCGGCCCTCGAGCGCCACGCTGCCGGACTCGCTGATCGTTGCCCACGCCACCTCGCAACTGCCCGCGAGTGGGACGACGATCCGCTCGACCCCGGCGGCGGGAAGCTCCCTCGAGCCCCTGTCGCCGAGGTCGGCCACGCGCAGGCCGGTGTGCTCCCAGCCGGAGAGCGTCGCGTCGACGACGCTCTCCCAGCCGTTGCGGGTGAGCCCGCCGCGCGGGTGGAACCATGCGTTGCGCGCGTGCATCGCGTGCCTCACTCCTTCGTGATTCGTGATTCGTGTATCGATCGTCTCGCGTCAGTCGTTCTTCGGGAACCCGAGGTTGATCCCGCCGTGGGTCGCGGGGTCGAGCCAGCGCGAGGTGATCGCCTTCTGTCGGGTGAAGAAGTCGAAGCCCTGGATGCCGTAGGCCTTCGAGTCGCCGAACAGCGAGTCCTTCCAGCCGCCGAACGAGTAGTACGCGACGGGCACGGGGATCGGCACGTTGATGCCGATCATGCCGACCTGGATCTCGTTCTGGAAGCGGCGGGCCGCCCCACCGTCGTTCGTGAAGATGGCGGTGCCGTTGCCGAACTCGCCGGAGTTGATGAGGTCGACGCCCTCCTGGAAGCTCTCGACGCGCACGACCGAGAGCACCGGTCCGAAGATCTCCTCGGTGTACGCGCGGCTCGTCGTGGGCACGTTGTCGAGCAGCGTCGGGCCGAGCCAGAAGCCGTCGGCGGCGCCGTCGACGTCGATGCCACGGCCGTCGACCACGACCGTCGCGCCGTCCTCGGCGGCGATGTCGATGTACGCGGCGACCTTGTCGCGATGCTGCGCCGTGACGAGCGGGCCCATGTCGGGCTCGCCTCGGCCGTCGCCGATGCGCAGCTTGCCGATGCGCTCGGTGATCTTCTCGATGAGCTCGTCGGCGACCGGCTCGACCGCGAGCACGACGCTGATCGCCATGCAGCGCTCGCCGGCGGAGCCGAAGCCCGCGTTGATCGCCTGGTCGGCGACGAGGTCGAGGTCGGCGTCGGGTAGGACGAGCATGTGGTTCTTCGCCCCGCCGAGCGCCTGGACGCGCTTGCCGTGCTTCGCCGCGGTCTCGTAGATGTACTTCGCGATGGGCGTGGAGCCGACAAACGAGATCGACTGCACCTCGGGGCTGGTGAGCAGTCCGTCGACGGCGAGCTTGTCGCCCTGCAGCACGTTGAACACGCCATCGGGCAGACCCGCCTCCTTCCAGAGCTCGGCCATCCAGATCGCGGCCGACGGGTCCTTCTCGCTCGGCTTCAGGATGACGGCGTTGCCCGCGGCGATCGCGATGGGGAAGAACCACATCGGCACCATGGCGGGGAAGTTGAACGGGCTGATGATGCCGACCACGCCGAGCGGCTGCTTGGTGGAGTAGACGTCGATGCCCGTCGACACGTTCTCGGAGTAGTCGCCCTTGAGGATGTTCGGGAAGCCGGTCGCGAGCTCGACGACCTCGAGGCCGCGCTGCACCTCGCCGGCGGCGTCGGAGACGACCTTGCCGTGCTCGCTCGTGATGATCTCGGCGAGCTCGTGCTTGCGTTCGTTGAGGAGCTCGCGGAACCGGAACACAACCGCCTGGCGCTTGGTCATCGACATCGCCGCCCAGCGCGGGAACGCCTTCGCGGCCGACGCGATGGCGAGCTCGATCTCCGCCTCGTCGGCGAGCGCGACCTCCTTGGTCTGGCGGCCGATCGCGGGGTCGTAGACGGGGGAGGTGCGACCGCTGCGCGAGACGTGCACGGCGCCGTCGATCCAGTGGCCGACGACCGGGAGCCCGCCGTCCTCGACGAACGGGTCTGCGACCGGGAGGTTCTCGGTGGTGTTGCTCATGGGTGTTTCTCGACTTTCTGGTTCGGTCAGGCGTTGGAGGGAGCGTGGACGAGTGCGGCAGCGGTGTCGACCGCAGCTTCCACGTCTCCGTCGAGCGGGTAGATGAGGGTGCGGCCGACGACGAGTCCGCGCACGCCGGGGAGCGCAAGGGCGGGTTCCCACGCGGCGTAGGTCGCGTCGGGATCGGTCGCCGGATCGCCGCCGAGCAGGAGCGTCGGAAGCGTCGTCGACGCCATCACGCGCTCCATCTCGTCGACTACGGGGAGCTTCATCCAGGTGTAGGCCGAGCTGTCGCCGAGGCCGGCGGCGATCGCGATGGAACGAATGACGGAGTCGGCGTCGAGCAGGTTGGCGGCGGCACCGTCACGCCACTCGCTGAGGAACGGCTCGAGCATGATGGGCACGCGGGCGGCGACCGCGGCGGAGACCGCCCTGGCGTTCGCCTCGAGGGTCGCGGATGTCGCGGGGTCGCCGAGGTTCACTCGGACGAGCGTCTTCGCGAAGTCGAGCCGGTCGCGCACGATCGCGGGGATGTCGTAGCCCGTGAACCGGTCGTCGAACTCGAACGCCGAGCCGCGCAGCCCGCCGCGATTCATCGACCCGACCACGACCTTTCCGTCGAGCGCGCCGAGCAGGGCGAGGTCGTCGATGATGTCGGGCGTGCCGAGCACGCCGTCGACGCCGGGTCGCGAGAGCGCGAGCGCGAGACGGTCGAGCAGGTCGTAGCGGCCGGCCATGGCCATCGGGTCGTTGCCGACGCCGAGGGCGCCCCGCGCCGGGTGGTCGGCGGCCACGATGAACAGGCGGCCGGCGTCGGAGAGGAGTGGACGCCGCACGCGCTCGGCGAGCGCCCGCGCGATGCGATGGGGCTCAGCGGCGCGGATGTGGCGGAGCTCGTCGAAACGCTCGGCAGCGAGGAAGCGGTCAGTGCGCGGCATCCGTCGCCCCTTCCAGTGCGGCCTCGACCTCGGCCGTCGTCGGCATCGCCGTGGAGCACTCCCGGCGGGAGGCGACGATGGCGCCCGCGATGTTGGCGAATCGCAGGATCCGCTCGAGGTCCCAGCCCGCGAGGAGCCCGTGGCACAGGGCTCCACCGAAGCCGTCGCCTGCGCCGAGTCCGTTCACGACCTCGACCGGGAAGGGCGGCACCTCGACGGTCTCGTCGCGCGTCTTCGCGAGCACGCCCTTGGGGCCCTGCTTCACGATGGCGAGCTCGACGCCGCGCTCGAGCAGTGCGTCGGCCGCGCGGTGCGGCTCGGTCTCGCCGACGGCGATCTCGCACTCCTCACGGTTGCCGACCGCGACGGTGACGTGGGGGAGCGCACGTGTGACCTCACGCGTTGCGTCTCCGGGGGAGTGCCAGAACATGGGGCGGTAGTCGAGGTCGAGGACCGTGTGCTGACGGCGAGCGCGCGCCGTCCAGGCGACGTGATGCGCCGAGCGGCTCGGCTCCTCGGAGAGTCCGGTCACCGTCGCCCAGAACACGCCCGCGTTGTGGATCGCGTCGAGGTCGAGCGACTTGGCGGTGATCGTCAGGTCGGGCGCTTTCGGCTTGCGGTAGAAGTAGAGCGGGAAGTCGTCGGGCGGGAAGATCTCGCAGAACGTGACGGGCGTGAGCAGGTCGGGCTCGACCCCCACGTACGCGTCGGAGACCCCGAGGCGCACGAGCTCGCGGCGGACGAAGCGCCCGAACGGGTCGGCGCCGGTGCGGGTGATCACCGCGCTGGAGCGGCCGTGCCGCGCTGCCGCGATGGCGACGTTGGTGGCGCTGCCGCCGAGGTACTTGGCGAACGTCTCGACGTCTTCGAGGCCGACGCCGTCTTGCAGCGGGTAGATGTCGACGCCGACGCGGCCCATCGTGATGACGTCGAAGGTCTGATTCGTGTTCATACGCCGGTGTAGAACTCTCTCGATCGAGCCGTGCAGGTGGTCCAAGTGATCATATCCATGTCCTAACAAAATGACAATATGTGTATTGCGGTCATTCCGCGAGCGGGTCGCCGGCCGCGGGTGCGGGCGCAGGAATTCGGTCGCGCTCGTAGGTGATCTCAGTGTGGCCGTGCGCGGCGGGATGACCGTCTTCGTCGAGGTTCACGAAGACGATGCGGTCGATCGTGAGGATGCTGCGCCGGGTGATCATGTTGCGCGCCTCCGCTCGGAGGGTGAGCGACGTGCGGCCGAATTTCGTTGCGACGAGCCCGAGCTCGATGAGGTCGCCCTGGCGGGCGGAGCTCACGAACTCGATCTCGGACATGTACTTCGTGACCACGCGGCCGTTGCCGAGCTGCAGCACCGAGTAGACGACGGCCTCCTCGTCGATCCAGCGCAGGAGACTGCCGCCGAACAGCGTGCCGTTGGCATTGAGGTCCTCGGGACGCACCCACTTGCGGGTGTAGAAGTTCATCTCCGCAATCATGTTAAGACATTAGCACATTCCGGATCGTCCGGTGCCGCGGCAGTGCTCGAGGGCGTTGTGGAGTACGGGCCTGTACGCCACCCGCCCCTCCCCTCCCTGAGGTCGAGGACCTCGACCGCGGCGAGCTGCAGGACCCGATGTGCTTCCGATCGCAGGGCGAGAACCCCGGTCGAGACGGATGCCGCGTGCCGCTGCCATGGAGCGGAGACCGCCCGCCGTTCGGCTTCCCGCCGTCGCCCGCTACGCGGACCTGGCTCACTCAGCCCGCCGGGTGGAGCTCGCTGACGGTCGAGGCGCAGGAGCGCGACCCGGACTCGACGCTGCGTCGCTACTGGGAGAGCCTCCGGATCCGCCGCAGCGAGCGACGGCTTGGTTCCCGGTGACACGACGGTCTGGGTGCGCCTGCGACGCGAGTGAGCCGACGCAAGCCTCACCCACGCCTCAGTGGGCGTGCTCAATGCGCGCGAAGCGGGGCACGAGGCGCCCGTCGCGCTCGACGTGCTCGGTGAACATGGCCGTGGGCCTCACCCAGTTCGAGCGGTCGCCATAGAGCTGGCGGTAGACGACGAACTCCTCTTCGGTCTCGCTGTGCCTGGCCACGAGGAGCACTTCGTATCGTGCGCCCTTGAAGTGCTGGTAGACGCCGGGCTCGATGGGGGCAGTTGCGGCCGCTTCGGTCATCGCCCCATGTTACGGATGCCGCGCCGCGGAACCGGCTGTGGATAACTTCGAGGTGGTGCATCCGGCGCATCGCAAGATGGTGCCATGACCGACCCAGTTCGCACCATCGCCGATCGGGTGCGAACACGGGTGCTCCGCGATGGGGTCGATCTCGCCGGCGACGAGGCGGTCGCCGCACGCTACGCACGCGAAGAGGTGCGCCGCTACAGCGAGCGTGCCCTCGCCGGAGCGCACGCCCAGCTGGGCGACGAGCACGGCACCGCGCGCGAGGTCGTCGCCTCCATCACCGGGTACGGGCCGCTTCAGCCGTACTTCGACGATCCCGGTGTTGAAGAGATATGGATCAACTCGCCGACCCGGGTGTTCGTCGCGCGCGACGGGGTGGCCGAGCTCACGACCGTCGTGCTCTCCGACCGCGAGGTGCGAGAGCTCGTCGAGCGGATGCTGCAGCACTCGGGTCGGCGCGTCGACCTGTCGTCGCCCTTCGTCGATGCGTCCCTGCCCGACGGCTCGCGCCTGCACGTCGCGATCCCCGACGTCGCTCGCGCGCACTGGGCGGTCAATATCCGCAAGTTCCAGCGCCGCATCCGCTCGCTCGCGCAGCTCGTCGAGCTCGGCTCGGTCACGCCGCAGGCGTCGGAGTTCCTGCGCATGGCCGTGCTGGCAGGCGCGAACATCCTGGTGTCTGGGGCGACGCACACGGGCAAGACCACGATGCTGAATGCGCTCATGTCGAGCGCTCGCTCGGGCGACCGCGTGGTCACGGTCGAGGAGACGTTCGAGCTCGACCTCGACGTGCGAGATCTCGTGTCGCTGCAGTGTCGCCAGCCGAGTCTCGAGGGCACCGGAGAGATCACACTGCGCCGCCTCATCAAAGAGGCGCTGCGTATGCGGCCCGACCGCCTGATCGTCGGCGAGGTGCGCGAGGCCGAGAGCCTCGACCTGCTCATCGCGCTCAACTCGGGCTTGCCCGGCATGTGCACGATCCACGCGAACTCGGCGCGCGACGCCCTCGTGAAGCTCTGCACCCTTCCGCTCCTCGCCGGCCGCAACATCGACTCTTCGTTCGTCGTGCCGACCGTCGCGAGCTGCATCGACCTCGTGGTGCACCTCGCGATCGATCGCGACGGCAGACGCCGCGTGGCGGAGATCACCGCCCCGACCGGCGGGTCCACTGGCGCTGCCGTCGACGCCGACCCGATCTTCGTGACGAGGGCGGGGCTCCTCGTCACCACCGGCGCCCGCCCGGCTCGTCTCGAGAAGTTCGACGCGGCCGGGTTCGATCCCGACATCGTGCTCGCTCGAGGTGCCCGATGAGTCTCATGCTCGGTGCGCTCCTCGGGCTCGGCGTGCTGCTCGCGTTCTCCCCACTGCTCTGGCCGGCGCGCACCGCGGCGCGTTCGGGTCCCGGCGTGGGGGCACGCATCCGCGACGAGCTCGCGTTGGCGGGCCTCATCGGCGTACCGGTTCCGGTCGTCGTCGCGGTGGCGGCACTCCTCTCCGTGGTCGGAGGGGCGCTCGCCCAGGCAGTGCTCGCGATCCCGGTGCTCACCGTGGTTGCCGGCGTGCTCGGCGGCGCGCTCCTGCCACTCCTCATCCGTGCGCGCGCGACTCGCAGGCGTGCGGCGAATCGCGCGGTCTGGCCCGACGTCGTCGACCACCTCGTCGCGTCGGTTCGTGCCGGGATGTCGCTGCCCGAGAGCGTCGGCGCCCTCGCCGAGCTCGGGCCGGCTGCCACACGAAGCGCGTTCGCGTCGTTCGACGACGACTACCGCCGCACCGGAAACTTCTCCCTCTGCCTCGACCGCCTGAAGGCATCGCTCGCCGATCCGGTCGCCGATCGCATCCTCGAGACGCTCCGAATGGCCCGTGAGGTCGGCGGCAGCGATGTCACCGCCGTGCTCCGGGGCCTCGCGGGCTACCTTCGCGAAGACGCAGCACTGCGTGCCGAGGTCGTTTCCCGCCAATCGTGGATCCGCAACGCCGCACGCCTCGGCGTCGCCGCGCCGTGGCTCCTCCTGATCGTGCTCGGATCGCGGCGCGAGACACTCGTCGCGTACGACTCACCTGCCGGCACCGTGCTCATCATCGCCGGTGTCGTCGTCACGATCGTCGCCTATCAGGCCATGATCGCCCTCGGCCGACTTCCCGAGGAGCGTCGATGGTTCCACTGAACGCGATCGGTGCGATCGGCGTGCTCCTCGGTGCCGTGCTCGGGCTCGGCATGTGGCTCATCGTCTCCGCTGTGCCGCGCATCGGCAGACCTCGGCTCGTCGAGCGCGTCGCGCCGTACGTCGCCGACATCTCGAGCGAGGCACGAGCCATCCTCGAACGCCGGCCCAGCGATCCCACGCCGGTGCTCGGTGTGATGGTCACGCCGGCCGTCAGGTGGCTTCGTCGGATGCTCTCGGAGTGGCTCGGAGGGAACGAGACGATCGCGCGTCGGTTACGGCAGGCCGGGTCGACCTCGAGCGTCGAGCGGTTCCGCGGCGAACAGCTCGCTTGGAGCGCGGCGGCATTCGTGATCGCACTGGCGCTCGCCCTGCTGTCGCCGGCGTTCGGCACGCTGCCATCGGTCGTCCGCATCGCGATGCCATTCCTCGCGGCGGCACTCGGCGCCGTCTTGCGCGATTGGATGCTGCAACGCCGCGCGCGACGTCGGTTGTCGCGCATCTCCGACGAGCTGCCGACGGTGCTCGAGTTCCTCACCCTCAGCCTCACCGCCGGCGAAGGAATGCTCGACGCGATCCGACGCATCGCGAAGGCCGGGTCGGGGGAGCTTCCGCGCGAGTTCGCCGGCGTCGTGGCCTCCGTCAGCACCGGCGTTCCGCTCGGCCAGGCGCTCGCCGAGCTCCGCGACGGAATCGACCACCCGGCTCTCTCTCGTGCGCTCGACCAGGTGCTCGGCGCGCTCGATCGCGGTGCGCCGCTCGCCGGCGTGCTGCGTTCGCAAGCGGGCGACGCGCGCGAGGAGGCGAAGCGCACGATCATCGAGCTCGCCGGCCGCAAGGAAATAGCCATGCTTGTGCCCCTGATCTTCTTGATCCTTCCGGTCACGGTCGCGTTCGCGCTGTTCCCGGGATACCTCGTGTTGCAGACGGGGTTCTGATGGCACGGCACTCGAGCGCTGCAACTCGCAACGGACTCACCGAAGGGAACGCACATGGGGAACTGGATCACCGAGCGCTTGCGCGACGAACGCGGCGACGTGCCGGGGTGGGTGCTCATCACCCTGATGACGGCCGGCCTCGTCATCGTCATCTGGGGGCTCGCCGGGCCCGCATTGTCGGGGGTCTTCGACCAGGCGATCGGTCGCGTGCTGGGGTTCTGAGGGGTCGGGTTCTGAGCGGCCGTTCGCGTGGCTCGGTGCTCGCCGCGCTCGCGCGCGACGAACGTGGTTCCGCTGTGGCAGAGTTCACGCTCGTCGGGGTGCTCCTCACCGTGCTCGCGCTCGCCGTGGTGCAGCTCGCGCTGGCGCTGCACGTGCGCAACACGCTCCTCGATGCAGCGGCGGAGGGGGCGAGGTACGCCGCGCTCGCCGGTTCATCCGCCGACGACGGCGTCGCTCGTACGCAAGACCTCATCAGCACCGCGATCTCGGCGGAGTATGCGCAGGATGTCGCGGCGGCGCATTCCTCGATCGGCGGCGTGCCGGTGGTCGCCGTGACCGTTCGCGCGGCGCTGCCGGTCATCGGCTTGCTCGGTCTCGAACGTGGGTTGGAGGTGACGGGGCATGCGGCGGTCGAGTCGCTCGACTGAGCGGCGCGGGCCGCGGTGGTCGCGATTCCTGGCGGCTCGACTCGCTGCCGCAGCTTCCGAACGCGGCTCGGCGTCGCTCGAGTTCCTCACGGTCGGCATTATCCTGCTCGTGCCGCTCGTCTACCTCGTGCTCGCCATGGCGGCGATCCAGGGCGGCGCGCTCGCCGTCGAGGGTGCAGCCCGCCAGGCCGCGCGCATCGCCGTGCAGGCGAGTGCCGAAGGGGCAGCGGATGCCGCGGTGGACCGTGCGATTCGGGTGACGCTTGCCGACTACGGGGTCGACGCCGAAGCGGCATCCGTCACCATCGAGTGCAGCGCCACGGACTGCCTCGAACCCGGAAGCCGCATTCGCGTCTCGGTCGTAGCCCGAGTCAGCCTGCCGCTCGTGCCCGACCTCCTCGCGCTCGATGCCGTGGGCAGCGTGCCGCTCGAGGCGAGCGCAACGCAGACCGTGTCGCGGTTCGCGCGGAGCGGCACATGATCCGGCGCATTCGCGGGGCACTCGACCGTGACGACGAGCGGGGGTCCACGCTGCTCCTCACGATCTTCTATTGCTTCCTCGGGCTCTCGCTCGTGATGGTCGTGGTCTCGGCGACGTCGCTGTACCTCGAGCGCAAACGGCTCTTCACGCTCGCCGACGGCGCGGCGCTCGCGGGAGCCGAGGCGTGGAGCCTCGATACGGTGCGCATCGACGACGATCGCCTCTCGCTCGAACTCGACTCCGCCGGTGTCAGCGAAGCGGTCGTCGAATACCTGGGCGATGCCGCGCGCAGCCTCGAGGATGTCTCCGTCATTCGGGCGGCATCCGACGATGGCCAGAGTGCGACGGTCACGCTGCGGGGCGTCTGGTACGCGCCGGTCCACACTGAGCTTGTGCCGGTGGCGGTGCCGATCGAGGTGACAGCGACTGCTCGCTCGGTGTTCCACTGAGCGCCCGGGAATGCGGTTGACTGGAGCGATGACGATTCAGACCACCATCGAGATCTCCGATCACTTCACTCGCATCCTCTCCGCGCCGGTCTTCGGCCACCTCGCCACGGTGCGGCCCGACGGCAGCGTGCAGGTGAACCCCATGTGGTTCGAGTTCGACGGCGACGCCGGCGTCATCCGTTTCACCCACACGACGAAGCGCGCGAAGTTCCGCCACCTGCAGGCAAATCCCCTCATGACGCTCGAGGCGATCGATCCGGCGAACGCCTTCAAGTACGTCGAGGTGCGCGGGCGTCTCACCGAGGTGATCGCCGACCCGGAGGGCGCGTTCTACGTGCACCTCGGACAGCGCTACGGCAACCCCGATCAAGAGGCGCCCGCCGACAAGGACGACCGCGTCATCCTCGTGATGAGCGTCGAGAAGGTCAACGGTCGCTGAGCTCATGACCGACGGCGCGCCGAAGCGGGGCCCCGGCTCGGGCAGCCCGCGCTACTCATGGAAGGCCGTGACCGCGCTCGTGCTCGCCGTCGGTGCGCTGTTGATGCCGGCGATCGTGGCGCTCGTGCTCGCCGCCGCAGGCCTCGTGCTCGGTCTGGTGGCGCGTCGCGAGCTCAAACGCGAGCCGTCGCTGACCGGGGGAGCGCTCGCGCTCGCCGCCGTGATCGTCGCCGCGTTCGTGCTCGTGTTCGACGTCATTCTCCTCACCCTGCCTGCTCCCGCGGGCTGAACGCACGTGACGGATGCCGCAGAAACTCCTCCTCGCGGCATCCGTGTGAAGCGGGAAGATGGGTGGCATGGCGACCGACGCGCTCAACGAAGACGCCGACCACCTCTACGGGCTCGCTCCTGAGGAGTTCACCGCCGCGCGCAACGCCCGTGTGCGCGAAGTGAAGCCCGATGATCGCGAGCTCGCCGCGCGCATCCAGGAGCTGCGCAAGCCGTCGCCCGCGGCGTTCCTCGTCAATCAGCTCGTGCGGCGCAAGAGCGACGAGATCGACGACCTGCTCGACTTGGGCGCCGAACTCCGCCAGTCGCAGGCCCGCGGCGACGGGCGGCAGCTGAACCGGCTCGCACGCGAGCGGCGCGGACTCATCGGCGAGCTCCTCGACACCGCGTCGGCGATCGCCGAGGAGTTCGACCGCGACGCCTCCCGCGCGGTGCTCGACGAGGTGGAGCAGACCCTCGCCGCGGGCACGGTCGACGAGCCGGCGGGCGATGCGGTGCGGAGCGGCCGGCTCATTCGCGGGCTCCAAGCGGTCGGGTTCGACCCCGTCGACCTCGACGGTGCGGTGGCAGGTGCGCCGCTCGCCGCGTCAGCCCGGCCGAAGCGCGAGCGTCGCCGTGCCGAGACTGCCACGAGAGACACGAAGACCGACGAGCGTGCGGCGACCGAGGAATCCGAGCGCGAAGCCCGTGAGCACGCTAAGGCGCGGGCGGAGTTCAAGGTGCGTGAGGCTCGTGCCCGTGCCGAGGAGGCCGACAAGGAACTGCGAGCCGCCACAGAACAGGCGGAGGAGGCCGAGGGTCGCCTCGAGGCGTTGCGCGACGAGCGCGAGGAGCTCAGTGCTCGCCTCGACGAGGTGCGTCGTGAGATCACCGAGGCCGAACGCCGCGCGCGATCCACCGAGCGCGATCGAGGGCGAGCCGCGAAGGCCGCGGAGCAGGCGCATGAGGAGCTCGATGACGCCACGGCGAAGCGGGGCTGACCCGCGCGAAGCGGCTACCCGCCTGGGCTCTGCGCGAGCCGAGCCGCGGCGGTGAGCACCCGCGGGTCGGGGAAGTCCTCGCAGTACTGGTACGAGTAGCCCAACCGCACGATGCCGGCCTGATCGATCACGAATTCCGCCGCCGCCCGCCAGGGGTCGTCGACGGGCGGCCGGCCTTGCTCGCGCCGAGCCTCGAGGAAGCTCTGGCCGGTTTCGCGTGAGTGTGCGAGGTACTCCGCGGGCGCGTCGAACAGCGCCTGCTCGGGTTGGTAGTGGCCGACGCCGTACGCCCGGTACACGTCGGCGCTCGGGTCGACGAGAAGCGGCACGGTGATGCCGTGCTTCGACGCGTACGCGGCCGCGCGCTCGGGCTCGCCTTGGCCCACGATCACGACCCGAAGGCCGGCGGCGTGGTAGTCGTCGAGCTCCTCGACGAGCCGATGAGCGCGATCCATGCCGCAGCTGCAGCCGAAGTGACGCCAGAACATCACGAGCGCAGGGCCCGCAGCCCAGAACTCCGAAAGCCGTCGCGGCGCACCGCTCGAGTCGACGAGTTCGGCGTCGGGAGCCGTATCGCCACGGACGAGCACACGACTCGGCGGTTCGGTCGGGCCTGATTCGAAGGCAGCCAGCCAACGCGCCTCTGCTGCTCTGACAAGTTCATCGAGATCCGTCATCGGGCGCGCCTCCCGGCTTGGTGAATCATCCTCACCTGAGCCGAGCATATGCCTCGCCTCTCGGGGTCGCTACCCGCCCGACGAGTAGGGCCGGTGCGGCCGACGCGGCACGTATCGCGGGATGTACCGCCACATGACCACCGCGCCGACGAGCCCGAGCACGCCCATCGTGGCGCTCGCCGCCATGATCGACACCAGCGACGTCACGCCCGCGACGATGAGTGGCGCCGCCGCCCCGCCGGCGTCGCCGATTGTGCGGAAGGCGCCGAGGAACGGTGCCGGGTTCATCTTCGGCGCGAGGTCGGCGCCGAGCGTGAGGATGACCCCGCTCGAGAGCCCGTTCGCCACGCCGAGCAGCACCGCGACCACGGCGAACCACACCTCATTGCCGGGCAGGTCATGCGTGAGCGCGAGCACGAGGTGGCCGGTGCCGAGGCCGATGAGCCCGGGCACCGCGCTCCAGAGCCGGCCGAAGCGGTCCATGATCTGGCCGCTCACGTAGAACAGCGCGAAGTCGATCGCCGCCGCAACGCCGATCACGAGCGCGGCCGTCTCGGGCGGCATCCCGATCGACACCGCCCAGAGCGGAATAATGACGGTGCGGCTCGCGCGGATCGCGGCGAGCAGTCCGACGCCGCTGCCGATGCGGGCGAGCACCCCGCGATGCGTGACGATCGCACGGAAGACGCCGTGCGACGCGGCATCCGCTTCGGCTTCGCCTTCGGTGAGCGGTTCACCCGAAACGGATGCCGCGCGCGCGAGCCGAGCCGCGCCGAACACGCGCTCGGGGTCGGGCAGCACGAGCAGCACCACGACGACCGCGAACGAGCTCGCGACGAGCACCCAGAACACGATCTCTGCGGAGCCGGTCCACGCGATGAGGGCAGCGGCGACGAACGGGCCCGCCGCGTGGCCACCGCGGAAGACGCCCGCGAGCGTCGAGAGCGCCCGCGCCCGGGTGCGTTCTGGCACGTAGCTCGTGAGGAACGCGTGCCGGGCCAGGCCGAACACCGCCGTCGCGAGGCCGAGCAGGAAGACGCCGATGGCGAGCGCGAACGTCGTGGGCGCGGCGAGCGCGATGAGCACGGCGATGACCGCGAGGAGCGCTCCGCCCATCATCGCGTTGCGCTCGCCGATGCGCGCCACGAGCCACCCCGCCGGCAGGTCGCCGACGAGCTCACCGACCATGAGCATCGCGGCGATGAGCCCGGCGAGTGCGAGCGACGCGCCGCGCTCGGTGGCGACCACGGGGATAACCGGGATCATCGCGCCCTCGCCGAGCGAGAACAGCAGGGTCGGCAGGTAGGCCGGGAGGATGATCGCACGCCAGGAGTACGGAGGCGTGGTGTCGGTCATCCCTTCGATGCTATTGCTTGGGGTGGATGTCCCGGACGCAGGGCCACGCCGTCACGGCTAGGCTGGGAAGGCCATGTTGGATCTTGACCTCACGCAGGAGATCGCCGCGCTGCGCTCCACTTTCCGCGACATCCGCTCCGTCGTCGACGTCGACTCACTTCAGTCGGAGATCGAGCGGCTCTCAGCGCTCGCCGGAGCGCCCGACCTCTGGGACGACACCGACAACGCCCAGAAGGTGACGAGCGCGCTCAGCCACCGCCAGTCCGAGCTCGCGCGCGTGAAGAGCATCGAGTCCCGCCTCGATGACCTCGAGGTGCTCATCGAGCTCGCGAACGAGGCCGAAGACGAAGAGAGCGCACTCGAGTCGCGCGCCGAGCTCGAGTCGCTGCAGAAGACGATCGGCCAACTCGAGGTGCAGACCCTGCTCGACGGCGAGTGGGACAATCGCCCCGCGGTGATCACGATCCGCGCCGGCGCCGGCGGCGTCGACGCTGCCGACTTCGCCGAGATGCTCATGCGCATGTACCTGCGCTGGGCCGAGAAGCACAACTACTCCGCCAAGGTCATGGACACGAGCTACGCCGAAGAGGCGGGCATCAAGTCGGCCACCTTCGAGATCGATGCGCCCTATGCGTTCGGCACCCTCTCCGTCGAGGCGGGCACGCATCGCCTCGTGCGCATGAGCCCGTTCGGCCAGGCCGGCAAGCGCCAGACCAGCTTCGCGGCGGTCGAGGTCATCCCGCTCATGGAGGAGACCGAGGCGATCGAGATCCCCGAGAACGACATCCGCGTCGACGTGTTCCGCTCGAGCGGTCCCGGCGGCCAGTCGGTGAACACCACCGACTCGGCGGTGCGCCTCACCCACCTCCCCACCGGCACCGTCGTCTCGATGCAGAACGAGAAGTCGCAGATCCAGAACCGCGCCGCCGCCATGCGCGTGCTGCAGTCACGGCTGCTCCTGCTCCAGAAGGAGCAAGAGGCTGCGCAGAAGAAAGAGCTCGCGGGCACCATCACCGCGAGCTGGGGCGACCAGATGCGCTCCTACGTGCTCGCGCCGTACCAGATGGTGAAAGACCTTCGCACCGAACACGAGGTGAACAACCCGTCCGCCGTCTTCGACGGCGACCTCGACGGGTTCATCGCCGCCGGCATCAAGTGGCGCAAGCAGAAGCAGGACTGAGAGCACGCAACCTCCGGGGGTGCGCATGACCGTTCCCGTCATCGGCCTCGTCGCCGACCGTAAGGCAGTGACGTCGGGCGCCTGGGTTGACATCCCGAACGACGGCTTGCCGCACCGATACGTCGCTGCTCTCGAGCAGGCGGGTGCCGCACCGCTGCTCATCCCGAGCCTCGACGTGCACATCGCCGAACCCGAGCGCGTTCTCGACCGCATCGACGGCCTGTTCCTGCCCGGCGGTCGCGACCTCGATGCGGACATCTACGGCAGCGAGGCGCACCCGACGAACGACCCGCCGCTGCGCGTGCGCGATGAGCTCGAAATTGCCCTCACGCGCCTGGCGCACGCTCGGGGCATGCCCGTCTTCGGTGCCTGCCGAGGCCTCCAGGTGCTCAACGTGGCGATGGGCGGCACGCTCGAGCAGCACCTCGGCGACCGCGTCGATCTCGCGATTCACCGAGACATCATCGGCAAGTACACCCCACACCACGTGACGATCGAGCCGGGCTCGTTGCTGAGCACGCTCACGCACGAGCTGTCGTTCGAGATCGCCTCACACCACCACCAGGGCGTCGGCGAACTCGGCGAGGGCCTCGTCGTCTCCGCGACCGCTCCCGACGGCGTCATCGAGGCGATCGAATCCTCCGACGGCTCCTTCTGCCTCGGCGTGCAGTGGCACCCCGAGGAACGCCTCGATCCCGAGGGACTCTGGCTCATCGGGGCGTTCGTCGCCGCAGCCCGCAAGAGGGCGAGCGAGTGATCGGCGTCGAACCCGAGCGCGCACCGGGCAACGGCGGCAACGGCGGTTCGCTGTGAGTTGGGCGAGTCGTGGTGCCGACAGCGGGCGCGCTGCTTAAGCTCGACTGCGATGATCCGTTTCGACGCTGTGACCAAGACCTACCCGGGCCAGGCGAGGCCCGCGCTGAACGACCTCGGGGTGGAGATCCTCCGCAGCGAGTTCGTGTTCCTCGTCGGCGCATCCGGTTCCGGCAAGTCGACCTTCCTGCGGCTCATCCTCAAAGAGGATAAGCCCACGCGCGGCTCCATCCACGTGCTCGGCCAAGACCTCGGCTCGATCTCGAGCCGGAAGGTGCCCTACTTCCGTCGCGACCTCGGCGTCGTGTTCCAGGACTTCCGCCTGCTGCCGAACAAGTCGGTCTTCGAGAACGTCGCATTCACCCTGCGGGTCATCGGCAAGTCGCGCGGCTTCATCCAGTCGGCTGTTCCCGAGACGCTGAAGCTCGTCGGTCTCGACGGCAAGGGCAAGCGGATGCCGCACGAGCTCTCGGGCGGCGAGCAGCAGCGTGTCGCGATCGCGCGCGCCATCGTCAACAAGCCGCAGATCCTCCTCGCCGACGAGCCCACGGGAAACCTCGACCCGGTCACGAGCGCCGGCATCATGACCCTGCTCGAGCGCATCAACGCGGGCGGCACCACCGTGGTCATGGCCACGCACGAGGCGGGCATCGTCGACCAGATGCAGCGTCGCGTCATCGAGCTCGTCGCGGGCGACATCGTGCGCGACGAGCGCAGCTCCGGCTACGGCGCGTCGCTGCCCGACTCGGGCGACGAAGCCAAGGCGCCCACCGACGAGCCGATCACGTCGGCCGCGCCCAAGGTGCCCATCGAGGTCATGCGCGAGGCGCAGCCGCTCTACGTCGAACCCGAGGTGCACGATGACGTGACGGATGCCGCGGCCGCCATCACGGCCGCAGCGACCGCATCGGTGCCCATCACGCCGGCAGCTGACGACGACGCGGCGCCTTCGACGGGCAAACGACCGGCGAGGCCCGGCTCGAAGCCCGATGCAACGGCACACGAACATCTGACGCTCGCGGAGCGGCTCGGCCTTCGGGCCCCGGGCGGCCCGCGCGAAGGCGACGACGACCAGGAAGTGGGGCCGACCAAATGAGGATCGGTCTCGTGCTCTCGGAGGCGGCCAGCGGCCTCCGCCGCAACGCCTCGATGGTGGTCTCGGTCGTGCTCGTCACGTTCATCTCGCTCACGTTCGTGGGCACCGCCGCCTTGCTGCAGTTGCAGATCGGCCAGATGAAGAACTACTGGTACGACCGCGCGCAAGTGGCGGTGTATCTCTGCACGGCCGTGTCGACCACGGCAGGCTGCACCGACGGTGAGGCTACCGACGAGCAGCAGGCGGCGATCCAGCAGCAGCTCGAGTCCGAGACGCTCGCCCCGTTCATCGACGAGTTCTACTTCGAAGACCACGAGCAGGCGTACGAGAACTTCCAGGAGCAGTTCGCCGGCACGCCCGCAGCCGACTATGTGACGCCCGAAGTGCTCAACGAGACGTTCTGGGTGAACCTCGTCGAGCCCTCGCAATCCGCGGTGCTCGTCGAGAGCCTCGCGGGCATGGCCGGAGTCGAGCAAGTGGTCGACCAACGAAGTTACCTCGACCAGATCTTCGACGTGCTGAACGCGGCGAGCTACACGGCGATCGCGATCGCGTCGATCATGCTCGTCGCGGCCGCGCTGCTGATCGCCACCACGATTCGGCTCTCGGCATTCTCGCGACGGCGCGAGCTCGGCATCATGCGGCTCGTCGGGGCATCCAACCGCTTCATCCAGACGCCCTTCATACTCGAGGGGGTGTTCGCAGGGCTCATCGGTTCGCTGCTGGCGGGCGGAGCGGTCGTCGCGGTCGTGGAGTTCTTCGTGCAGGGCTACCTGGCCGATAACCTGTCGTTCACGTTCGTCGACCTCACCGACGCGCTCATCGTGGTGCCGCTGCTCATCCTCGTGGGGGTGCTGCTCGCGGCGGTCTCGGCGGGCGTCGCGATCACCCGCTACCTCAAGGTCTGAGCACGGCGAACGGATGCCGCGGCATCCGTTAGACTGAACGGCTGCCTCGGCGATCGCCGGCGGCATCCATCAGCAAACGCAATTCGAGTGAGGGAGCACACCGTGCCCAGGGAACGCGGTCAGCAGGTCGTGGCGACCAACCGCAAGGCGCGCCACGATTACACGATCGAGGACACCTACGAAGCTGGCATCGTGCTCACCGGCACCGAGGTGAAGTCGCTGCGCGAGGGCCGCGCGTCACTCGTCGACGGGTACGCGTTCATCGACGGCGGCGAGATGTGGCTCGACGCGGTGCACATCCCGCAATACACCGAAGGCACGTGGAACAACCACGCCCCGAGGCGCAAGCGCAAGCTCCTGCTGCACAAGCACGAGATCGTGAAGATCAGCCACCGCACGAGCCAGGGCGGCTACACGCTCGTGCCGCTCTCGATCTACTTCAGCGACGGCAAGGCCAAGGTCGAGATCGCGGTCGCGAAGGGCAAGCGCGAGTACGACAAGCGGCAGGCGCTGCGAGAGCGCCAAGACAAGCGCGAGGCCGATCGCGCCATCTCGAGCCGCCGCAACCTCGGCGACTGATCGGCGAGGCTCGGCGACGGATGCCGCGAGCGCGCGTCGCTCGTCGGCGCCCGGATGCGCCCGGCACCGTGTCGTGCCTGCGAGGTAGGCTCATCGCGATGGAGATCTCCACCCGAATTCCGGTTCCCGGCACGTTCAACTTCCGCGACGTCGGTGGGTTGCCGGCGGTCACGGGAACGGTGCGCGAGGGTGTGCTCTTCCGCTCCGACGGGCTGCATCGCCTCGGCGAGGCCGGCCGCGCCGTGCTCCGCGAGCTCGGGGTGGGCATCGTCATCGACCTACGTGACGAGAACGAGGCCGAGTACATGCCCGACGACCTCAAGGGTCTCGAGGTCGAGGTGCTGCGGCTGCCGGTCTTCGAGGGCTCGGGCGCCTCGCAGGGTGCCGGTGGAATCTCGCTTGATGCGCTCTATCACCGCATCGTGACCCAGCACACCTCGGTCGTCGTGAGCGCCTTACGCGAGATCGCGAGTGCGGGGGAGCGCGCGGTGGTGGTGCATTGCACCGCAGGCAAGGATCGCACCGGCATCGTCGTCGCGCTCGCGCTCATGGCGGTGGGCGTCGATCGCGAGTCCGTCATCGCCGACTACGTCGTGACGGAGTCGAACCTGGCCGGCGAGTGGCTCGAAGAGATGGTGACCATGGTCGGCCGGTTCGGAGTGCCCGACAGCCCAGAACTCCGCACGCTCATGGGCGGCAGCCCACGCGAGGCGATCGAAGGGGTGCTCGACACCATCGAGCGCGAGCACGGTTCGACGCGCGAATACCTGCTCGCCTCGGGTCTCCAGCTCGCGGATCTCGCGGCACTCGAGGCGCTGCTCATCGACGACTTGCGTTGACTGCGGCCTACCGTCGACGGTCGGTCACTCGGGCTCGGCCGCGAAGCGGGCATCGACCGACGCGGCGATCACGAGCTTCGCGGGCGTGAACTGCGCGGGTGACGCGCCACCCGCAGCATCCGCGGCGCCCCGCATCGCGAACATGCGTTCCACACCGACGCCGGGTGGGAGCTGCTGGATGGTGAGGAGTCCGGTGTCGGCGAGCTCGATCGGCGTGGGGGAGCCGAGTCCGAGTGCGGCGGCGTAGACGGCGGCCTTCGCGACTGCATCGGCGACCGCGGCACGCTGGGCCTCCTCCTCGATGGTGCGGCGGGTGGCATCCGTGAGCTTCCACTCGATGCCGCCGACCGTGACCGAACTGCGAAGCGAGATCTCGCTCACCCACTCGCCGAGGCGCTCGAGATCGCTGAACACCACCTCGAGTTCAGCGCTCGCCGCGTGCACGACTGGCAGTTGCTTGCCCTCGGCGTTCCACGGTCGGTGCGACCACACGCGAAGCTGACCGGCCGACCAGGTGTCGAGCGCTCCGGATGCCTCGAGCTCCAGCACGTCGCCGATGAGGCGCTCATGCGCCTCGGTCGTACCAGCGAGGGTGTGCTCGCGTTCGGCACCTGACGCACCGACCGAGAGGGAGACGGCCCCGAGCTCGGGATCGATGCGCTCTTCGGCGTTGCCCCTGACGGCGATCGTGGTCGGCATGATGGCCCCTCTCAACGCGTGCGCCGGGCGCCTCGATGCACCCGCGGCCGCGCCCGAGCACGGTCGCCCTCAGCATACGGGGGAGCGCCGAACGACACCGGCGAACGACCCGCCGAGCGCGTCAGGCGAGCGTGCGCACCGGAAGCAGCCCGGCCTCGTCGAAGAGCCGCTCGAAGACCGCGCCGCGGTCGAACTGCAGGGCGAAGGCGCGGGCCCGGGCAGCACGAGCGAGCCGTTCGTCGGGGTCGAGCGCGAGGGACTCGTCGATCGCCGCGGCGATGGCGTTGGGGTCGTCGACGGGCACGATGATCGCGTGCTCGCCGACCGCCTCGAGGATGCCGCCGGTCTCGGTCGTGATGACCGCGCCGCCGCCCGCGAGCATCTTCTCGGCGAGCGCGATGCCGAACGTCTCGACGAACTCGGGGCGAGGCTTGCTCGGCAGCACGTAGGTGGCGCAACCGGCCATGAGATATGGCTTCTCGGCGTCGTCGACATCGTCGAGGAAGACGATGCGATCGGCGAGCGGGGAGGCAGCAGCCAGCTCGCGGAGCGCCTCGGCCTCGGGGCCGCGCCCCGCGATCACGAGCTGCAGGCGCTCATTCGCCTGAGTGCGCTCGAAGCCGGCGATGAGGTCGTCGACGCCCTTCGCCTTCGTAAGGCGCGAGAGGAAGAGCACGTAGCCGTCGCGCTCGAGCCCTCGCGCAGCGAGCACGCCGTCGATGAGGTCGGGGTCGAGGTCGAGATATTGCGAGGTGTCGATCGCGGGGTAGGAGATCCGGATGCGCTCGCGGCACTGGTCCGCGAAGCGGGTGCCGTGGAAGGCGTCGATCTCGGCTGCCGAGGCGATGATGAGCTCGCGCGTGTACTCCGAGACCGCGACACAGTGGTCTTGCGCGAGGTAGCTCGAGAGGATGTGGGCAGCCGCGCCGAAGTGCCCCTCGTCGACGCACGAGCGAACGACGTTCGTGACATCCGACCCCACTGCCTCGGCGATCGTCGTGACGTTTACGGGCAGACCCGTGCTCCACGCCGCGCGCACGGCGTCGGTGACGGCCACCGTGTGGGGGCTGAGGTAGAGCGAGAGGCACACGGTGGGCACCCCGTCGGTGAAGAGCTCGACGAGCCGGCCGGTGATGCCCGCGAGGTAGCGTCCGTCGGGCACCTTGTAGTCGCCGACCGGTTCGGGGCGCTCGACGATGATGCCCTCGCTATAGGGGAGCATCCGGTCGAGCGGCTTCAGTGGAAGGCCCGTGGCCTCGAGTCGCTCGATGGGCCACGTGACGATGCGCACCTCATCGAAGCCTCGTTCGAGGGCGGCCTCGGCGAGGTTTCGTCCCTCGACCGAATGGCCGCAGATCACGGGATCGGCGCGGTTCACGATGACGAGTCGGTTGCGGGGTTTGGTGCTCATGGCGGCTCCTTCGCGGTCGGATACGTTCAGAGGTCAGTCGGACGAGGCCGAGGGGGGACGGTCACGTACCCCCCAGCTGCCGGGCTCGGGCCCGAGATCCACGCGTAATCGGCCGCCGCGGTGCAATTCGTCACCGCGAAGCCAGCTGCGCTCGAGCGGATCGCCGTTGAGCGACACCGATTGTACATATTGGGCGGGCCCATCGGGCCGTGGTTCCACAAACCCCGTCGTCTCGATCGAGAGGGTGTCGTCGCCGAGCCGGATCTCGGCTTCGGCGAACGACGGGGCGTTCAGGAGGAACAGGTTCTGGCCGGCCACCGGGAAGAGTCCGAGCGACGCCCAGACGTACCACGAGCTGAGCCCGCCGGAGTCGTCATTGCCCGGTAGCCCGCCGCGACCCGTTCCGAACTGCTGCTGCACCGCGGCGTGCACGACGTCGGCCGTGCGGTCGGGGCGGCCGGCGTACTGGTAGGCCCAAGGCGCCTCCATGTCGGGCTCGTTGTTGAGGCCCTCGAAACGGCCGAGGGCGTAGCCGTTCGCGAGTTCCTCGAGGCCGGGTCGCACGCCCGGCTGCTGCACGGGCTCGGCGCCGAAGCCGAAGAAGGCGTCGAGCATGCTCACAAAGGCGTCGTCGCCGCCGGCGAGGCCGATACGGTTCCGCATGTCGTGCAGGAGCCGGAACGAGTAGTTGTAGCGGCTGCCCTCGTAGAAGGTCGAGTCGAGCAGGAGCCCCGTGGTGTCGTCGAACGCGTTCACCCACCCTGCAGCGAGGGCTGTGAACTCGTCGGCGAGGGCGCGATCGCCCACGCGTGCCGCCACCTTCGCGGTGCACCAGTAGCCGAAGGCGATGTCGAGGGTGTGGCTGATCGGATGCGCGACGCCGCGAAGGAGGAAGTCCTCGCCGTAGGTGCGGCGCAGGTCGGTGTGCATGTGCACGAGTGCCCAGTCCCAGTCGATGCCCGGAAGACCGAGCTGGCAGAGGTCGGCGAGGAAGGTCTGCGCGAGTGCGCTGCCCTGCCGCGAGAAGCGATCGCTGCCACGCGCCATCCGGTATCCGATCGGGAAGTTTCCCTCCTCCTCGCAGATCGTGAGGAGCGCCGTGCCGAGCTCGACCGCCCGCTCGGGCAGGAGGGCGGTGAGAAGCGGCAGCTGGGTGCGGTAGATATCCCACATCGTGCTCAGGTCGTAGACAAATGGCCCCTCGGTCGGCCAGAACGGGCTCTCCTCGGGCGCGAGGCACGGCTTGATGAGCGAGTGGTACAACGCGGTCGAGAACACCGTCTGCCGATCGGCCGACGGTGTGTCGATCGTGATCGACTTCAAGTGCCGTCGCCAGGTCTTCTTCGTGCGGTCGCGACGCTGCGGGAAGCGCGCCGGGCCGACGCCGCAGTCGCGCCGGAGGTTCTCGCGAGCCTGCTCGACGCCCCTGAGCGAGAATCCGATGCGCACCTCGACGCTCTGGCCCGGCTCGCTCGGGCCCGCCCACATCAGGCCGAACGGCCGCAGGGTGGTGGGCCGGATGTGATCGAAGTCGAGCCGAGTGCCACCGGGCATGAGTCGCCGGTCGTACCAGAGCATCTGCCGCCAATGCTTGGCGTCGCATTCGATGTAGACCGCGAGCGGCGTGCCCTCGACGACGATCTCGCCCTGCGCGACGCCGGGCGCCACGGATTCGAGCTTCGCCCGCAAGGGGATGGTCTCGCCGTGCGGGATGGCGAGCCCGCCGAGCGAGAAGTCGATGACGATGCGCGCACTGCGATGACGGGGGAACGTGTAGCGGTGCACGGCGCTCTTCGGGCCCACGGTGAGTTCTGCGCGGATGCCGGAGTCGAGCGTCGCTGCGTAGTACCCGGGCTCCGCGACCTCGTCGACGATCGCCCAGTTGCGCCCCAGCTCATCGAGCGGCTCGATCATCGGGCTCACCCGGAAGTAGTTGTAGTACTTGCGGATCGCGCCGGTTCCGGACTGCTGGAAGTGCGTGAATCCGGATGCCACGGCCGAATCGTGGATCGTCGTCGGAACGCCCTCGGTGCTGAGGTCGTAACGCCCGTAGCCCGTCGGGTACGCGCCGGAGTACGCGCACGCCGACACCATGCCCAGCGGATACGTCGCCCCCGGGTGCGTGTTGCCGACCTGCGGCTTCGGCCACCACCATGACGCCGCGACGCCGGTCTGCGGCGGCAGGTCGGTGACCTCGGTGCCGATGAACGGATCGACCCGCCCGATCATGCGGCTCCGTGACGACGCCGCGCGCCGCCTTCGTGCCTGCATCGCGTCGCGAGCAGCGTCATCGTCTCGGGAGTTCCCATGCCGGGACGCTACGGGCACGAGGTCGGTCTTAGGTTACGAGCACGTGAACGGTTGCCGAGCACTCGAGGGAATGACAGGGGCACAGCACCTGTTGTAGTCTGTAAGGCCGTGCAGCCGTAAGGTTTGCGCGGGTTGGAAACTCCACAGTGTGCGACAACGGCTCGCCGCAACTGATCTCGATCAGCACGGCGCGACATGGGGATGATCGGTTTCGACATCGCCTGCGAACCCACGAGAAGCGGGCCGAGGATTCAGGGTTATCTCGTTAACGATCTCTGAAAAAATATAACTGCCAATAAGACGCAGTCTGACTTCGCGCTCGCTGCTTAAGCGAGTCCGATAGTCCGTCAGCCCGGGTTTGTTTCCGCCCCGGTTGCTGGCGTCATCTAGGGAACTTGCTGCGCGTCGTCGCCTGAGCGAAGTGTGGGACTTTCTTCAGGCTGGGCCTGTCGACTTAGGTGCCTGTGGCAAAGGTCGAGGCCGAGTAGAACGCCTGCACAGGATGCGCCCGGAGAAGGCGTGGAATCACAGCGATGGACGGGGGTTCAATTCCCCCCATCTCCACCATCGGCCGTTGTCGCACACTGAGGATCGAAGGCCCGGAACCATGCGGAAATCGCAGGGTTCCGGGCCTTCGTCATGCGCCGGCATCGTTGACCTGCCGGATGCCGCGCGGCTGCGCCTTCGGGCGCGCACGCGGCATCCGTCGATCTCAGTAGGCCGTGCCCGCGAGGGAGCCCGTGACCTGGCCGGCCGGGTCGAAGATGACGCACGAGACGATGCGGTCGGCGAGCTGGGTCCAGCTCTCCTCCGAGGGGCGGTACGCGTAGAAGTCGAGCGTCGACGAGTCGTAGGCGAGGCCGACGAAGCGGTCGAACTCGACGAGGCAGGTGTTGTCGGCCTCGGTCTGGATGGCGTCGTCACCGGGGAATTCGTCGCCCGTGAGGGTGAAGTCGAAGTACACCTCTTCGTCGTGGGGCTGGTCGCACGGCACGACGGGCACCTCGGAGACGAGCTCCTCGGAGACTTCGTTCATGCAATCGCCGACCCGGAGGGTGAAGACGTCGGCCTGGCCCTCCTCGACGATCTCCTTGGTGGTCTCGTCGCGCTCGGCCTGAGGCGCCGAGCCCTCGAGCAGGTTGCCGACGATGCTGCAGCCGCTGAGCGGCACAGCGATGGCGACCGCGGTGATGGCGGTGAGGACGCGCACGAGGGTGCGGCGCTGGGCTGTGGACACGGAGGTCGCCTCTCGATTCAAGGGGTGCTCGCCAGCACCGACATAGTCGGTCGTGACGTGGTGGGCAGGCCGAACGGCCTGACTCGAGCGTGGATTCGGTGTCACCTTATCGGGCGGACTGCGGCGGGCGCCACCGCTGGCGTGTACCCGAAAGGGGGGACAGGCCTGAGGCTCAGTTGAGGTGCGGGAGCACTTCCGCCGCGATGAGTTCGAGGTGATCGAGGTCGGTCATGTCGACGAGTTGCAGGTAGACGCGATCGGCGCCGAGCCCCTTGAGGCGGAGCAGCTTCTCGATCGCCGCCTCGGGCGTGCCCGCCACGTTGACGTCTGCGAACGTGTCGGGGTCGGCGTCGATCGCCTTGAGCCGGCGGTGGTAGTCGGCCTCGTTCGTCGCAACGACGGTGGGCAACGCGACGGTCGTTCGCAGCGTCTCGGGGTCGCGATCGATCGCTTCGCACGCGCGACGCACGCCGTCGAAGGTCTCGGCGATGCGGCCTTCACCGCGGAACCCGATATTGAACTCGCTCGCGTAGCGCGCGGCGATGGCGGGTGTGCGGCGGGGTCCGTTGCCGCCCACGATGATGGGCACGCGCGGCTGCACGGGCTTCGGCAGTGCCGGCGAGCCCTCGAGCGTGTAGTGCTCGCCCGAGAAGTCGAATCGGCTGCCGACGGGCGTCGACCAGAGTCCGGTCACGACGTCGAGCTGCTCCTCGAGCAAGCCGAATCGCTTCTCGGGGAACGGAATGCCGTAGGCGGCGTGCTCCTCGGCGAACCAGCCCGTGCCGAGGCCGAGCTCGACCCGACCGCCCGACATCGCGTCGACCTGGGCGACCTGGATCGCGAGGATGCTCGGGTGCCGGAAGGTCGCCGAGGAGACGAGGGTACCGAGCCGGATTCGGCGGGTCTCACGGGCGAGGCCGGCGAGGGTGGTCCAGGCATCCGTCGGTCCCGGCATCCCGTCGCTGTCGTCCATCGCGAGGTAATGGTCGGAGCGGAACCAGCCGTCGAATCCGAGTCGCTCGGTCGCGCTCGCCTGCGCGAGCTGGTCGTCGTAGCTCGCACCCTGCTGCGGCTCGGTGAAGATGCAGATCTCCAACTGGGTCTCCTGTCAGTTCTCGTGGGTCGTGAGGGCGGTGAGCACGGCGTCGTGCAGCAGGCCGTTGGTGGCGAGCGAGCTGCCATGCCAAGGGCCAGGTTCGCCGGTCACCGACGTGAAGCGGCCGCCGGCCTCCTCGACGATGGGGATGAGGGCGGCCAGGTCGTAGGGCTTCACGTCGAACTCGCTGACGACGTCGATGAGCCCCTCGGCGAGCAGGGCGTAGGCCCAGAGGTCGCCGTAGGCGCGGTCGCGCCACACCTGTTCCGAAAGGGCAAGCAGTTGGTCGAGGTAGCCGGCGTCGCGCCACTGGGCGAGGCTCTGGAAGCTGAGTGAGGCATCGGCGAGCTGCTCGACGCCCGACACGCGCAGACGGCGGGCATCGGGGAATGCTCCGGATGCCGCATCCGTCGCCGACTCGCTCGCGCCGAGCTCCGCAGCCGACGAGCTGGTCCACGCGCCCATGCCGGTGGCCGCCCACCAGCGCCGCTTCATGGCCGGCGATGACGCCACGCCGACGACCGGCACGCCGTCGATCGCGAGAGCGATGAGCGTGCCCCAGACGGGCACCCCGCGCAGGAAGTTCGAGGTGCCGTCGATCGGGTCGATGATCCACTGGCGGTTCGACTCACCCTCGATGCCGAACTCCTCGCCGAAGGTGCCGTCGTCGGGACGGGCCGCCGCGATGCGATCGAGGATCGCCCGCTCGACCGCCAGATCGGCTTCGGTGACGGGCGTGCGATCGGGTTTCGTCTGCACGTCGAGATCGATGGCGCGGAATCTGGCGAGCGAGACCGCATCGGCGAGGTCGGCGAGTTCGAGGGCGAGGGTGAGGTCGTCGGCGAGGCTGTCGGTCACCGATTCAGGCTATCGGGCCGCGTCGTCGCCGGCCGCCTCGATTCACGCCGCCGTGGCGCTCCCTCGATTGGCGTTCTCCCCACTTCTCCTGATAACGTGGTCCGTCGGTTCGGGTTGTGAAAACCTCCTGAATCATGCACCTCTAGCTCAATCGGCAGAGCAACTGACTCTTAATCAGTGGGTTCTGGGTTCAAGTCCCAGGGGGTGCACGGAACTGCCTCGAACCTCTCGCCGGGTTCGGGGCTTTTTCATTTCCACCGCGAACGAGTTCGGCGAACTTCGAACAGGGGCGTGAGATCGTGCTGATGGCGGCCGGGCTGCTCTTCGTCCTGTTCGGCGTGCTGCTGATCCTGTTCCCTCGACGCGCCAACGACTTCGACGCCTACCTTCGGAAACGCTTTTCGCTCACCGGCGCGTTCGTACGAGTGCGATACCCCGACTCGATATATCGAGTGCTGGGCATCTTCGCGTGCATCTTCGGGATCGTGTTCACGAGCGTCGCGATCATCGCCACCGTGCGCGGGCTTCTGTGATCGGTCAAGCAACTCACTCGGTCGTGACCTCGTTGCCGAGGGCACGCAATGCCCGCTGCGCCGAGCCGCCGAGGTTCCACTCGGTCGCGAGGCGTTCGATCTCGGCGACGGCTTTGGCGTCAAGCGGCCGGATGCGCCCGTCGATCTCGCCGAGGTCGAGGTCGCGCACGACCTCGACGACGGTCGGGGCGACCTCGAGGTATGCCGCCGCCGCGGTCATCCGCGCCCGGATCGTTGCCGAGAGCGGCGCGGTGGGATCTTCTGCGGCGGCGATGAGCGCGTCGAGGTCGACGAACTGCTGGAGCAGGCTTGCGGCCGTCTTCTCGCCGATGCCGACGACGCCGGGCAGCCCGTCGGAGGCGTCGCCGCGCAGCACGGAGAAGTCGACGTACTGGGAGGGGAGCACGCCGTACTTGCCGACGACCGTGACGTCGGTCACCACCTCGAGCTTGCTCATGCCGCGCGCTGTGTAGATGACGCGCACGCCCCTCGCGTCGTCGACGAGCTGGAAGAGATCGCGGTCGCCCGTGACGATATCGACCGGGATCGTGGCCTGAGTCGCGAGGCTGCCGATGACATCATCAGCCTCGTGGTAGGTGGCGCCGACGATCGGGATGCCGAGCGTGCCGAGCACCTGCCGGATCATCGGGATCTGCGCCTCGAGCGGGTCGGGCGTCACCTCGACGTCGGGGCCGAGCGGCACGACCTCGGCGACGCGGTGCGCCTTGTAGCTCGGGATCAGCTCGACGCGCCAGTGCGGGCGCCAGTCGTCGTCCCAGCACGCCACGAGATGCGTCGGCTCATACTCGGCCACGAGCCGCGCGATGATGTCGAGCAGCCCGCGCACGGCGTTGACAGGTGTGCCGTCGGGAGCCTTGAGCGAATCGGGCACGCCGTAGAACGCGCGGAAGTACAGCGAAGCGGTGTCGAGGAGCATCAGTCGTTCGGCCACACCGCGATCATGTCACGACTGTGCCAACCGGCTCTCAGTCATCGAGGCCGCGCGCCACGAGCGCCTCGCCGAGCGCCTCGGCCGACTGCAGCGATCGCACGATCACGGGCACCGCGAGCGCCGTGAGCGACCCGGTCGCTCCTCGCGCACGCCGCGCCTCGATCACTTCGCGCACGATCTCTGCGGTCAACGGCACGCAGCGGATCGTGAGGGCGAGCAGCAGGCCGACGCGGTCGCCGTCGATCCAGCGCCGGAACGGCCGGAGGAGCCGCTGGCACGCGTCGAGCACGCTGGAGACGGTCGTCGTGAGGGTGAAGAGTGCGGCAAGGGCGACGGATGCCGCGACGCGACCTCCCATCATGAGCGCCGCCGTCCACCCGGCGAACAGGGCCTGCACGGGCACCGCGATCGCGAGCAGCCACAGGATCGGCACGACGTGCCGCCACACCATGTGCGGCGGGATGCGCGCAGCGAGGAAGAGCACGCCGACGCCGCCCACGGCTGCGGCGAGCTGCCATGGCTCCTGGAGCACCGTGATCACGGAGATCGTGACGGCGAGCACCCCGAGCTTGGCGAGCGCGGGTGCACGATGCACGAGGGTGCTCCCGGGAACGTAGAGGCCGATCATGCGATGAGGCTCCGATAGGCGCCGAGCGCGGCATCCGGAGTGTCGTCGGCGACGATGCGGCCATCATCGATGACGACGACCCGGTCGAAGCCGTCGAGGAGCTCGAGCTGGTGCGTGACCACGACGACCTGCTGCTCGAGCGAGCTCAGCATCTCGCCGATGAGGCGCGCGTTGCGAGCGTCGAGCAGGGTCGTCGGTTCGTCGGCGACGACGACGGAGGGCTCGGCGACGAGTACCGACGCGAGCGCGAGCAGTTGCTTCTGCCCGCCCGAGAGGCGATGCGCGGGGTGCTCGGCGTGGGCGGCGAGCCCGAAACGCTCGAGCGTCGAGGACACCCGCTCCGCGACAACCGGCTTCGACAGCCCGCTCTTGCGCAAGGTGAACGCGACGTCTTCCGAGACCGTCGGCATGACGATCTGGTTGTCGGGATTGGTGAACACGAATCCGACCCGGCGGCGCACCTCGCGTCCCTGCCGCGCGACGTCGAGGCCGTCGACGGTGACCGTGCCTCGGTCGGGAGTGACGAGGCCGTTGATCATGCGGGCGAGCGTCGACTTGCCCGATCCGTTGGCGCCCACGATGCCGATGCGGCCTTCGCCGAGCACGAGGTCGACGCCGCGCAGCACCGGCCGCTCGCCGTAGGAGTGCTCGACCCCGCTGAACTCGATCACGCTCATGCCACCCGCTCCACGATCATCGCCACGCCCTGCCCGCCACCGATCGAACATGCTGCCAGACCGAGCCGCGAGTCGTCTGAGGCGTGCATCCGGGCCGCGAGCCGCACCAGGAGGATCGCCCCCGACGCGCCCCACGGGTGCCCGAGCGCGATCGCGCCGCCGTCGCCCGAGATCGTTCCCTCATCGAGACCGACGGCGTCGCTCACCGCGAGCAGCTGTGCGGCGAAGGCCTCGGTGATCTCGACGAAGCCGAGGTCGGCGACGGATGCCCCGCACCGCTCGAGCGCCCGGAGGATCGCCGGTGCCGCCCCGATCCCGGGAAGCGCGGGATCGGACCCGGTGGTCGCGGCGGCGATCACGCGCAGGCCGGGGAGCCCGAGACGCCGACGCACGGCCTCGGTCGTGACGGCCATCGCGGCGGCGCCGTCGGAGATGCCGCACGAGTTGCCCGCCGTGACCGTGCCGTCGGGGCCGAATGCGGGGTGGAACCGCGAGAGCGTGCGCTCGTCGAGTCGATCGCGCGGGCGGTCGTCGGCGGCGATCCGGTCGAGTGTCACGATCTCGGCGTCGAAGGCGCCGGATGCCTGCGCTGCCGCGGCGAGGCGGTGCGAACGGGCGGCCCAGGCATCCTGGCGCTCGCGCGTCACGCCCGATCGGGCGGCGAGGTCGTCGGCGGCGGGTCCCATCTCGGGGTCGGGAGTGCCGATGGGGGCGAAGGGGGCTCGCTCGTAGCGCCGCGTCGGCGCTCCGTCGCCGGTCTCGGGTGGCCAGTACCGCCATGGCGCCGTCGAGGCCGACTCCGCGCCGCCGGCGAGCACGAGCTCTGCGTCGCCGCCGCGCACACGGGAGGCGGCCTGCATCACCGCGTCGAGTCCCGAGCCGCACTGGCGGTCGACCGTGACCCCCGGAACGCCGTGGCCGAGCCCAGCGCGGAGTGCCGAGATGCGCGCGACGTCGCCGCCTGGGCCGAGGCAATTGCCGAGCACGACGTCGTCGACGGCGATGCCCGCGGGCGCGACGGATGCCGCGGCGGCGGCGAGCACGGGCGCCGCGAGCGCGTCGACGGTGTGGCCTGCGAATCCGCGGCCGGCGGTGGCCACGGCGGTGCGTCGAGCGGCGACGATGACGGGCGCGTCGGTGGCGATGGTGCGGATCATGCGCGGCCGAACCGATCGTCGTCGAGGGCTCCGGCGGCGAGGGCGACGCCGAGCGCGGCGCGCGCGACCTTGCCCGAGGTCGTGCGCGGAAGCGACTCGATCGCGTACCAGCGTCGGGGGAGCTCGGGCGCCGTGAGGCGCGAGCGCGCTTCGGTGATGATGCGTGCGCGATCCGCCGACGCGGCGAGTTCGAGCACCGCGACCGGCACGTGTCCGTGCAGGGCGTGCGGCACGGCGATCACGGCCGCAGCTCGAACGCCCGCGAGTTCGGTGAGGGCGGCCTCGACGTCTTCGGCGAGCACCGTGGTGCCCGAGACGGTCACGGCGGAGTCGCCGCGGCCGCGCACGACGAGGCTGCCGTTCGGGGCGGCATCCGCTCGATCGCCGACCGTCGCGAAGCCGTGCGCGTCCCGTCGGAACGGCCCGTCCACGCCGGCGTACCCGAGCGAGAGGTAGGGGGAGCGGGCCCACAGTTCGCCCGCGCGCACGTCGACCTCGACGCCCGGGAACGGCCCGAGCGCGCCGGAGCCCTCGGCGTCGTCGCGCGAGTGGTCGACCGCGGCGACGAACGAGAGCTCGGCGGCGCCGTAGTACTCGGTCACCCCGATGCCGGCGGCGCGAGCCGATGCGAGAGTCGAGGGCGGGAGTGCGCTGCCCGCGACGACGACACGTCGCGGGCGGTGCCCGAGCGAGACGAGACGCTCGAGCGTCGTCGGCGTCGCGTGCACGAGGTCGGCCCCGGCGAGGTCGTCGACGAGCACCGCACCGCTCCAGAGCGCGTGCAGGGCGGCGAAGAGCTGCATCGAGACGTGCAGCGGCCCGGTGATCGCGATGACCGGCGGCTCTGTGCGGTCGTCGCGCCGGGCACGGCAGGCCCCGGTGAGCCCGGTGAAGGGCTCGAACGACGCCGTCCACGAGGCGAGCGTGCGGGCGACGGGCCGGGCATTGCCCGACGATCCGCTCGTCATGAGCACGAGCTCGGTGCCGGGCGGCAGCGAACTCACGACGGGAGCAGCCTGCGCGGGGTCGGCGACGACGACGACACGCTTCGCCTCGAGCGCGGCGAGCACGGTTACCAGCTGGGCGACGGGGTCGGCGTCGTGCGCGAGCACCGGCCCCGGCGAGCGGTCGAACTGCTCGGCGACGGATGCCACGAGCCGGCGCAATTCGGCACGGCTCAACGAGCGGCCGGTGAAGCGGATCGCCTCACCGTCGCCGTCGAGCCAGCCGATCACGCCGTCACTCCGAGTGCGGCGCTGAGGCGACTTCGGCTGAGGCCGGACGAGGGGTCGACGGAGCGGGCTCAGTCGTCGCGTTGACCGCGCGAGACCACGGCCACGAGCGAATGGCGATGAGGCCGGGCCAGGCGCGATGCACCTGCTTCGCGACGAGCACGGTGACGACGACCTTGAGGATGTCGCCGGGCAGGAAGACGGTGGAGCCGCCGAGCGCGACCCAGAACGGCACCCCGGTGGCCGACGCCATCCACGGCACGCCGAGCGCGTAGATGACGACGATGCCGCCGAGCACGGTCGCGCAGATGGCAGGGAAGACGCGGTACCTGGGAAGGAGTCGCGCCGTGAACCAGCCGATGACCAAGGCTCCGAGCAACCAGCCGAGCAGGTACCCGGCCGACGGACCGACGAAGACACCGAGACCGCCGCGTCCGCCGGCGAGCAGCGGCAGACCGGCGGCGACGAGCCCTTCGAACAGCAGCAGCGTGAGGAAGCCCTTGCGAGCGCCGAGGATCGCGCCGGCGAGCATCACGCCGAGCGTCTGGAAGGTGATCGGGACGCCGGTCGTGCCGATCGGCAGGGCGCCGGGGAGGCCGAGCGCCGCGATGAGCGCGGCGAAGACGGCGATCTGTGCGAGATCGCGAGCGGGGATGCGACGGGTCACGAAGTCCTCCGGGTCGAAGCGTTGGCCGAGGAGACGGCGGAATTCACGCTACGGCGGGCTGGGAGGGCCGTGCTCGCGGTCGCCGTACAGAAATCGGGTGCCGATTTTGGACGAGCGCCGTGGCCGAGGGGTGCCCGCAGGGCGAGCTGCCCGAACGGAGGGGCGACTCAGGCCGCGCGGGACTCGACGTGCGCGGTGCCGATCGAGGGGAGCGCGGCGGCCTCGGCGGCATCCGAATCGGCGGGCACCTCGACGGGGTCGGCCCACATGACGAGCGGCGACGGGGTCCAGCTGAGCGCGAGCGACTCCTCGCCCGCGGGCACGACGACGGTGACCGCGTCGCGCTCCTCGAGGATCGAGCGAGTGAGCTCCGCGGCGATCTGGTGCGTGAGCATCGCGTGGAAGATCCGGTCGGTGTCGCCGTCGGCGCGGCGCACGAGCGACCAGCTGCCGGACGGGCCGATGAACTCGGAGAGCTTCGCGTTCAGGAGCTCGAAGATGTGTTCGCCGCGCAAGTCGGCCGCGTTCTGTCGCGGTGCGGGAAGGGCAGCGTGTGCGGCGGCTTGTGCGGCAAGCCTCGCGCGGCGCCAGCGGCGGAACATCGTGACCCCTCTCGGTGGTGCGGAACGACGGATCGGGTCGTTCGTCCCAGTCTCGGGTACCACGTCACGGATTTCGAGTGACACGCCGCGGAGCGCGCGTTGGGCGCCCCTATTGGCGGAATTCCCGCTCGAGCTCGGCTCGCTTCGACTCGTCGGACACGGTGCCGATCGCGATCGCGAGGCTCGCGAGCCACGAGACCCACATGAGAGCAAGACGCCAGTCGCGCGGACCGGCCGCGGTGGCACGCACGACGCCGACACCACCGAAGATCGCCGTGAGCACGGCCCCGCTGAAGAGGTACTTGCGCATGCCGCAACGCTACTCGTTCGACTCCGGTGTCTGGGAGTCATCCGTGAATCTGACCGATCGTGCAGAATCTGACCGATCGGTCAAGGTACGTTCGACCCATGCCAACCGATGCCCAAGCCACGTCTCGCGTGCGCCCGGCCGACGAACTTCGACAGGTCGCCCTCGAGCAGTTCTCGACCGTCGGCTTCGCCGCGACCTCGCTGCAGCAGATCGCCGACCACGCCGGCTACTCGAAGTCGAGCGTGCTCTACCACTTCGCCTCGAAAGAGGCGCTGCTCGAATCGGCGATCGGTCCCGCGATCGACGACCTCGAGGTCCTGCTCGGCGACTTCGTCGCGGGCGGTCGCTCACCTGAGGCGCGCGCCGTCTTCATCGAGCGGTTCGTCGACTTCCTGCTCGGCAACCGCCTCGCCGTGCACACCTTCGTGAACCAGGGGCAGTCGCTGCTCGACATCCCGGTCGTCCAGCGCGCGAACACCGCCATTCGCGGCATCGCCGACTCGATCTGCGCCGACGACGCCACCGTCGTCGAGAACATCCGCTTCGGCGTCGCGCTCGCGGGCGCCGCGTACATGCTCGTGGCGGGTGCGACCTTCCGCGACGAAGACCATCAGTTCGACGACGCCGAGGTGCGCGCAGCACTCATCACCGTCTTGTCCGAACTCCTCCTCCCGGCCGACGGCCCCTCGACGCGATAGGCATCACATGGCCCTCCTCCTCCACCGCCTCGGTCGCTTCGCGTTCCGCAGGGCCTGGCTCGTCATCGCCGCCTGGGTGCTCGCCCTCGGCGCCCTCGTCGGCGCCGGCGTCGGGCTCGGCGGCCAGCTCCAGGAGTCCTACGCGATTCCCGGCACCGAATCGCAGACCGCGATCGACCAGCTCGCCGCCGTGTTCCCGCAGACGGCCGGCGCGTCGGCGAAGGCCGTCGTGGAGACGCCCGATGGGGCATCCGTCGACGACGAGGCCTACCGCAGTGCGATCGAGGCCATGGAGGCCGAGCTCGAGCGCGTCGACGGCGTGGCGAGCGTGCTCGGGCCGTTCGACGAGTACGCCGGCGACCAGGTCTCGCACGACGACCGCACCGCCTTCATCCAGGTGCAGTTCGACGGCCAGACCTCGGATGTCACGACCGACACGATCGACGCCGTCACCACCACCGGTGACACCGGGCGAGACGCCGGGCTCACGGTCGCGTTCGGCGGCGAGGTGTTCCAGGAGACGAGCTTCGGCCTCACGATCACCGAGATCTTCGGCGTGCTCTTCGCCGCGGTCGTGCTCCTCATCACGTTCGGCTCGCTGGTCTCGGCCGGCATGCCGCTGCTCACCGCGCTCGTCGGGGTGGGCGCCGCGTTCGGCGGCATCTCGATCGCCGCCGCGTTCGCGACCGTGTCGAGCACGGCCCCGATGCTCGCGGTGATGATCGGGCTCGCCGTGGGCATCGACTACGCGCTCTTCATCCTCTCCCGGCACCGCACGCAGCTCGCGCGCGGCCACACTCCTGAAGAGAGCGCCGCCGAGGCCGTCGCCACGGCGGGCGGTGCGGTCGTCTTCGCTGGGCTCACCGTGATCATCGCGTTGCTCGGCCTGCTCATCGTCGGCATCCCGTTCCTCAGCGTCATGGGCATCGCGGCGGCCTTCGCCGTGTTCATCGCGGTCGCCGGCGCCGTCACGCTGCTGCCGGCGCTCCTCGGGGTGTTGGGCAGGGGGCTCGCGCCGAAGCCCGGCAGCCGAGTGCACCGCCGGGCGAACGCGAGCGACGAGGGCGGCACACGAACCCTCGGCCGTCGCTGGGTCGACCTCGTGCTGAAGGCGCCCGTCGTCTTCGTCGTGCTCGTCGTCGGCGTGCTCGGCACGGCCGCGATCCCCGCCGCGAGCCTCGACCTGAACCTCCCGAGCGGCGCGTCGGAGCCCGCCGGGTCGACGCAGCGCGAGGCCTACGACATGCTCGACGCCGGGTTCGGACCCGGCTACAACGGCCCGCTCATCGTCACGGTCGACATCACCCAGACGACCGACATCTTCAGCGACCTCGACGCCGTCGGCACTCGCATCGCCGAGCTGGACGACGTCGCGTACGTCGGCGACGGCATGCCCAACGAGACCGCCGACACGGCGATCATCCAGGTCGTCCCCGAGAGCGCCCCCGACGCGCCCGAGACGAAGGACCTCGTCGAACGCATCCGAGAGCTCGCGCCGTCGATCGAGGCCGACTTCGGCACGCCCATCGCCGTGACGGGCTATACGGCCGTCTCGATCGACATCTCGAACCGTCTGACCGACGCGCTGATCCCGTTCGCGCTCATCGTCGTGGGGCTCTCGATCGTGCTGCTGCTCATGGTGTTCCGCTCGGTGTTCGTGCCGGTGAAGGCCGCGCTCGGGTTCCTCCTGTCGGCGTTCGGCGCGATCGGCGTGACGGTCGCGATCTTCCAGTGGGGGTGGTTCGCCGACCTCCTGCACGTGCAACCCGGCCCGATCCTGAGCTTTCTGCCGATCCTCCTGATGGCGGTGCTGTTCGGCCTCGCAATGGACTACGAGGTGTTCCTCGTCTCGGGGATGCGCGAGGAGTACGTGCGCTCGCTGAAGCAGAATCCGGCGGGCGAGCCGCGCCAGGCGGTCGTGCATGGGTTCCAGCACGCCTCGCGGGTCGTGACGGCCGCCGCGCTCATCATGTTCTTCGTGTTCTTCGCCTTCGTGCCCGAGGGCTCCGGGGTGATCAAGGGCATCGCCTTCGCGCTCGCCGTCGGCGTCGCGTTCGACGCGTTCCTCGTGCGGATGACGCTCGTGCCCGCCGCGATGGCGCTCGCCGGCCGTGCCGCCTGGTGGCTGCCGAAGTGGCTCGCGAAGCGGTTGCCCGACGTCGACATCGAGGGCGAGGGGCTCCGGGCCCACCTCGACCAGGTCGCGTGGGCGGCGTCGCGGCCCGCGGCCGTCAACGCCGACCTCGCCGTGTTCGGCCTGCCCGAGCGCCCCATCGGCCCGGTCTCGGTCGAGGTTCCGAAGGGCGCACTGCTCTCCATCCGCGGTGAGGCCGTCGACCGGCGTGTGGTCGCGGCGACGCTCGCCGGGCGGCTCGCACCCGTCTCGGGCCGGCTCGCCGTGCTGGGGCATCCGCTTCCCTCCGGCAGTCGTGACGTGCTGCAGTCCGTGGCGCTCGCCGGAGCGGCAGCGGATGTCGCAGGCCCCCGCAGTGTCGGAGAGCTCATCGCGACACGCCTCGACGCGACACGCCCGTGGTACCGCCTGGCGCCGTCACCTGCCCTCGTGCGCAGCTGGACCGATCGCGCCGCGGAGGCCGCAGGGCACGACGACGACGGACCCCGCTTCGGCACCGACACGCCGCTCGCCGCACTCGACGCGACCGATCGCACGATCGTCGCCCTCGCCGCCGCCCTCGCCGAACGCCCGAAGGCCGTCGTCGTCGACCTCGACGATCCAGGCAGCTCGGGTATCGCCCTCTGGGAAGCGGCCGCGCGCCTCGTTCCCGCCGGGGTGACCCTTATCGCGGGAGTCGGCGCTGACGCGGCGCTGCCCGCGCCCGGCTCGGAACTCGCCGGTCGCGGCATCCGCATCCTCGAACTCGACCCAGCCACCCAGGAGGCCCTCCGATGAGCTCCCGACTCCAGCCCCTGCTCGGCACCACGCCGGCGCAACGCCGCGTGCGCTACGGCGCACTCCTCGCGGCCGTCATCGTCGTGCCGCTCGCGGTCGCCGGCCTCTTCTCGGGAGCGCTCGGCGGTTCGGGCGACCGGCTCGACACGATCCCGGCGGTCGTCGTGAACAACGACGAGATGGTCACGATGACCGGCGCCGACGGCACCGAACAGCCCGTGCTCGCGGGCCGCCAGCTCGTGACGGAGCTCACGGGCCCCGCGAGCACCGGGTTCGACTGGTCGATCTCGAACGACGAGGAGGCCGCAGAGCTGCTCGCGAGCGGCGATGCCTACGCCGTGCTCACCGTTCCCGCCGATTTCTCCGACGCCGTGACCTCGCTCGCGGGTGACGCGCCGACCCGGGCCCAGCTCGACATCCGCACCGACGACGCGCACGGCTACCTCGCGGGGTCGGTGGCGCAATCCGTCGGCGACGCCATGACCGCCGCCTTCGGCCGTGAGCTCACCGCCCGGTATCTCGAGGGCTTCTACTCGAACCTCGCCTCGCTCGGCGGCTCGCTCGGCGACGCCGCGACCGGCGCGACCGAGCTCTCGAGCGGCGTGGGCTCGCTCGCCGGCGGACTCGGCGAGCTCTCGACCGGCGTCGCCTCGGCCGCGTCGGGCGCAGCGGATGCCGCGAGCGGGGCGTACGCCTACGCCGACGGCGTGGGGGAGTACACCTCGGGCGTCGACTCGCTCGCCGGCGGACTCGGGCAATTGCAGCAGCAGGCAGGAGGGCTCGACGGCCTCACATCCGGCACCGCGGAGTACGTGACGAGCGTGCACGCCGCCGCCGACGGCTTCGACGCGCTCGCCGCGGGCCTCGCGCCGCTCCTCGCCGCGGATCCCTCCGGCACGGCCGCGCAGAGCGTCGTCGAGTACGCGGCAGGCCTCGACCAGCTCGCGGCAGGCGGCGACCTCCTCGTGACGAAGACCGGTGAAGGCGTCGACCAGCTGCAGGGCGGCATCGACGAGATCGGCACCGGCGCCGCGCAGCTCGCCGGCGGGTCGGAGCAGCTGCGTTCGGGCGCCGACGGGCTCGCGAACGGTGTCGATTCGCTTGCGAGCGGGCTCGGCGAGCTCTCCACGGGCACTGCGGATGCCGCGAGCGGCGCCACGCAGCTCGCCGACGGCGCCGGCAGCCTCGCCTCCGGCCTCACGAGCGGGGCCGAGAGCGCCTCAGCGCTCACCGACATCGACGCCGCGACGACGGCCGACGTCGTGTCGGAGCCGGTCGTCGTCGACGCCGCGCGCGACCACGAGATCGACTCGACCGGCGAGGTCATCGGCATGCTGTTCGTGCCGATCGGGCTGTGGATCGGGGCGATGGCGATGTTCCTCGTCTTCCGCCCGTTCAGTCGCGACGCGCTCCGCAGCACCGCCTCGACCGGCGGGCTCGTCTCCCGCACGCTCGCTCGCGCCGGCCTCGTCGGCCTCGCGCAAGCGGTCGCGGTCGTCGCGTTGCTGCATACCGCGCTCGGCGTCTCATGGGCCGTGCTTCCGCAAACATTCGCCTTCGCGGCGCTCCTCGCGCTCGCCTTCACCGCGATCCACGCGTTCCTGAGCATCGCGCTCGGACGTGCGGGCATGCTCGTCTCGCTCGTGGTCGTCGCATTGCAGCTCGCGGCATCCGGTGGCCTCTATCCGGTGGAGGTGCTGAGCGGGCCATTCCAGGCCATCAGCCCGTTCCTGCCGCTCACCTGGGCTGTGCGGGGCATGCAGGCGATCGTCGCGGGTGCCGGCGGGGGAGCCGTGGGCACTGCCGCGGGAATGGTCGCGCTGTTCGGACTCGCCGGCCTCATCGCCACGGCGATGGTCGTGGCGAGGCGTCGCGGCATCCGCTCGATCGGCTTCGCCTCAGCCGCCCTCGGCTGACGAGCTCAGTGGCGCGAACCCGGCAGGAGCGCCTCGAGCGCGCGCCGGGATCGGGTGAGCGCCCGGCGCCGCTTCGACTGGTGCGTGTGGGTGCGGGCGAACTCGAGCGTCTCGCGCAGCAGCTCGAGCCGTTCACGCTCGCTCTTGGCCTTGCGGGTGTTCACCTCGGCAACGATCGAGCCGCTCCAGCCGCGCGCCTCGAGCGTCTCGAGCACCTCGGCGACGGGCTCGCGGCCGTGTCCGGGCAGCAGGTGCTCGTCGAAGATCTGGCCCTCGCCGATCGCGCCGGATCCGTCGCAGAGGTGCACGTGCCGAAGCCGCGCGCCGAGGTCGTTCACGAACTCGAGGCTGTCGACGCCCGAGAGGGCGGCATGCGAGAAGTCGAGGGTCACCGCGTCGCAGTCCATGATGCGCGGATCCCATCCGGGGGCGTACGCCTTGAGGTTCTTGCCCGCGGCGCGCCAAGGGAACATGTTCTCGACGGCGATGACGACTCTGTGCTCGGCAGAGATCTCGCGCACGATCCGCAGGAAGTCGAGCGCGTAGGTCGCCTGCCAGCGGAAAGGAGGGTGCACGACGACCGACTCCGCGCCGACCGCCGCGGCGAGCTCAGTGGTGCGCTCGAGCTTCACGCGCGGGTCGCGCCCCCAAACGAAGTGCGTGAGGAGCAGCACCGGAGCGTGCACCGACAGGATCGGCAGGGCGTACCGTCGCGAGAGCTCGAGGAGATGCTCGGCCTGCTGCGTCGACTCCTCTTGCGTCACCATGATCTCGATGCCGTCGAAGCCCGCGAGCTTCGCGAGCCGGAAGGCGTGCTCGGGCTCGAGCGGGTAGACGCACGTCGTGCTCATGCCGATGCGGATCATCAGGGCGGCATTCTAGCCGCGTCGTCCGCGCGGTGGGAGGTACATCGCGGCCGTTCCCGCCCGTGAACGGTGCACTGTTAGCCTGAGGCAAGCGAAGGGACATCCGCCAGATGCAGCACGCCCCCGAACCGACACCGAGCGACGACCTCTATATCGACGCGGCGTACGACATGATCGTCGTGTCGAATCGCCTTCCCGTCGACTATGAGCGCGCCCCAGACGGGTCCACTACGTGGAAGGGCTCGCCAGGTGGCCTCGTCACCGCACTCGAGCCCATCATGCGCACGACCGAGGGCGCCTGGGTGGGCTGGGCGGGCGTCGCCGACATGGAGTTCGACCCGTTCGAGCACGACGGCATCTCGATCATCCCCGTGCCACTCTCGGCCGACGAGCTCGAGGAGTACTACGAGGGCTTCTCGAACGACACGCTCTGGCCGCTCTACCACGACGTCATCGCGCCGCCGTCGTTCCACCGCGAGTGGTGGGACTCGTACGTTCGCGTCAATCGACGCTTCGCCGAGGCCGCCGCGCGCGCCGCCTCCCACGGCGCCGTCGTGTGGGTGCAGGACTACCAGCTCCAGCTCGTGCCGCGGATGCTTCGCGAGAGCCGCCCCGACCTCGTGATCGGGTTCTTCAACCACATCCCGTTCCCGGCCTACGGCATCTACTCCCAGCTCCCGTGGCGGCGCCAGGTCGTCGACGGACTGCTCGGCGCCGACGTCATCGGCTTCCAGCGGTCGGCCGACGCCGGCAACTTCATGAGGGCCGTGCGCCGGCTGTTCGGATACGCCACGCGCGGCACCGTCATCGACGTGCCCGACGGCAACGACCACGTTCGGCACGTCGTGGCCCGCCACTTCCCGATCTCGATCGACGCGGCCGGTTTCGAGGAGATCGCGCGCCGCCCCGAGGTGCAGGCGCGGGCGAAGGAGATCCGGGCGAGCCTCGGCGATCCCAAGACGATCATCCTCGGCGTCGACCGGCTCGACTACACGAAGGGCATCCGGCATCGGCTGAAGGCGTTCGGCGAGCTGCTCCGCGACGAGCGGCTCTCGGTCGAAGACGTCACACTCGTGCAGGTCGCGAGCCCCTCCCGTGAACGCGTCGAGACCTATCGCCTGCTTCGCGACGAGATCGAGCTCATGGTGGGCCGGCTGAACGGCGACCATTCCACGCTCGGACACCAGGCGATCGCCTATCTCCATCACGGGTACCCCCGGGAAGAGATGGTGGCCCTCTACCTCGCGGCCGACGTCATGCTCGTCACCGCGTTGCGCGACGGCATGAACCTCGTCGCCAAGGAGTACGTCGCGTGCCGGTTCGACGAGCGCGGGGTGCTGCTGCTCAGCGAGTTCACCGGGGCATCCGACGAGCTCAGGCAAGCCGTGCTCGTCAATCCGCACGACATCGAGGGCCTGAAGGACGCGATCGTCGAGGCGATCGAGATGCCGCAGCGCGAGCGGGCCCGCCGCATGCGAGCCCTGCGCAAGCGAGTGCGGGAGAACGACGTCGCCAACTGGTCGGCCACGTTCCTGAAGACGCTCACCGGGAGCGGCATCATCGCGCCCGGCGTACCCGAGGGACTCACGGCCGCGCTCAACCGCATCGCCGGCACCGAGCGCCTGCTCGTCGCCCTCGACTTCGACGGCACTCTCGCTCCGCTCGTCGACCGGCCCGAAGACGCGCGGGCCACCAAACGCGCCCGCGCGGCGATCGAACGTCTCGCCGCCGCCGACGACACGAGGGTTGCGATCGTGTCGGGGCGAGCGCTGCAGAGCCTGCGCGAAGTCGCGGACCCGCCGCAGGGAACGCTCCTCAGCGGATCGCACGGTGTCGAGTTGCAACTCGACAGCGGCGGCGTCACGATCGACCTGCGCGATGCCGAGCTCGCCGGACTCGAGCGCCTCACGCACATCCTCGAAGAAGTGGCATCCGGTGCCGAAGGGGCCTGGGTCGAGTGGAAACCGGCCGGTCTCGCGCTGCACACCCGACGCGTGCCCGCGAACATCGGCGCGACGCTGCAGCGCACGGCGCGCGAGCGTGTCGAGGCCGAGGTGCCCGAGCTCAGCGTGCGCGGCGGCAAAGGGGTGCTCGAGTTCTCGGTGCGCCCCGGCGACAAGGGCGAAGCCCTCACCCGGCTCCGGCAGCACGCCGGCTCGAGCGCGGTGTTCTACGTCGGCGACGACGTCACCGACGAAGACGCGTTCGCGGCTCTGGAGTACGAGGATGTCGGCGTCAAGGTCGGCCAGGGCAAGTCGCTCGCCACGCACCGCGTGAAGAGCACGGAAGACGTCGCCGAACTGCTCGAGCGCCTCGCCGATGCCCGTGACATGGCGCGCGGGCGACCGTCGCGCTGGACATAGACTCGAAGGCATGCCCGAGTTCGATCCCAAACCGCGTAGTCGTACCGTCACCGACGGCATCGAGGCCATGACGAGCCGGGGCATGCTCCGCGCCGTCGGCATGGGCGATGCCGACTGGGACAAGCCGCAGATCGGCATCGCGAGCTCGTGGAACGAGATCACGCCCTGCAACCTGTCGCTCGGCCGCCTCGCGCAGGCCGCGAAAGAGGGCGTGCACGGCGGCGGCGGATACCCGCTGCAGTTCGGCACCGTCTCGGTCTCCGACGGCATCTCGATGGGGCATGAGGGCATGCACTTCTCGCTCGTCTCGCGCGAGGTCATCGCCGACTCGGTCGAGGTCGTCATGCAGGCCGAGCGCCTCGACGGCTCGGTGCTCCTCGCGGGCTGCGACAAGTCGATCCCCGGCATGCTCATGGCAGCGGCCCGACTCGATCTCGCCTCGGTGTTCCTCTACGCGGGGTCGATCGCACCCGGATGGGTGCGGCTCTCCGACGGCACCGAGAAGGACATCACGATCATCGACTCGTTCGAGGCGGTCGGCGCGGTGAAGGCCGGCACGATGAGCGCCGAAGACGCACACCGCATCGAGTGCGCCTTCGCGCCCGGCGAGGGCGCCTGCGGCGGCATGTACACCGCCAACACCATGGCCTCGGTCGCCGAGGCCCTCGGGCTGTCGCTGCCGGGCTCCGCGTCACCGGCATCCGCCGATCGTCGCCGCGACTACTACGCGCACCGCTCCGGCGAGGCCGTCGTCAACCTCCTCAAGCACGGCATCACCGCGCGGCAGATCCTCACCAAGCAGGCCTTCGAGAACGCGATCGCGGTGGGCATGGCCCTCGGCGGCTCCACGAACATCGTGCTGCACCTGCTCGCGATCGCCCACGAGGCCGAGGTCGACCTCTCGCTCGACGACTTCAACCGCATCGGCTCGAAGGTGCCGCACATCGGCGACCTGAAGCCGTTCGGCAAGTACGTCATGAACGACGTCGATCGCCGCGGCGGCCTGCCCGTGCTCATGAAGGCACTGCTCGACGCCGGACTCATGCACGGCGATGCGCTCACCGTCACTGGCAAAACGCTCGCCGAGAATCTCGCCGAGATGAACATCCCGCCGCTCGACGGCGAGGTGCTGCGCACGCTCGACAACCCGATCCACGAGACCGGCGGCCTCACGATCCTGCACGGGTCGCTGGCACCCGAGGGCGCGGTCGTGAAGACGGCCGGCTTCGACGCGGCGACCTTCGAGGGGCCGGCGCGGGTGTTCGAGCGGGAACGCGCGGCGATGGACGCGCTCACCGAGGGCAAGATCACGCACGGCGATGTCGTGGTGATCCGCTACGAAGGCCCCAAGGGTGGGCCCGGCATGCGCGAGATGCTCGCCATCACCGCCGCCATCAAGGGCGCCGGACTCGGAAAAGATGTACTACTCTTGACGGACGGTCGATTCTCAGGCGGCACAACCGGCCTCTGCATCGGCCATCTGGCACCCGAAGCAGTCGACGCTGGTCCGATTGCATTCGTGCGCGATGGTGATCTGATACGGGTCGATATCGCAGCTCGCACGATCGACCTACTGGTCGACGACGCCGAGCTGGCTGCCCGCCGTGAAGGCTGGGCTCCGCTTCCTCCGCGCTATACCCGTGGCGTCCTCGCGAAGTACTCGAAGCTCGTGCGTTCCGCCGCCGAAGGCGCATCCACGGGCTAGTGCTGCGCTTCCCGCACACCTCGTTGCACAGAACAGGAACCGAATGACCACGGAATCCATCCCCGTGCCGTCGCCCACCGCACCGCCGACCGGTGCGCCCACCGGTGCGCCCGAGAAGATCACCGGCGCCGAAGGCGTCGTGCGCTCACTCGAGATGCTCGGCATCACCGACGTCTTCGGGCTGCCGGGCGGCGCGATCCTCCCCGTCTACGACCCGCTGCTCGACAGCAAGAAGCTCCGTCACATCCTCGTGCGGCACGAGCAGGGCGCCGGCCACGCGGCCGAGGGCTACGCCGCGTCATCCGGGAAGCTCGGCGTTGCGATCGCGACCTCGGGCCCCGGCGCCACGAACCTCGTCACGGCGATCGCCGACGCGCACATGGACAGCGTGCCGATCCTCGCCATCACGGGCCAGGTGTTCTCGAACCTGATGGGCACCGACGCGTTCCAGGAGGCCGACATCGTGGGCATCACGATGCCCATCACGAAGCACTCCTTCCTCGTGAAGGACCCCGCCGAGATCCCCTCGACGATCGCCGCGGCGTACCACATCGCCACGACCGGCCGCCCCGGACCCGTGCTCGTCGACATCACGAAAGACGCCCAGCAGGCCACGTTCGAGTTCCACTGGCCGCCGAAGATCGACCTGCCCGGCTACCGCCCGATCATGAAGGCGCACGGCAAGCAGGTCGCTGCCGCGGCACAGCTGTTCGCCGAGGCGAAGCGCCCCGTGCTCTACGTCGGCGGAGGCGTCATCCGTTCCCGTGCGTCGGCCGAGCTCATCGAGCTCGCCGAGGCGACCAACGCGCCCGTCGTGACCACACTCATGGCGCGCGGCGCGTTCCCCGATTCGCACCCGCAGCACCTCGGCATGCCCGGCATGCACGGCACGGTGCCCGCCGTCATCGCGCTGCAGGAGGCCGACCTCCTCATCGCGCTCGGCGCGCGGTTCGACGATCGCGTCACCGGCAAGGCGGCGCTCTTCGCGCCGAACGCCAAGGTCGTGCACGTCGACGTCGATCCGGCCGAGATCTCGAAGATCCGCACCGCCGACGTGCCGATCGTGGGCGACGCGAAAGACGTGATCGTCGACCTGCTCGCGGCCTACCGCGAGGCGACCCGCACCACGACGCCCGACGTCGCCGAATGGTGGGCCATGCTCGACGGGTTGAGTTCGGAGTTCCCGCTCGGCTTCTCGACTCCCTCCGACGGCCTCTTGGCTCCGCAACTCGTGATCCAGCGCATCGGCGAGCTCACCGGCCCCGAGGGCATCTACGCCGCCGGCGTCGGCCAGCACCAGATGTGGGCCGCGCAGTTCATCAAGTACGAGCGCCCGAACTCCTGGCTGAACTCGGGCGGTGCGGGCACCATGGGCTACGCGGTGCCGGCTGCGATGGGCGCGAAGGTCGCCGAGCCCGATCGCGTGGTCTGGGCCATCGACGGCGACGGATGCTTCCAGATGACGAACCAGGAGCTCGCCACGTGCACCCTGAACGACATCCCGATCAAGGTCGCCATCATCAACAACTCCTCGCTCGGCATGGTGCGCCAGTGGCAGACGCTCTTCTATGACGGCCGCTACTCGAACACCGACCTGAACACGGGCCACGACAGCGTGCGCATCCCCGATTTCGTCGCACTCGCCGAGGCATACGGCGCGCTCGGCATCCGGGTGACGAAGGAAGAAGAGATCGACGCGGCGATCAAGCTCGCGCTCGAGACGAACGACCGCCCCGTCGTGATCGACTTCGTGGTGAGCGCCGACGCGATGGTGTGGCCGATGGTGCCGCAGGGCGTCTCGAACAGCTACATCCAGTACGCCAGAGACCACTCGCCCGCATTCTCCGAGGAGGACTAGACATGTCGACGCACGTTCTCTCACTCCTCGTGGAAGACAAGCCGGGTCTGCTCACCCGCGTCGCGGGGCTCTTCGCCCGCCGCGGCTTCAACATCGAGAGCCTCGCGGTCGGCCACTCCGAGATCGACGGGCTGTCTCGCATCACGGTCGTCGTCGACGTGGAAGACCTGCCGCTCGAGCAGGTGACGAAGCAGCTCAACAAGCTCATCAACGTCATCAAGATCGTCGAGCTCGACCCTGCGCAGTCCGTGCATCGAGAGCACCTGCTCATCAAGGTGCGCGTCGACAACGCGACCCGCTCGCAAGTGCTCGAGGCGGTGAACCTCTTCCGTGCCCGCGTCGTCGATGTCTCGAGTGATGCGCTCGTGATCGAGGTCACGGGGGACTCCGGCAAGACCACCGCGTTCCTCAAGGTGCTCGAGCCCTACGGCATCAAGGAGATCGCGCAGTCAGGACTCCTCGCGATCGGTCGCGGTGGCAAGTCCATCACCGAGCGCGTCTTCAAGAATTGAATCAGACCCACATCAAGGAGAAAGAACAGCACATGGCTGAGATCTACTACGACAAGGACGCCGACCTCTCGCTCATCCAGGGCAAGAAGGTCGCCGTCATCGGCTACGGCTCGCAGGGCCACGCGCACGCGCAGAACCTCCGCGACTCTGGCGTCGAGGTCGTCATCGGCCTCAAGGAGGGCTCGAAGTCCAAGCCCAAGGCCGAAGAGGCGGGCTTCGAGGTGAAGAGCGTCGCGGATGCCGCGGCAGAGGCCGACGTCATCGTCATCCTCGCTCCCGACCAGTACCAGCGCCACATCTACGCCGAGTCCATCAAGGACAACCTCGCCGAGGGCAAGACCCTCGTCTTCGGCCACGGCTTCAACATCCGCTTCGGCTACATCGAGGCCCCCGAGGGCGTCGACGTCGTCATGGTCGCCCCGAAGGGCCCTGGCCACACCGTGCGTCGCGAGTACGAGGCCGGCCGCGGCGTCCCCGTGATCGTCGCCGTCGAGAAGGATGCCTCGGGCAACGCCTGGCCGCTCGTGCTCTCGTACGCCAAGGCGATCGGCGGCCTTCGCGCCGGCGGCATCAAGACGACCTTCACCGAAGAGACCGAGACCGACCTCTTCGGCGAGCAGGCCGTGCTCTGCGGCGGCGTCTCGCAGCTCGTGCAGTACGGCTTCGAGACCCTCACCGAGGCGGGATACCAGCCGCAGGTCGCGTACTTCGAGGTGCTCCACGAGCTGAAGCTCATCGTCGACCTCATGTGGGAGGGCGGCATCGCCAAGCAGCGCTGGTCGGTCTCCGACACGGCCGAGTACGGCGACTACGTCTCGGGCCCGCGCGTCATCGACCCGCGCGTCAAGGAGAACATGCAGGCGGTGCTCGGCGACATCCAGTCGGGCGCGTTCGCCGAGCGGTTCATCGCCGACCAGGACAACGGCGCGAAGGAGTTCCTCGAGCTCCGCGCCAAGGGCGAGGCGCACCCCATCGAGGCCACTGGCCGCGAGCTGCGCAAGCTCTTCGCCTGGAACGCCTCGAACGACGACGACTACGTCGACGGCGAGGTCGCTCGCTAAGCGCACTCCATCTGAACTGAACGGCCCGCCCCGGAGCATCCGGAGCGGGCCGTTCGCTTGGTTCGCCGGCCTTACCCCTTGCTGCCCTTGCCGGTGCCGCCCTTCATGATGAGGGAGGCGCTGTCGGTGTTATTGCCGGCTTCGGGATCGAAGGTCGAGCTCGTGACCGACGACGTGTTCAGGATCGTCCCCACGCTGCCGCTCGCCTGAGCTTCGATGACGAATTGCACCGTCGCGCCCGCCGGCAGCTCATCGGCCGTGCAGGTCACGACATGCGTGGGCTTGTCGTAGGTGCACTGCGGCGAGATGAACTGGACGACGATCTTCTTCCCGGTGAGTGGCAGCACGTCGGTCACCACGATGTCCTGGGCATCCGACGGACCGCCGGTGCCGCAGGTCGGCGTCGGGGTCGACTGGGCATCCGACTCGCATCCTGTGTCGTTGTGCACGGTCAAGGTGTAGACGATCATGGGTGCCGGGTTGCCCGAGCGCTGCACTGCGGTCTTGTCGATCCAGATGTCGGCCGCGGTGTCGACGTTCGTCGATTCGGTGACGGCGTTGTCGGAGAGGTCGGGATCAGGGGTCGATGAGGTCACCGTCGCGGTGTTCTCGAGCACCGCGTCCGGCGGCAACGATGGGTCGACCGTGACGGTGAGGTAGACAATCACTGATGCCGCCGGCGCCATCGAACCGAGGTCGCAGATCACTGTGCCCGGCTGCACGAGTGCACACACGGTGGCGCCGTTGCCGTCGACCCCTTCAACGAAGGTGGTGCCGTTGGGAAGCTCATCCGTGATCTCGACGTCGTTCGCCGTCGACGGGCCGCTGTTCGTCACGTTGATCGTGTAGGTGAGCTCGTCACCCGCGAGCACCGGGTCGGGCGAGTCCGACTTCGTGATCGACAGGTCGGCCGAGCCCGTCACTTCGGTGACGATCGTGTCGAGGTTGTCGGAGAGATCGTTGTCGAACGTCGAGCTCGTGACCCGCGCGTCGTCGTGGAGTGCGCCGACAAAGGCGGGCAGCACGTGCACCTGCACCGTCATCGTCCGCGCATCCCCGGGAGCGAGGTTGCCGAAGGAGCAGAGGCTGGGCAGTTGCGCGTCGCCCGGCACCCCCGCGTTGCACGTGGCGCCGTCGGAGCCGCTCACGGAGAGGATCTGCACCCCGGTCGAGACGACGTCGGTTGCGACGAGGCCCTGCGCCGTCGAGGGGCCGTCGTTCACGATCGACAGGGTGTACGTGATGTCCGTTCCGGCCGTCGCGGTCGCGGGACCGGACTTGTCGACCGACAGGTCGGCCACCGCCATCACGCTGAGCGACCCCTCGGCCTGGTTGTTCGACTGGTCCGGGTCGGGTGTAGGCGAGGTCACCGTGACGACGTCGTTGATGTCGACGTCCTCGTTCGCCGAGACCTCGACGGCGATGGTGGCCCGACCAGTTGCGGTGGGCGACGCAGCTGCGAGGTCGCCGAGCTGGCACGTGATCACGCCGCCGACGGGCGCGCCGCAGGTTCCTTGGCTCGGCGTGATGGCACCGAACGTGAACGCTCCGTCGCTGAGGTTGGCGTCCGTCACGACGATGTCGCGAGCCGACGACGGGCCGAGGTTGTCCACGAAGATCGTGCAGGTGCCGGTTTCGCCTGCCGGCAGCTCGTCGTCGGGCGTGCACACCTTCGTCACCTTCAGGTCGCTGCGCTCCTGCACGAACGTGCGCTGCACGAACGTGTTGTTCGCGAGGTTGCCGTCGACGCTCGCTCCCGAGACCGACACGCGGTTCTCGATGAGGAGCGTCCCGTCGTCCTCATCGACGACCGTGTCGGCGAGGACCCGCGTCTTGATGACGAAGGAGCGGCTCTCGCCCGCAGGGATGTCGCCGACCGCACAGGTGAGCTGATGGTCGAGCGCGTCGTAGGTGCAGCCGCCGTCGTCGGACAGGTACGTCACCTCGTCGGGCAGGTCGTCGACGACGACCACCCCTGCCGAGGCATCCGGACCGTCATTCGTCACGGTCACCGTGTAGAACAGTTCCTCGCCGGCGATGACCGGGTCGGGGGAGTCGGTCTTCGCGACGCGCACGTCCGCGATCGGGATGACATCCTCGATGTCCTCCACGAGCCAGGTCCCGCGACCCATGGTGCCGACGAGCAGCACATCGTCGGCCGCGTCGACGTGGAGGTCGAACGCGATCGTGTTGGGGAGCGAGGAGCCGAGTTCGGCCCAGACGCCGAGGTTCTGCGTCTGGCTCACGAAGACGCCGGAGTCGGTGCCGGCCAGGAGCGCCAGGACATCCGTTCCGGGCACCGGCACAATCTCGAGCGAGCGCACGTTCGCGGCCGGAGCCAGTGCGCCGAGGTTGCCGGTCACGTTCGTGAAGGTCCCGCCGGCGTCGACGGTGTGGAACACCTGCGTGCCCGACGAGACGAACGCGTCGGCCCAGTTCTCGGGGTTCAGGATGATGTCGCTCGCCGCACCGTTCGTCCAGCCGGGCAGCTGGGCCGGCGCGCCGGCGCCGCCGCTGCGCAGGAACAGCCGGCCGCCAGAGTCGCCGAACCACAGCACGCCCGGGTTGTTGGCACCGCCGGCACGACCGCCGTACGCGATCGCCCTCGTGGTCCCCGTGTTCGCGCCGAGGGTGTTGACGATGATGTTGAGGTTGTCGAGCGAATCGGTCGACTCGTAGACACGGTTCGACGTGACGATGAAGCGCGTCGGGTCGATCGTGTTGATGGCGAGCGGCGTGTACAGGGGCAGCGTCGAATTGCCGGCGCCGTCGACCTCGAAGTTCTGGATCGTCTGGCCCTGACCGACGACGTTGAAGCCCGGCGCGGAGTTCACGCAGACGTTCGCGGCCGTGCAGGTGCGCCGGAGGAAGGAACCGGCGCCGAAGCTGTTCGAGCTGCTGAAGCGGATCGAGGAGGCGCCCGCGTCGTTGACGGCGACGAAGCCGCCGTCGCCGGCACTCAATGTTGTCCAGCTCGCGCTGCCGGATGCAGACTGCTCGGGAGCGCCGGTGTCCTGGTCACCGCAGAGGATGATCTCGCCGACGCTGTCGTAGCCGCAGGAATGGTGTTCGCCGATCTGGAGGTTGCCGTTGATCGACTGCCAGGCGCCGTTCGTCGTCGAGGGATCGGTCTGGCGGTAGACACCGCCGTCGTCGCCCTCGAGGATGTCGCCGTTGGCGTCGAAGACCATCTCCCGAGAGTCGGCGTGCGGTGAGCTGTTGTTCGCCGTGCCGTTGTGGGTCAGGGACGTGCACTGCGTGTTCGCGGCGAGGGCCGAGTCGCACCGGAACAATCGCCCGCTGAACGTGTTCGCCCCGACGGAGTTCGGGAAGCCGTTGTTGTTCGGCTGGCGGTCGCCGCCGACGTACACGAGGGTCGGGTCGGTGGGATCGGCGAGCATTGAGAAGTGCACGGCACCTTGGCTCCCCGGCTTCTCACGCGGCTGGAGGCCGACGATCGTGCCGCCCTCGTTCGTGACCGGCGTGTCGAGTTGCACCCAGTTGGCACCCTGGTCGACCGACCGCCAGAGGCCGTTCAGCTGGCCGTTGTTGATGACGCCGGCGTAGACGACATTGTTGCCGGCGCTGTTGTGGACCGCGAACTCGAGGTTGTTCGTGGTCGCGTTGCCGATGCCGGTGACCTGATTCGTGACGTTCTGCCAGTTGAGTCCGGTGTCGGTACTGCGGAAGATGCCCTGCTGGGTGCCTGCGTAGAGCACAGCGTTGTTCGAGCGGTCGCCGACGAGGTCGAAGACGCCGACGTTGGGGAGTCCGCTCGTGCCGTTGCCCGAAAGACGCGTGAAGTTCGCGCCGCCGTCGGTGCTCCGGTAGATGCCGCCCTGCCCCGCGCCGTTGGCGTTGGTGTTGCCGTTCGAGGCGACGACGATCGTCGCGCCACGGGGTGCGACCCCGGAGATGCTCTCGCCCGCGAGCTGGGCCGCGCCGAGCGGGGTCCAGGTCGTTCCGGCATCGGCTGTGCGCAGCAGGCCGTTGAGCGGTCCGGAGATGCGGCCGAACGAGCTCACCCGGCCGATGCCCGCGAGGAGGACGGTGTTGGTCGCGACCGTCGGGTCGAGTTCGAGCGCACCGATCGACAGGCTCGCCTGCTGATCCGTGAGCGGTGTCCAGGTGGGTGAGGCTGCGGTGGCGTTGAAGGTGCGCCAGACGCCGCCGTTGACCGTGCCGACCCACGCGATGTTCGGATCGCTCGGGTGGGCGACGACGGTCTGCACCGCGCCGGCCACTTCATTGTTCGGAGTGACCGACTCGACCTGGCCGCCCGTGATCGGCGACGGTCCCTGTGCCACGTAATCGGCGTCGATCGTCGCTGCTTCAACCGGAAAGGCGAACAACGTCACCCCGACGAACGCGAATGCCGCGATGACCGCGGCCGCCTTCCGCGAGTGCGATCCCCGTGCCGCGCGCGCGACAAATCGTTCGGTCATGACCAACCCCCTCGGCGCGCTCGGGGACGTTCCCCCATCCCACTTCGAACGCGCTCGACACCGCAGATATTGGCCCCGTGTCCCGCATGTGTCCAGACCCGAATGGACGATGGGCTACCCCCCAATTCGGAGGTCACCAGGGTTGCGGCGCGCTCTTCTCTGACACGTCGAGCTGCACGAGCGAGGTCTCCCGGCCGCCGAGCACCTGCTGTTGCACGATACCGTCGATCGTATACGTCGACTCGCTCGCCCAATCACCGCAGGTCGGTGTGGGCAGGCTGCCCTCCAGACAGCTGAGCCTCCTGCCGCCCTCGGCGAGGGCGATCGTCTGGCCCACGTCGGCGGCGATGAGTGTGCGTCGGGCGGGACCGGCGAGGTAGCCGAACAGCACGCAGTCGGTGTTTGCGCTTCCGGGCGGCGGGCACTCGGCGACGAAGTACACGCTGCCGGTCACGCGCACGGGCTGCCCGACGAATGTCGCCGGATCCTCGAGGAGCTCGTCGAACGTGACTTCGTGCACGGCCCCGCCGCCGTCGTTGTCGCCCATGCCGTTCGCCTCAGTCGGGCTCGCCGAGGAGCTCCTGCCACCCGGCGAGCGAGAATCAGCGCTGCATCCGGCGAGCGCGGTCACGAGGATCAGCGCACCCGCGAGCGCTGCACGCACTCTGCCGCTGCAACGTCGGGGCGCCGCGACAGAGGAGTCACCGTGCGAACGCATCCCCCATGCATCGACGTCCATGCAAATATGTTGCGCCCACAGCAGGGTCGCGTCAATGCGCGGCGAAACGCGCGAGCGGGCGGGAAGCCTGTCGAGGATGGTCGCTCCGCCTCTTCCCGTCGAGATCGCCGTGTAACACCGCGGGAGTGCGCATCGCCCTCGAAGCCGGAGCTGGCCGCGTCGAGCTCTGCCAGGCGCTCGGGCTCGGCGGGCTCACCCCGTCGGCCGGGCTCGTCGAGGCGGCCGTCAAGGCGGCGGCCGCGGCATCCGCTACCCGCTTGACTCCGCGCGGCGGGGTCGGCTTCGGCCGGCCCCGCCGTTCGTGCTTCAGGGCGCGTTGCCCCAGAACGGCCCGATGAGGCCGACGCTCGCGAAGTACTCCGCTGCCTCCTTGGGCTCCCGGCGTCGATACGGGGTTCCGAGGCGACCGGTATACCAGTTCGACGCCAGTCTCCAGAGCGTGGCGAGGTCGAACACGGCACCTCGTTCGTTGCCCGTGTCCGTGAGCCACCGGTCGACGCAGGACTCGTCGCAGAAGATGCGCTGGTTCTCGCAGGCGTGCACGACGTCATCCCAGACGTGCGCCATCGGTGTGAGGAAATGGGCGACTTGCGTCCCCATCGGAGGCCCGTCGGTGGTCACCGTCCACGAGTGGGCCGTGCCGCACGCGGGGCACGTCGTCGCGACGAGCGCCGCCGGCTCGTCGGATACGAGGTTCGGGATGGCGAAGGCGTCCCAAGCGCATCCGCCCCACCAGAGCGTTCGATCGCCCATCACCGAGAATGCGAAGTTGCGGGTGGCGAACGGGTGGGCGAGGACGATCTCGTGTTCGTCGCCGAACACGAGATGCCTGGCTGCGGCGAGATCCTCCATCGCCTCATCGAGCTCGGAGTCGGAGAGGGCCGTCTCCTCGGCCAACGCCGTCGCGGACGGAAGGCGCCCGGTGGCGGCGAGGGCGGAGTAGATGGCAAGACGAACTCGCTCGTTGCGGTCGGTCATGAGTTGATTCTGCACCCTTGGGCGGTCGTCCGGGCGGTAGAGTTCCCCGCGGCTCGATGGGGGAGTGGGTGTCGCGGTCGGCGAGCGATCAGTCGCCGGCCAGCCCGAACCCGCACGTCGAGCGATAGGGTGCGATCGCGCCGAGGTGCTCGTCCCACTCCTCGCGCGTGAGATCGCGTCCTGCGACCCGGCACGCCGCTTCGGCCTGGGCCCCGGAATCGAGATCCCAGAGTTGCATGCCGTCGGCGAGGACGACGGCGAGCTCACGGCCGTCGGGTCGCAGCGACGCCGCGAACCCGACCTCGCCGGCCGACGGGATCGCGTCACCGAGACGGAGTCCGCTCTCGAGATCGAACAACGAGGCCGAACCGTCGATCCCGGTCGCCAGCAGCGTACGGCCATCCGCGCTCGCCTGCAGCGTTCTCGTGCCGGCGGAGGTGCTGGGCAGCGAGCCCATCACGGCGAAGTCGTCGATCGCGTAGGTCAGCAGGCGACTCCCCTCGGCTCCCACGACGACGGCATCCCCCACGAGCGTGGTGATCTCGGGACCGACCAGGTCAGGCGAGACGGGTTCACCGCTCTCCGCGTCCAACATCCGGGTGGTGAAGACGCCGTCGTGCGCCGTCGTGACGAGCAGGCCGGAGTCATCTGGAAGCGAACTGACCGAGTTCGGCATCGAGTCGAGATTGAACGGCCCGGACACGCGCTCGCCGGTGGTTGGTTCGACGACCACAAGACCAGCCCCTTGCTCGACGACTTGGACTCGACGGCCGGAGGTCCACGTCAACTCGGTGAATGAGAACTCGGGGACTCCGTCGCTCGGAAGGAGCTCGCCCGTCGTCGCGTCAAGCAATGTCGGCTTGGCGCGACCATCCACGTTCACGAGCAGCGCATCGATGCCTGCCCAGACGTGGCCGAAGGTGTCGCCTGGAAGCACGACACGGCTGGCGTCGGTGCGCGGGTCCCAGACATGCACACGGGCGGAGTCATCCACGACAAGCAGCGCCGAACCATCCGGGTCGTATCCGCCTATCCCGGTTGATCCGCGTGCGATCACCCGGGTGATCGCACCTCGGCCGTCGAGGGCCCACCGCGAGAGCACAGGTTCTTCCGTCCCCGTCATCACGACCTCGGTCCCGTCGGCACTCGGGAAGACGCCGCTCGCACGTTGCGGGAACCGTGCGGTCGTCGATCCGGTCGCGAGATCGTATTGGACGACCTCACCCGCTTGGCTGCCGCACCATGCGGCGCCACGTGTCATGGAGACCGACAGCGACGTGCATGCCGATGACCACTGGTCGATCTCCTGCCTCCACAGCACCGCTCCTGACGCTCCGTCCATGGCGAGGATGCCCCTGTCGCCGGCCGTGACGACCACAGAGCCGACCGGGGCGATCGCACGGTTCGCGAACCCGGGCGGAAGCGCGAACCGAGGGCCGCGATCTCTCGCCGCAACGTCCACGATGCCAACGGCATCGATGGATCCGATGACGAGTCGGTCGTCGTCGAGGAACGCGACAGAAGCCGCGCTGGTCTCCGCGCCAGCCACACGGGTCGCCACAGGATACTCGACCACGGAGGCGCGCATCGAGCTCAGGTCGACGGCGCGAATGCGACCGTCGATGCCGGCGACGACGGCGAATGATCCCGCGGAATCAACAGCCACGTCAGCAGCGTCAACGCTCAGCGTCAAGGTCGGACCGATCGCATCCCCTGATGCGAGATCCACGGCGATGAGTTCCGAGACGTACGATGCTCGCACGAATACTGCAGTACCCCCATCCGCGCTGACCGCGACGAGCGGCCGCCATGGGAGCTTGGACAGACTCGGTGCGATCTCGAGTTCATGGAGCGGTCGCGCCGTCGCGATCTCGTAGATCCCCGCAGTTCCGTCGTCGCGCATGACGACGGCTTCGCCCGTTCCTGGGACCGTGTGGGCGGCGATCCGCCCTGTGTCGGCGATGGTGGCTGTCCCGAGCAACCCGGGGGACGCCGTGAACGTGCCCATGAGGGCGGTGCGAGTCCGCGGGTCCTCGGGCCAGCGGGTGTGCGCCTCGACGGCGAGGAGCGCTGCGACCGTGCGCTGCGATGACCGCAGCGACAGCGAGGTCCCGACCAACCTCTCGATGTCCGCTGACTCGCGTTGCCGTGCCGCGTCGTCGGCGCCGCGCACGGCGAGGACGGTCGCGGCGACCGACGCAACGACGAGCACGACCGTGGAGCAGGATGCGCCGGAGCCGGCGCTGGCGCCGTTCGCGCCGGGCGCGTTCGGCGGTGCGGTGCTCGTCTGCGGACTCGCGCTCCGCAGACGTGTCGAGGAAGGCGGATTCGGTCGCCGTGAGGTCGGGCGACGACGAGTCGCGCCACTCGAGGGCGGTGCGGAGGCGAGCGCCGCGGTAGAGCTCGTCGGCCGGTCGGCCGGCCTCTTCCCACGATTCGGCAGCGGCGGTCAGGTGCGCGAGGGTGCGTGCGCCCTCTGCATCCTCTTCGAGCCAGGAGTGCAGGCGTGGCCAGGCCGTCGCGAGGGATTCATGGGCGACGGTGATCGTCTCGTCGGTCACGCTCACCAGCCGCGCGCTCGCGAGTCGTGCGATGATCGCCGACCGGTGCGGCTCCGATCGAAGCGGGCCGACGGCCACCCGGCGCGGCACGGCGCGTCCATCCGGCGTGAGCGACACGAGTCGCCGCAGGAGGGCCTGGCACTGGGTCCGCTCGGCAGGAGCGAGCGCGGCGTACAGCTCTTCGGCCGACCGTGCGATCGCCCCGCGGATGCCCCCGACCGACTCGTACGCCTCCACCGTGAGTACCGCCCCCTCACGTCGTTGCCAGGTCTCAGCGAGGGCGTGGGAGAGGAGGGGCAGCACTCCGGGTTCGTTGACGGCGTCGCGGAGGATGAGCTCGGTCAGCCCGTGCTCCACCCGCAGACCGGAGAACCGCGCCGGCTCGACGATTGCCGAACGCAGGGCTTCCGCACTCGGCGGGCCGAGGACGACGAGTCCTTCGCGGATGAGCGGACCGAGCCGGGGATCGGCAACGCAGCGATCGAGGGCGTCTGAGCGCAACGTGAGGATGACATCGTGACCGGCGGCGACGACATCTGCGACGGACTCGCAGTAGGCGGCGATGTCGCCGGGCGGCCATCCGAGCTGGAAGAGCTCCTCGAACTGGTCGATGATGACGATGTCGCCCGTACGCCGGCCGGTGCCCGGCGTGATGAGCACGGGGGAGCGGCCGCGGTCCCTGAGCCGGGGAACGACCCCCGCGAGGACGAGCGAGGACTTGCCGCTCCCCGACGGGCCGACGACGGCGACGAGGTGCGCCTCGTCGAGGCGGTCGAGCACGATCGCGATCTCGGGTTCGCGGCCGAAGTAGTCGGCTGCGTCATCGGGCGTGAAGGGACGCAGCCCCTTGTACGGGTTTGCAGCCCGCGCCTCTCGCAGGGGCGGCGGTGCATCGAGCCGCGGGTCCTGGCGCAGGATCTGGGTCTCGAGCGACGTGCTCTCAGGGCCAGGGTCGACTCCGAGTCGCGAGTCGAGTTCGTCCCGCATGCGCCGGAGGGCCGCGAGCGCATCCGCCTGGCGACCGCTGCGGTAGAGCGCGAGTGCGAGGATCGCCCAGCGTCGCTCCGAGAGGGGCTCGGCACGCACGAGCCTCTCGGCCTCCGCGATCACGCTGTGGTGCTCGCCGCAGGCGAGGTGCGCCTCGAGCAGGTCCTCTTCCGCCGCCCGCCGGATCTCGTCAAGACGTGCGGCCCCGATGGACGCGGGCGGCCACGCGGCGACGTCGGAGAAGGGAGGACCACGCCAGAGTGCAAGCGCCTGCTCGTATCTCGTGATCGCTCGTTCCGGGTCACCCTGACCCTGCTGTTCGCGGGCTCGATCGACGAGTCGCTCGAAGCGCACGGAGTCGATCGTCTCGGGCGCGACGCTGAGTGCGTAGCCCTGCGTGGTCGTCATGATGCTCTGCGGTCCGAGCCGGCGGCGGACGCGGGACACGAGTGCTTGCACCTGCTTCGGCCACGTGCGGGGAACCGACTCGCCCCAGCAGGCCTCCGCGAGGTTCCCGGGGCTCATCTCATGTCCGGGATTCACCGCGAGTGCGGCGACCACCGCCCGTTCCTGCGGGCTGAGCGCCCCGGCATCCGTCGACAGCGCCCCGAGCACATTGATGCTCACACCTGCAGTGTGGGAGTCGCGTGGGGCGGTGTCAATGGCGGAGCGCCGGCGTTCATACCGCGCTCATACCGGCGGCCACCCGCATTCATACCGGTCCTCGTCAGCGTGGAGACATGGAACACACACAGAACACCCGCAAGGTCCTCGCGGCCGGTCTCGTACTCGTCGCGGCCATGGTCGGACTCGCAGGCTGCGCAACCGCATCGCCCGCTGCCGACCCCGGCCTCAATCGCACCCTCCTGCGGGAGAGCGCCGACCGGTATGTCGACGAGCTCATCGAACGCGCCGACGCCGCTCGCTGAGCACTCCCCACACGTCACTCCCCACAGCGGGGTCGGCTCAGGCCGGCCCCGCTGGGGCGTTTCCTCCGGGAACGGGCCACTCGCACTCGAGCCGGTAGCGTGGCAAGGGTGCCAGGATTCCTTCCCGTCGAGATCGCCGTCCAGGATGCCGCGGGCGTCCGCATCGCGCTCGGCGGCGGCGCCGCTCGCGTCGAGCTCTGCCAGGCGCTCGGGCTCGGTGGGCTGACGCCGTCGGCGGGGCTCGTCGAGGCCGCCGTGGAGCTTGCGCGCGCGGCATCCGCAGCGTCGTTCGTTCACGTGCTCGTGCGCCCGCGTGGTGGGGGATTCGTGTACGACCGCGATGAGGTCGAGGCGATCGTGCGCGACATCCGCTCAGCCCGGTCGCTCGGTGCCGACGGCGTGGTCGTCGGCGCGCTGACGGATGCCGGTGCGCTCGACCTCGCCACGATCGTCGCGTTCCTCGATGCCGCAGCCGGGCTCGACGTCACGGTGCACCGGGCGGTCGACGCCGCCACGGACCCGCTCGCCGCCGTCGCCGCGCTCGCGGGCACGGGCGTGCGTCGCGTGCTCACCTCCGGGGGTGCAGCGGACTGCCGTGCCGGCCTGCCGACGCTCGCGCGAATGGCGTCGGAGGTTCGCGGCAGCGTCGAGGTGATGGCCGGCGGGGGCGTCGGCGTCGACGACATCGGGGCGCTTGCGGCAATCGGCGTCGACGCGGTGCACCTGTCAGCTCGTCGCCACGACGAACGAGGCGGACCGAGCGGGCCGGGCGGCGGCGAGATCGGCTTCGACGCCACCGACGCGGAGCTCGTGCGCGCTGCCGTCGCTGCGGCGCAGGCCTCGGTGCGCGCGTGAGTGACGCTGCCGCAGGAACCGACGTGGAGGAAGACGACCGCGGGAAGCTGGTGAAGGCTCAGCCCGACGGTGAGCCCGGCGGCGCACTCGTCGAAGCCGCGCGACTGTTCTCGTGCGCCGTGGCGGTGGGCTCGATCGTCGCCGGGCTGCTGCTCGCCGGCAGCGCCGTGTTCCCACCGCTACTCTTCCTGACGCCGCCGTTCATGGCCGCGTTCGTCCTCGCCGCCGTGTTCGGTGGAGCGGGCGGCGCGTTCGGTCTCCTCGTGGCCCGCGCCCTCGATTGGAGCCGAGCGGCCCGAGAGACTGCCGTGGGCGTCGGCGCCGCCCTCGCCGCCGTCCCCGGAGCTGGGTGGGTCTGGGTGATCGCCCAATCCTGGCGACCTGAGGGTCGTGACGCGGCGTTCGTCACGGCGCCGGCGTTCTTCGCGTGGCTCGGGGTCTCGGTCGCGATCGGCATCGCCGCCCACGCGTGGGCACGGCGCCGCGCCCGCCGGCCGCTGCCGGAGCCGAATGCCTGGGTCGCCGCCATGCTCGCCGCCGTCGCCGGCGGGTTCGCCGCCACAACACTGCACGCCGCCACCTCGGCCGCTCGGGCTTGGGGGTGGTACGACCCCGATGACGCGTGTGCGCCGCTCGGTGGAGGTGCGTTCCGGTCCCAATCGTTCCCGGTGCAGGGGTTCTGCTGGCAGGGCGACACCGCGCTGCGGCTCGCGCCGCAGTGGCTCGAATCGCTGCAGCTCCTCGGACTCGTCGCAACCGGTGTGCTGCTCTTCGCGGCGCTCCTCGCGGCGCTGGGCCCGTTTCGGTCGCGAGCACTGGTCATCGCGGCGTGCGCGGGCGTCGTTCTCGTCGCGCTCTGCGGACTCGCGTTCGTCGTCAGCGCGGCACTCCACGAGCCCGTCGCCCCGGCGGCGGAGTCTCGCGGCGACGCCGACTTGCCCGACGAAGACGACGCGCCCGCTGACCCCGGCACCGGATTCCCCGGTCAGGAACCCCGCGCCGACGAACGGGTGCCGGGCGTCGCGGAGAGCCGCCGGCAGTTCGCCGCACTCGCGGCCGCAGCCGTTGAGGCCGCGGGGCCCGAGGCATTCTGGCGCGACTCGCCGGCCGTGCCGGTGATCGAGGAAGCCTGCGATGGCGGCATCCGTCTTCGCATCGACGCCGAGCTCGCGATGGGGGTCATCACCGACACGACGAGTGACGAACACGACCGCGAGGTCACGGAACTCAACATCGCCGCCGTCGACCGCATCGCGCTGGCGTGGGCGGAACTCGGTCTGGGCGGTCCTGAGACGATGCACGGGGAGCCGAACTTCAGCAGTGGTGAGCTGGGGGCCGTCGAGGGCGCGAAGGTGGACTTCGAGTTCGGCGTCGCGCGGCCGCGGGTCGATGGCCGGTGTCTCGCCGAGGGCTAGGGGTCGTCGGCTCACTCGCCGCCGAAGCCACACGTCGATCGGTAGGGACCGAGGTCGGAGAGATAGGCGATCCACTCGTCGCGCGTGAGATCGCGACCGGCCATCCTGCAGGCGGCATCCGCCTGCGATGACGGCCGGAGATCCCACACCGCGATGCCCGCCGGCACGTTGACGGCGAGTTCTGTTCCATCGGCGCGAAGCACTCCTGAGTACACGCCCCCCATCTCGTAGTTCCACTCGCCAAATACAGGGATGGGGTCGCCGAGCTGCACGCCGCCCACGAGGTCGTAGAGGGTCACCGTGTTGTCCAGGGAATACGTGCTCAGGATGCGGCCGTCGGCGCTGACGTTCAGGGTGTCGAGGCCCCCGGAGGCGCCTGGAAGGGCCCCGATCTGCTCGAACGTGTCGGCGTCGTAGCGGACGACGGATTGGAGCCGAAAGATGGTGGCGATCTCGTCCCGCGCCGTCAGAGCCGTCCTGCCGATGCCTACGAGCCCTTTGCGGATCCGTTCGCCGGTCGCCCCGTCGAAGAGGATCGAATCGGGCGTGTACTCCTTGTTCCAGCTTGTCACGAGCACGCGGCTGCCATCGGGACTCGTCGAGATGAGGACCGGATAGCCGCCGTCGGTCTGCATGGTGGGTTCGGTGCGGCGCCCGGTCGTCGGGTCGATCGTCCAGATCTCGCCGCCGGGCCGGCCGACGTGCATCCGGTCCCCTCGGGCATTCATCCAGACGCTCTCCACGTGCTCGGGGAGTGGATCACCCGAATAGCTCTCTCCGGTGCGGATGTCGAGGTAGCCGGTTCGGCGCGGTCCGACGCCGCCGAAGTCGCCGACCAGGGTTGACTCGCCCGCCCACATGACCCCGAATGAGGGGGTGGGAACGCGCAGAAGCAGCTCCTCCGTGCGTGTGTCGAGCACCGCGAACTCGCGGTAGTCCCCCCACCACTCCACGCCATCCGCTCGGCGGGCGACGACAAGGCTCGAACCGGCCGGCGAGTACCTATCTCGGATCACCCAACCGGGCGCGAGGACCCGTGTGACGGCACCGGACCCGTCGAGCTTCCAGCGCGTGATCGCCGTGCCACGGCCGACGACCACGAGCTCCTGCCGGTCTTCCACGACGGACATGGTGCCGACGAACCCGAGTTGCGGGTCGAATGAGCGCTCGGTCGGCGCGCCGGTGTCGAGGCTCCGCTCGTCGATGTGACCGAACAGGTCGCCGCAGTACACGGTCCGGAGTTCGACGGATGCCGTCACCCAGGGGCACGGATCGTCGGTCGTGGTCAGCAACTGCTGCGACCAGTCGACCCGGCCCGCGGCGATGTCGATGGACGAGATCCATTGGTCGCCCGCCGTGATGACGCGCGTGTCCGAGACGACCGTCATGGAGACGTTCGTCGACTCCGCGGGCATGGGCACCGTGGCGACCACGGCAGCCGCGTCCGGGTCCACCACCTGCAGCGGCCCCTCGACGGTGCCGTAGACGAGTCGTCCGTTGGGGATGAAGCGCACAGCACCGGCGCGGTCCGTGGCGTCTTGCGCATCGTGGACGGAGGTGCCGGTGACCTGCCGGATTAGCCCGGTGTCCGCATCGATGAGCCGCAGCGTGCCGATCTGGTCGATCGCGGCGATCAGGTCGCCTCCGTGGTTCATCGTGATGGAACTGAGCGGGAAGTCGAGCTCAATCGTTGGGCGGATCAGGGCCCCGGTCGCGAGGTCGGCAACGGAGAGCCGAATCCCCACCTGCGTATCGGTGTCGTCGAGGATCCGATCCGCATTCGCGACCCGCGCTCCATTTCCACTGACCGCTGGACCGTACCGGCTGTCGGTGTCGGGACTCTCCTTCGGCAGGTCGACGGGGTGCACGAGCGCACCGGAATCGATGTCGTACACCGCGGACCCGTCCGCGGTCACGGCGACCGCGCGCCGAGTTCCCGGGATGAGGGTGCCCGACATGCCGTCAACGCCCTCGAGATGCGTCGTCGCGAGAAGGCCGTGGGAACTCGTCATGGCGCCCATGAGCGCAGAGCGCGTGCGAGGGTCGTCTGGCCACCGTCGGTGGGCTTCCGCCGCGAGCAGGGCCGCGACGTCCCGGTCCGTTCCGCGAAGCGACAGTGCCGTGCTCGTGAGGGCCTCGATCTGGGCCGTCTCCCGCTGGTGAGCGGTCTCGGTCGAGCCGGCCGCGACGAACCCACCTGCGGTGACGGCGACGGCGAACAGCGTCACGGCCGCGGCCAGCAGCACGCGCAGTCGTCGGTTCTGCCTCCGGTCGTGCTTGGCACGGTGCTCGATCTCGTCGATGGCGGCACGCTCCTGCTCCGCGGATGCCTCGAGGAAGTCGACTTCCGATTCGGTGAGTTCGGGGTCTGCGGCATCGCGCCATGCGAGGACGGCGTTGAGGCGGGCTCCACGGTACAAGTCCTCGTCGGGTCGACCATCCGCCTCCCAGGTGCTCACTGCGCTCGCGAGCGCGCTCATCGCGCGAACACCCTCGGTGTCGTCCTCGAGCCATCCGCGAAGGCGTGGCCACGCCGTCGCGAGCGACTCGTGCGCGACGATGAGCGAGTCCTCATCGGCGCTCACCAAGCGGGCCCGTGCCAGACTCGTGAGCACTCGGTCGTGCGCTGCATCCTGCCGCATCGGGGTGATCGGGATACGCCGGCGCATCGGCGCCCCGTCAGCGCTGATCTCGACGAGTCGCAGGAACGTGGCTCGGCAGGTCGCTCGTGCGTCGGGATCGAGCGACAAGTAGAGCTGGTCGGCCGATTTGGCGATCGCGCCCGAGATGCCGCCGGAATCCTCGTACCCGGCGACCGTGAGCGTGGCACCCTCACGGCGCAGCCAGGTCTCCACGAGGGCGTGCGAGACGTGGGGGAGCACGCCCGGCGCGCCGGCGGCATCTCGCAGGATCAGCTCGACGAGCCCCGGCTCAAGACGGAGCCCGGCGAGGCGGGCCGGCTCCTCGATGGCACTGCGAAGCCCGTCGGGACCGAGCGGACCGACGAGGTGGACACCCGCCGCGAACAGCGGCCCGATGCTCGGCTCCGCTGCGCATGAGCTGAGGAAGTCAGCGCGTACGGCGACGATCACTCGCTGTCCCACTGCGACGGCATCCGCGATCAGAGCAGAGAACTCGGCCACGTGCGCGTCAGGGAGGCCGGAGTGGAACAGCTCTTCGAACTGGTCGATGACGACGACGTCGGCGTTGCCTCGACCAGACAATGCGTCTCGGAGTCGAGCGATCGGCGTCGCCCCCGAGCCGAGGACGACCACGAGATCACCGCGAGCCCGGAGTGCGGGGACGATACCGGCCAGCACCAGCGAGGATTTCCCGGCCCCGGATGCCCCGGAGATGGCGAGGAAGGGCAAACCCGAGAGCCGGGCCAGCGCAGCTTGGACGTCGGCATCCCGCCCGAAGAACTCTTCGGCATCGTCAGTGCCGAACGGCTGCAGGCCGCGGTAGGGGCAGTCAGCACTCGTGAGCTCGGGTCTCAATGGCGCGTCGAGCGAGGCATCCTGATGCAGGATCGCCGATTCGAGCGCAACGAGTTCTGCTCCGGGTTCTATGCCAAGCTCGTCAGCCAGCCGCTCCCGCGCGCTCCGCAGTGTGGCAAGGGCGTCGGCCTGACGGCCGCTCCGATAGAGCGCCGTCACGAGGATCGCCCACCGCCGTTCGCGAAGAGGATCGGCCTTGACCAGGCGCTCCGCGTCGGGGACGACGGCCCGGTGCTCGCCACCCTCGAGCCTTGCCGCCTGCAGGTCCTCCTCTGCGGACTTCCTGATCTCCTCGAGGCGTTCCGCCTCTGCGATCGCGGCCGGCCACTCGCCGAGGTCCGAGTACGGCGCTCCGCTCCAGAGTGAGGCTGCTCGCTCAAGCACATCGATGGCACGCACTGGGTCCCCGTTTGCACGGTGGACGCCGGCGATCTCGATGAGCCGCTCATAGCGGACGGCATCGATCGAGTCGGGATCGATCCGGAGTCGGTAGCCGCCACGTGTCGTGGCGATGGACGTCGAGCCCAGTGCTCGGCGGATCTGGACGACAAAGGCCTGCACCTGTTTCGGCCAAGTGCTCGGGAGCTCGTCGCCCCACACCGCATCGGCCAACTCAGGCGGTGTGACGACGTTGCCAGCCCGGAGGACGAGGGCGGCGAGCAGGGAACGCTCTTTCGGACTGAGTCGCCCGCCGTCGATCGTGAGGTCACCGAGCACTCGGATCTCCACACCTGCAGTGTGGGCGCGGCCATGGCGGTTGTCAACGACAGGCGGGAGGCGGCCATACCCGTTCCATACCGAACCAAACCCGGGGGCATACCGACGGCCGCGAACCTGTGGTCATGAACACGTCACAGAAGATCCAACGCATCATCGCCGCCGCGCTTCTTGCGGCTTCTGCCGGCCTTGCCCTCTCCTCCTGTGCAGGGCAACGGCAGATCACCGAGCCCGATTCCGATCGGCTGTCCGACGCCCAGATCGTGGAGCAGCGAGCTGCATACCTCGACCTCGCAGAGCGCCGGGCGGCTATGTCCCGTGACGGCGCGCAAGCACGAACCGGGCTCTACCTCGATCAGGCGGAGCGCCGCGCCGGCGTCGGCGGACCGATGGCCGGCGACACCTATCGCGACCTGGCTGAGCGTCGCGCCGGCATCGGCGGCCCGGTCGTCGGGGACGCCTACCGCGACCTGAGCGAGCGACGACTCCAGATGACTGGCCATTGAGCCCTCACGGAATCGCCGCCCAGTGCGTCGTCGTCGTGATCGCTAGGCTGAGGACATGACCCGCGACTCCGACGACGACGCCCTTCGGTGGGAGGGCGACGACGATCCGACGCTCGCTCCGGGCTGGAAGACGATCGGCAGTCCCGCGGCTCCCACTGAACCGAACGCACCCTCATTTGACGGCGACGCCAGCGCAGCGGCATCCGGCTCCTCGACGACGTCATCGACAGACCGAGCGGATGCCGCTTCGCCGACCGGATCGGTCGAACTCGTCGTGCTCGGGGTGCTCGGCGGCGTGTACCTGCTGTACGCCGTCGGCTGGATCATCGTGGCCACGCGGCTCTCGACCGGCTCGGTCGATCCCGTGGCACAGTTCATGTTCGGGCTCGGCGGCTGGCTGGCGGTGCTCGCGGTTCCCCTGTGGTTCGGGATCACGCTCTGGCTGTCGCAGGGGCGCTCCCGGGTGAGGATCCTCTGGCTCGTCGCCGGAGCGATCGTGCTCGTGCCGCTGCCGTTCCTGCTCGGAACCGGGGTCACCGCATGAGCGCCGGAGCAGGGGAGGAGCCGGTGCGTCGCGAGCCCACCGGCGTCGACGACGCGTCGACGACCCGGTCGCGGGTGTCCGGCACGCCGCTCTGGCTCGCCGTCACGCTCGCCGTGCTCTTCGGCCTCTTCTACGCCTACGACGTGTGGGAGGCGCTCGGCAACCTCATCGGCATGTCGACGCTCGCCGCTCACCTCGAGGCCGGCATCAACGGCTTCGGCTGGTTCCTGCTCGTGCTCGCCATCGTGCTTCCGCTCGCCCTGTTCGCGGCCGCGTTCGCGTTCGGTCGGCGTCGCGGCCCGATCGTGCAGATCGCGTTCTACGCGGTCGGACTCGGTGTGTCGGCCGCGCTCAGCATGGACATCATCGCCGCATTCACCCGCTGGGTGCCGCTCGCCTGACCCTCGTGCCGCCTCATCGCCGCGGCCGGCGGTGTCTCCCGCCGTCACGAAGTCGGAGCCCTCCGGCGGGCTCGGCTAGAGTTTCACGTGATTGCGTCAGCGATTGCGACGCTCGTCATCCCCCTCTGGCCAAAGGAATCGATTCGTCGTGTCAAAGCCGGTCGTGCTGATCGCAGAAGAACTCTCACCCGCCACCGTCGATGCGCTCGGGCCCGACTTCGACGTTCGCAACGTCGACGGCACCGATCGTCCAGCGCTGCTCGCGGCGCTCTCCGACGCGAATGCGATCCTCGTGCGTTCCGCGACGAAGGTCGACGCCGAGGCGATCGCCGCCGCACCGAGGCTCAAGGTCATCGCGCGTGCGGGCGTCGGGCTCGACAACGTCGACATCAAGGCGGCCACGACGGCCGGCGTCATGGTCGTGAACGCGCCGACGTCGAACATCATCTCCGCCGCCGAGCTCACTGTCGGACACATCCTGAGCCTCGCCCGCCACATTCCGGCGGCGCACGCGGCGCTCGCCCAGGGCGAGTGGAAGCGCTCGCACTACACGGGCGTCGAGCTCTACGAGAAGACCATCGGCATCATCGGCCTCGGTCGCATCGGCGCCCTCATCGCCGCCCGCCTCCAGGCGTTCGGCACAGAGGTCATCGCCTACGACCCCTACATCACGGCCGCGCGAGCCCAGCAGCTCGGGGTGCAGACCGTGAGCCTCGACGAGCTCCTCGAGCGCAGCGACTTCATCACGATCCACATGCCGAAGACGCCCGAGACCACGGGCATGATCAGCACTGAGCAGTTCGAGCGGATGAAGCCCACGGCGTTCCTCGTGAACGTCGCCCGTGGCGGGCTCATCGATGAAGACGCGCTCTACGAGGCGCTCGTCGCTCGCCGCATCGCCGGCGCCGGCCTCGACGTCTTCGTCTCGGAGCCGCCGCGCGAGTCGCCGCTGCTGTCGCTGCCGAACGTCATCGTCACGCCGCACCTCGGCGCCTCGACCGACGAGGCGCAGGAGAAGGCGGGCGTGTCGGTCGCGAAGTCGGTGCGCCTGGCGCTCGCCGGCGAGCTGGTGCCCGATGCGGTGAACGTCGCCGGCGGCGTCATCGATCCCTACGTGCGTCCCGGCATCCCGCTCGTCGAGAAGCTCGGCCAGCTCTTCGCCGGACTTGCGGATGCCGCGCTCACGAGCGTCGACGTCGAGGTGCGCGGTGAGCTCGTCGACTACGACGTCAGCGTCTTCAAGCTCGCGGCCCTCAAGGGCATTTTCACGAAGATCGTGAGTGAGACGGTTTCGTATGTGAATGCACCGTTGCTCGCTGAGCAACGCGGCGTCTCGGTTCGCCTGATCACCGAGGCGGAGTCGCCCGAGTACCGCAACGTCATCACGATCGCGGGCGCGCTCGCCGACGGCCGTCAGCTCTCGGTGTCGGGCACCCTCACCGGCACGAAGCAGATCGAGAAGCTCGTGGGCGTGAACGGGTACGAGATCGAGGTGCCGATCGCGTCGACGCACATCATCATGGAGTACACCGATCGTCCCGGCATCGTGGCGATCTACGGCCGCGAGTTCGGCGACGCCGGCATCAACATCGCCGGCATGCAGATCGCGCGGCGTGAGGCGGGCGGCGAGGCGCTCAGCGTGCTCACCGTCGACTCGCCGGTGCCCACCGAGGTGCTCGAGCGAGTGCGCGAGGCCATCGAGGCCGACGTGCTCGTCGAGATCGACATCACGGAGTAGGCGCCCGGGGCGGCTCGGCGGCGAGCCGCTCGAGCAGCGCGATGAGCGAGTCCATCTCCGCCGCGCGGGGCGCGTCGACGCCGGTCTCGGCGTCGTCGCCGTGCAACGCGGAGTCGTAGTAGAGCCCGTCGCCGATGAGGGTGATCGCGAGGGCGACCGTGGGGTCGGAGACGTGGCGGCGCACGGCGCCGAGCCAGCGCTGGCGCACCGCCCTGATCACGCGGACGGCGGGTGCGCTGCCCGCTTGGGCGAGTCGCGCCGCCGCGACGCCGGCGCGGTCGAGCGGATGGCCGACGGCGACGGCACTGCGCACGTAATGGGCGACGGCGCCCTCAGGGGCGCGCTCGAGCTGCTCGATGTCGGTATCGACGAGCTCGCGGAAGCGCGCGAGCACCGCGTCGACAAGCGCTTCGCGCGACGAGAAGTGGTAGAGCAGCCCGCCCTTCGACACGCCGGCTGCGCGGGCCGTGGCGTCGAGGGTCGCGGCTCGCTCGCCGCCATCGATCAGGATGCGCTCGAACGCATCGAGCACGGCGTCACGGGCGGCAGGGGGTCGGCTCATGTGCTCGATCGTAGCGAGCGATATCGTTCCATGGTTCTGATACTATACCGGCTGGACGGTATAGTAATGGATTCGGAATGATCAACACGACAAGCACTGACACCGGCACAGTCGAGACGCCGACGAGGCCCGCCGCCGCGACGGCCCCCACGCCCACGACCGTGGCACCGCGAGCACCGCGGCGCGCGTGGGCCGCGCTCGCCGTGCTCATGCTGCCCGTACTGCTCGTGTCGGTCGACAACACCGTGCTGAGCTTCGCGCTGCCCGCCATCGCGCGCGATCTCGCCCCGACTGCTGCACAGCAGCTCTGGATCATCGACGCGTATCCGCTCGTGCTCGCCGGCCTCCTCGTCGCGATGGGCAGCACCGGCGATCGCTTCGGACGGCGCCGACTGCTCCTCATCGGCTCGACGGGGTTCGCGCTCGTGTCGATCGTCGCCGCGTTCGCACCGACCGCTGAGGCGCTCATCGCGGCCCGTGCCGCGCTCGGCTTCTTCGGCGCGATGCTCATGCCGTCGACGCTCTCGCTGCTGCGGGCGGTCTTCACCGATCGCGAACAGCGGCGGCTCGCGATCGCGATCTGGGCGTCGGGATTCGCGGCGGGCAGCGCGCTCGGGCCACTCGTCGGCGGCATCCTGCTCGAGCACTTCGCGTGGGGCTCGGTGTTCCTCCTCGCCGTGCCGGTGCTCGTGCCCCTGCTGGTGCTCGTGCCCCTGCTGATCCCCGAGAGCCGCGACCCCGCTCCCGGCCGCATCGACGTCGTCAGCACCGTGCTCTCGCTCGCGGCGATGGGGCCGGTCGTCTACGGCATCAAGTCGCTCGCGACCGAGGGAATCGGCGGCTTCGGCGTGCCGGCGATCGTGATCGGCCTCGCCTGCGCGGCGTGGTTCGTGCGGCGGCAGCTGCGCAGCGATTCGCCGATGCTCGACGTGCGGCTCTTCCGGCAGGGGTCGTTCGGCGGCGCGGTGCTCGTGAACCTCTTCAGCGTGATCGCGCTCGTCGGGTTCCTGTACTTCGTGTCGCAGCACCTGCAACTCATCGCGGGGCTCACGCCGGTCGCGGCCGGACTCGCCCTCCTGCCGGGCCTCATCGCGATGATCATCGCGGGCCTGGTCGTCGTGCCCATCGCTCGCCGGGTCAGGCCGCGGGTGCTGGTGCCGATCGCACTCGTGCTCTCCGCGGCGGGATATCTCGTGATCGCTCTCTTCACGAGCGCCGATTCGAGCGCCCACTCGATCGCGCCGATCGTCATCGCCTTCATGCTGCTCGGTGTCGGCATCGGCTCCGCCGAGACCGTCTCGAACGAGCTGATCCTCTCGAGCGCGCCGCCGACGAAGGCGGGTGCCGCCTCCGCCGTGTCCGAGACGGCGTACGAACTCGGTGCGGTGCTCGGCACGGCCCTGCTCGGCAGCATCCTCGCCGCGCACTTCCGGGCGGGGATCGAGCTGCCTGCGGTGCTCACCGGCGAGCAGGCGGATGCCGCGCGAGAGACGCTCGCGGGTGCCGTGACCGTGGCCGAGGGGATCCCCGCCGCGGTCGGCGCCGAGCTCGCGGCATCCGCGGCCCATGCCTTCGACGGCGGCGTCGTGGTGACCTCGCTCATCGGCGTGGCGCTCATGATCGCAGCCGCGATCGTCGCCGCGGTGGCGCTCAAGAACCCAGGTGCATCCGACGCCGACTGAAGCGCCCCGGTGACAGCAGCGAACGGCCGCCCTCAGCTCTCAGGGAGTGCCGGGACGGCCGTTCGACTCAGGACTGCTCAGAGAACGGTGGGGTCCTCGGGAGTCGAGTGTTCGGCGCGCGTCGCGCGGTCACCCGTAGCGGGGTCGACGCTCGTGTGGGAGGTCGCCACGGAACGACGACGACGGGCGAGCAGGATGATGCCGAGGATGACCACGATCACTCCGGCGATCATCAGGATGTAGCCGACCAATTGGAGATCGATCCAGTCGACGGTGAGGTTGAGCGCGAACGCGAGGATCGCGCCGATCACGAAGAGCACGATTCCGAGACCGAGACTCATGGGTGGTTCCTGCTTTCTCTCCGGCGGCCATGCAGGCCGCGTTTCGATGAGGCGGATACCTCTTCCTGAGGCCGAGTGTATCGATCGGTCGCACGCGTGGACAGTACGCTGGGAGGGCTGGCGCACGAAGGAGAATTCATGGTAGGCACGGTCAGGCTCGCGGTCATTCCCGGTGATGGGATCGGACCCGAGGTCGTCGGCGAGGCGCTGAAGGCCCTCGCGGCCGTCACCGACGGTGGCGAGGTCTCGTTCGAGCAGACGGAGTTCTCGCTCGGCGCTTCCCGCTACCTCGAGACCGGCGACGTGATGACCGACGACGACCTCGCCGCGATCGCCGGTCACGACGCGATCCTGCTCGGCGCCGTCGGCGGTGCCCCCGGCGATCCGCGACTCCTCGGCGCGAACATCGAGCGTGGACTCCTGCTCAAGCTCCGATTCGAGCTCGACCACTACGTCAACCTGCGTCCGACGGTGCTGTACCCGGGCGTCACGAGCCCGCTCGCCGCTCCGGGCGACGTCGACTTCCTCGTCGTCCGTGAGGGCACTGAGGGGCCGTATGTCGGCAACGGCGGGGCGATCCGCGTCGGCACGCCGCACGAGGTCGCGAACGAGGTGTCGGTGAACACCGGCTACGGGGTGGAGCGCGTCGTGCGCTACGCGTTCGCTGCGGCATCCGCTCGCCCTCGCAAGCGACTCACGCTCGTGCACAAGACGAACGTGCTCGTCTTCGCCGGCTCCCTCTGGAAGCGCACCGTCGATGCCGTCGCAATCGAGTTCCCCGACGTCGCCGTCGACTACCTGCACGTCGATGCGGCGACGATCTTCCTCGTCACGGATCCTGCTAGATTCGATGTCATCGTCACGGACAACCTCTTCGGCGACATTCTCACCGATCTGGCCGGCGCAATCAGCGGCGGCATCGGCCTCGCAGCCTCGGGCAACATCAACCCCGACGGCCGGTTCCCCAGCATGTTCGAGCCGGTTCACGGTTCCGCACCCGACATCGCCGGGAAGGGCATCGCCGACCCCACAGCCGCGATCCTCTCCGTCGCGCTGCTCCTCGAGCACCTCGGCCTCACGGAGCAGGCTCAGCGGGTCACGAGGGCGGTCGCCGCCGACATCGCCGAACGCGGCGACGCGAAACGCTCGACCTCCGAAGTCGGCGACGCCGTCGTCGCCCGCCTCGGCGCACTGTAGAAGATTCCGAGTACTCGAAGGAAGACACCATGACCATCAATCTCCCGCTCCAGGCCCCCTCCGCATCAGGTCTTATCTGGCAGGTCATCCGCAACGAGTCCTCGCGCAGCGAGGCCGAACGCGACGTGATCCTCGCCGACCCCGGATTCGGCAACCACTTCACCGACCACATGATCGACCTGTGCTGGTCGGAGAAGGGCGGCTGGCACCGCCCCCGGGTGCAGCCCTACGGCCCCATCCAGCTCGACCCCGCGGCCGCCGTCTTCCACTACGCGCAGGAGATCTTCGAGGGCATGAAGGCCTACCGCCATGCCGACGGCTCGGTCTGGACCTTCCGCCCGTACGAGAACGCCGCGCGCATGCAGCGCTCGGCACGCCGCATGGCGCTGCCCGAGCTGCCGAGCGAGATCTTCCTCGAGTCGCTCAAGCAGCTGATCGGCGTCGACGCCGCGTGGGTGCCGAGTGCGCTCGAGACGAGCCTCTACCTGCGGCCGTTCATGTTCGCGAAAGAGGCGTTCCTCGGCGTGCGTCCCGCGAAGAAGGTCGGCTACTACGTCATCGCGAGCCCGGCCGCGGCATACTTCCCGGGCGGCGTGCAGCCCGTGAGCATCTGGCTGTCGACCGACTACGCGCGCGCCGGCAAGGGCGGCACGGGAGCGGCGAAGACCGGCGGCAACTACGCCTCGAGCCTGCTGCCCCAGGCCGAGGCATCCGCGAAAGGCTGCCAGCAGGTGCTCTTCCTCGACAACGACGGGTACATCGAGGAACTCGGCGGCATGAACATCGTGTTCGTGCAGCGTGACGGCACCCTGGTCACCCCCGAGTCCGACTCGATCCTCGAGGGCATCACGCGCGACTCCGTGCTGCAGCTCGCGGCCGATCGCGGGCACGCCGTCGAGCGTCGCCGCGTCACCATGACGGAGTGGCGCGAGGGCGCGGCATCCGGCGACATCGTCGGCGCCTTCGCGTGCGGCACGGCCGCCGTCGTCGTGCCGATCGGGCGACTCCTCGCCGACGACTTCGAGATCGTGCACTCGGGGGCCGCGTCGAGCGAGCTCGCGCTGTCGCTGCGCGAAGAGCTCACGGGCATCCAGTACGGACGGGTCGAAGACCGCCACGGGTGGTTGACCCGCCTCGACGCGTGACCGCGGCGGTCTCGCCGACCGGCATGCGCATCCGCGCGTTCGATCGGGCCGACACCGAAGCCGTCGTCGAGCTGTGGTGCGCCGCGGGCCTCGTCGTGCCATGGAACGACCCGTATCGCGACATCGAGCGCAAGCTCGCCGTGCAGCCCGAGCTCTTCCTCGTGGGGGAGTCGGGCGGCGTCGTCATCGCGACGGCGATGGTCGGGTACGACGGCCATCGCGGCTGGGTGAACTACCTCGCGGTCGACGAATCGCGGCGCGGCGAACGACTCGGTGCCCGACTCATGGAGGAGGCAGAGCGGTTGCTCACCGAGCTCGGGTGCCCGAAGCTCAACCTCCAGGTGCGTTCGACGAACGCAGGCGTGATCGAGTTCTATCGCCGTCTCGGCTATCAGGTCGACGAAGTCGCGAGCCTCGGCAAGCGACTGATCGCGAATGCCTCGCCGCTAGGCTGAACGCATGAAGCTCGCGCGATTCAGTCACGGCGATTCCATCGCATTCGGCGTCGTCGATGAAGAGGAGGACGAGCTCGTCGTGCTGAAGGCCGACCCGATGTTCGCCGGGTTCGAGACCACGGGCGAGCGCGTGCGGCTCGCCGACGCGAAGCTGCTCGCGCCCGTGATCCCGCGTTCGAAGATCGTCGCGGTCGGCAAGAACTACCGCGACCACGCGGCCGAGATGGGCGGCGACGCCCCCTCCGAGCCGCTGCTCTTCCTGAAGCCGAACACCTCGGTCATCGGCCCCGACGACACGATCGCGCTGCCCCGGCAGAGCAAGCAGGTCGATCACGAGGGCGAGCTCGCGGTCGTCATCGGCCGCATCGCGAAGAACGTCGCCGAAGAAGACGCCCACGCATTCGTCTTCGGCTACACGATCGCGAACGACGTCACCGCACGAGACCTCCAGCGCAGCGATGGTCAGTGGGCACGCGCGAAGGGCTTCGACACGTTCTGCCCGCTCGGCCCCGTGATCGACACCGAGATCGATCTCGAGCACGGCACGATCGAGACGAGCGTGAACGGCGAGCGCCGCCAGGAGGGGCGCCTGGCCGACATGGTGCACTCGATCCCGGCGATCATCGCCTACGCGTCATCCGTGTTCACGCTGCTTCCCGGCGACGTCATCCTCACCGGCACGCCGGCGGGCGTCGGTCCGATCGTCTCGGGCGACGTCGTCGAGATCACGGTCTCGGGCCTCGGCACGCTCTCGAACCCGGTGCGCACGGCCGAGCTCTGAGCCGGGCGCACGGCCCGCTCATGTCGATTCGCGAATGACGAGCCTCGGCGGTTCGGCTCGGCCGCTGCGCACGCGCCCGTCGGCGATGGTGTCGAGGAGGAGTTCCGAAGCCCCGCGGCCGTAGCGGGTGAGATCATGGGCGAGCGCGGTCACGGTGGGGCTCGTGAGCTGCAAGGCCACCGAATCGTCCCATGCGACGATCGCCACGCGCTCGGGCACCGTGTGCTCGAGCTCTCGGCAGACCTCGAGTCCGGCGAGTGCCATGACGTCGTTGTCGAACAGGATCCCCGACGGGGCGTCGGCGCGCATGAGGAGCTCGCGGGTCGCGGCAGCACCGCTGTCGGCGGTGAAGTCGGCCTCGTGTCGTTCGTGCCGGATGCCGAGTGCCTCGCACGAGCGGGCGAACGCCTCGTCGCGCAACTGCGTGTGCACGTACATCGCGGGGCCCGTCACGCGAGCGAGGTGCCGGTGCCCGCGCTCGGCGAAATGGGCGACCACCCGATCGACGATCTCGACGTTGTCGTCGGTGAACGTCGAGAACCCCGGCGCGTCTTCGGCTCGCGCGAGCGCGACGGCCGGCAGCCCCAGTTCCGAGAGCGAGTCCAGACGCCGGTCGGTGGGCGTCAGGTCGGCGACGATGACACCCCGCACGCGTGCCTCGTCGTGCCAGCGCGCGTGCACGCGCACCTCGTCGTCGAGCGACGCCACGACCTTCATGAGCAGTCGGTGCCCGCGGGCCGCGAGAGCCTCTTCAGCACCCGTGATGAACCGCTGCCAGAAGGGTTCCATGGGCACGCGCCGGCGAGGCTGGTGCAGACACAGGCCGACGGATGCCTCGACGTCGGCGCTATGCAATGAGGTCATTCACCGAACATAGCGTCGGGAAGCGGTCGTGTCCCCTGAGCTCGGCACCCCCTGTTCCGGTGACGAGGAAGGTATGCGAGTCGCCCGCGGCCAGGGTGACGAGGCCGGAGTCGACGCGCGCGCCGGGAGCGATGCGGTCGGCCTGCAGCACGAGGTCCTTCACGAGCGACGAGGCGGTCACGGTCAATCGCGCCACGTCGTCGCCGGTGCTCCAGTCCACGGCCAGCGCGTCAGCGGGCGAACGGAGCTTCAGCTCAGGATCCTCGGAGAAGTACCACAGCGCGTCGGCCACGCCGTCGCCCGCGCGCACGAGCACGAACTCGCCCGTGGCATCCGTCGTCGCCAGCACCTCCGCACCGAGCGGGAACCGCGCCGACTCACGCGCCCCGAGCTCGAGCGCGTGCGTCTCGGCGGCCAGGCGGTCGCCGTCGAGCGTCATGCGAGTGACCTCGACCTCACCGCGCCACGCTTCGTCGCGGTCATTATGCGCGACGAGGACCGCCCGGCCATCGTGCGGCTGCACGGTCAGCAGCCGGTCGCCGTACACGCGGCGCAAGGCGTGCCACGCGGGCTTGCGGATGCCCGAGAAGTCCACGGCGGCCCACGAGATCACCGGCCACGAGTCGTTCAACTGCCAGACGATCTGGCCCGTGTTGCGCGGGTACAGCGAGCGGAAGTGCTCGATGCCGAACGCGAGCGCTCGAGCCTGGTTCAGCTGCGTCGCGAAATGCCACTCGTCGATGTCACGCCACTTCGGCAGGTGGGCGCCCAGCCCGCGCTCGAGCTTGACGTTGCCCTGGTCGGCCTTCTGGTGCACGAGCATCTGTTCGCCGTAGGGATCGAGCGGCTCGTCGTGCACGACACCCGTGAGGGTCGTCCAGGCCGGCGGCCCCTGGAAGCCGAACTCCGATGCGAACCTCGGCTCGTGCTCGCGATACGCGGTGTAGTCGCGCTCGTTCCAGACGTCCCAGAGGTGCATGGTGCCGTGCCGTGCGTCGTTCGGGTGGGCGTACCGCATGAACGAGAACGGGCTGCCGGGGGAGTAGGGCCGTGTCGGGTCGAGCTCTGCGACGATCGAGGGCAGCAGATCGAAGTAGTAGCCCTCGCCCCACGTGCGCCCCTCGAGGCGACGGCGCCAGTCCCACTCGAGGTATCCCCAGATGTTCTCGTTGCACCCGTTCCAGAGCACGAGGGACGGATGCCGCGACAGCCGGGCCACCTGCTCGCGGGCCTCGGCCTCCACCTCGCCGCGCATCGGCTCCTCCTCGGCGTAGGCGGCGCACGCGAAGAGGAAGTCCTGCCAGACGAGCACCCCGAGCTCATCGCAGATGTCGTAGAAGTCGTCATGCTCGTACAGGCCGCCGCCCCACACCCGGAGGAGGTTCATGTTGGCCTCGACCGCGTCACTCACTCGCGAGAGGTAGCGCTCGGGGTCGACGCGCGTGACGAAGGTGTCGTCGGGGATCCAGTTCGCGCCGCGGATGTTGACGACTCGGCCGTTCACGACGATGGTGAACGGAGTGCCGAGCTCGTCGGGCGAGGTGTCGACCTCTACCGAGCGGAAGCCCACGAGTGCCGACCACCCGTCGTCGCCGGCGCTCACGGTCACCTCGTAGCGGGGTTGCGCGCCGTAGCCGCGTGGCCACCACAGGTCGACCTCGCCCGCGTCGACGACGACACCGAGCTCGGTCGTGCCGGCCGATGCGAGCGCCGTGGCGGTGGCGCCCGCCACCTGGACGGTGATCTCGGTGTCGGCGGCGGATGCGGCATCCGCCCACTCGAGCGAGACCCGTGCGTCGAGCCGGCCGCGCGCGAGATCGCCGACGAGCGCCGAGACCTCGACGAGCGGCCGAACGCCCGAGATGCGCACCCCTGACCAGGAGTCGATGCCGATCGACTTCCAGATGCCCGAAGAGGACAGGTCGATGCCCCAGTCCCAGCCGAAGTCGCAGGCCATCTTGCGCATGGCGTTGAACGGGTGATGGTTGACGTGGGGGCGGGCGCCGAGCAGTTGCTCCTGCTCGTCGGCGAAGTCGAGCGGAGCACGGAACTCGACGACGAGCTCGTTCTTGCCGTCGACGAGCGAGTCGCGCACGTCGAATCGGTACGTGCGGTGCTGGTTGGCCGTGCTGGCGATGAGCTTCCCGTTGAGCCGGATGGTCGCCGCCGTGTCGAGTCCGAGTGCGACGAGGTCGTGCCGGGTGTGTCCGTCGTCGTGCCAGTCGAACACGGTGCGGTACCGCCAGTCGGTGCGACCGATCCACGCGAGCTGCGTCTCGTTGGCGCCGTCGTACGGATCGGGGATGCTGCCGGCGGCCACGAGGTCGAGGTGCACCTGGCCCGGCACTCGGGCCGCGATCTCCGTCGCGAAGGCGTCGGATGCGGCTCCTGCAGTTGCGGCGAGGAACCAGTCGGCCCCGTCGGCGGAGTCGAGGGAACGGAAACTCATGCGGCACGTCTCTTCTCTGGGTTGGGAGCGGCTTCGGCGAGCAGCTTCGTGTATTCGTGCTTCGGCGACAGGATGACGTCGTCGGCAGGTCCGCGCTCGACGATCTCACCGCGGTACATGACGAGGATCTCATCGGAGAAATGGCGGGCGGTCGCGAGGTCGTGGGTGATGTAGAGCACCCCGAGGTCCTCCTCGCGCTGCAATTCGGCGAGGAGGTTCAGCACGCCCAGGCGGATCGAGACGTCGAGCATCGACACCGGTTCGTCGGCGATCAGGATCCGCGGCTGCGGCGCGAGGGCACGAGCGATGGCGACGCGCTGGCGCTGGCCGCCCGACAGCTCGTGCGGCTTGCGCCGGGCGATGCCGGGCTCGAGCTGCACGCGCGCGAGCAGTGCTCCGACCCGTTGGGACACTTCGGCCTCTCCGCGCGCCATTCCGTGCAGCACGAGCGGACGGGCGAGGTGGTGGAAGACGGTGTGGTACGGATTCAGCGACGCGAACGGGTCTTGGAAGACCATCTGCACGGCGCTGCGGTAGGCGATGAGGCCCGCACCGCGGCGCCGGATCGGCGAGCCGTCGAGGAGGATCTGCCCGCGCGTCGGTCGTTCGAGCTGCAGGATGAGCTTCGCGATCGTCGACTTGCCGCTTCCCGATTGCCCGACGAGCGCCGTCGTGCGCCCGGCCTCGATGCGGAAGTCGACATCATCGACCGCGGTCAGCGTGCGGCTGCGGAATCCGCCGCGCAAGCGGTACTCCTTCGTGACGGAACGGAACTCGAGCGCGCTCATGACGTCACCTCCTGTTTCACGCCGCTGCGCACGAAGTCCCCGCGATCGCCGGTGAGGCTCGGGAACGAGGCGAGCAGTTGCTTCGTGTAGTCGTGTTGCGGGTTCGCGTAGAGCTCGCCGGCGTCAGCGAGCTCGACGATCTCACCGGCTCGCATGACGGCGATGCGGTCCGAGATCTCGAGGAGGAGCGGCAGGTCATGCGTGATGAAGATCACGGCGAACCCGAGCTCGGCGCGGAGCCTCGTGATCTCCCGCAGGATCTCGCGCTGCACGACCACGTCGAGGGCGGTCGTCGGCTCGTCCATGATCATGATCTGCGGGTCGAGCGCCATCGCCATCGCGATCATGACGCGCTGCCGCATACCGCCCGAGAGCTCGTGCGGGAAGGACGTGAGCCGTGACGGGTCGACACCGACGCGCTCGAGCAGCTCGGCGCAGCGACGGCGTCGCTCACGCTTCGGCAGATCGGGGCGGTGCGTCGTGAAGATGTCCTCGAGTTGCGCGCGAATCGAGATCACCGGGTTGAGCGAGTTCATCGCCCCCTGGAAGACCATCGAGATCCGGCTCCACCGGAATGCGCGCAGGTCTTCACCCTCGAGCGAGGCGAGGTCGATCGAGTAGCCCTCCCGGGAGTGGAAGACCGCGTGCCCCGAGGAGATGATCGCCGGCGGCTTCAAGAGCCGATTGACGCCATAGGCGAGCGTGGTCTTGCCGCACCCGCTCTCGCCGGCGAGGCCGAGGATCTCCCCGCGTCCGAGCGTGAGCGAGACGTGCTTGACGGCGTGCACGGTGGGCTCGCCGAGGTAGTCGATGCTGAGGTCCGAGATCGTGAGCACCGGGTTCTTCTCGTTCACAGCTCGTCCTCCTTCGCGACGCGGCGGAGCTCTGCTCGCGAGAGACCCCATGCCTTGCGGGTCTGGCGGGTCTGCGCGCGCAGCTTCGGGTTGATGATCTCGTCGATTGAGAAGTTGACGAGCGAGAGCGCAGCGCCGAAGAGCGCGATGAGCAGCCCCGGCGGCACGAACCACCACCAGGCGCCGAGACGGAGTGCGAGTCCGTTCTGCGCGTAGTAGAGCATCGTGCCCCACGTGAACGAACCCGAGGCGCCGAGGCCCAGGAAGGAGAGTCCGGCTTCGCCGAGGATCGCGAAGATGACGGCGAACACCGCTTGCGAGGCGAGCAGCGGCACGAGGTTCGGCAGGATCTCGACGCAGAGGATGCGCCAGGGCTTCTCGCCCGAGACCCGAGCGGCGGCGACGTAGTCGCGATTGCGCAGGCTGAGCGTGAACCCGCGGAGCACTCGGGCCGACCCGGCCCAGCCGGTGATGGCGAGCACCACCGCGACGAGCAGGAGGCTCTTGTCGGGCACGTAGCTCGAGATGATGATGACGAGCGGAAGCCCGGGGATCACGAGCATGACATTGCTGATGAGCGAGAACGACTCGTCGACCCAGCCGCCGGCATAGGCGCCGACGATGCCGAAGAACGCGGAGAGCGCCACGACGAGCACCCCGACGATGAGCCCGATCGTGAGCGAGCCGCGGGTCGCATGGGCGAGCTGGGCGAGCACGTCCTGACCGGTCTGCGTCGTACCGAGCGGGAACTCGGCGCTCGGCCCCGACAAGCCGATGTTGTTCACCGTCGACGGGTTGCCGACGAGCAGCGGGCCGACGAGCCCGAAGAGCACGATGAGTGCCGCGATGCCGAGCCCTGAGGCGAGCTTCGGGGTCATCGTTGGCAGCGAGCGCCCGAGCGAGCGCAACCTGTCGGCGCCGCTGACGAGTGCGGGTGCTTCGGTGAGTCCGGTCATGTCGTCCTCCTATGCTCGGGCGCGGGTGCGCGGGTCGATGACGGTGTAGAGCAGGTCGACGAGCAGGTTCGCACCGAGCACCGAGAGGGTGATCACGAGGAAGATGCCCTGCATGAGGGCATAGTCGTTGCTGTTGACGGCCTGGAGGAGCGCCGAGCCGATGCCCGGGTACGAGAAGACGGCCTCGGTCACGATCGAACCCGCGACCACGAAGCCGAGCGAGATGGCGAACCCGGCGACGGACGGCAGCACGGCGTTGCGTGCGGCGTAGCTCGTCATGATGCGGCGCGGCTTCAGGCCCTTCGCCTCTGCCGTCACGATGTAGTCCTCCGACAGGGTCGAGACCATCATGTTGCGCATGCCGAGCATCCAGCCGCCGATCGAGGAGATCACGATCGTCAGCGCCGGCAGGGTGCCGTAGTAGATGACGCTGCCGATGAATTCCGGGCTCCAGCCGGGCGAGACCTCCCACACGTCGTAGCCGCCGTTCAGGGGGAAGACCTGCCAGACGCTGCCGAAGGCGAACAGGAGGATGAGGGCGAGCCAGAAGTACGGCACCGATTGGAACATCGTCGTCACGGGCACGATGTTGTCGAGCCACGAGCCGCGCTTCCAGCCGGCGAGCTGGCCGAGCCCGATGCCGAAGAGGAAGGAGATGACGGTGGAGATGCCGATGAGCCCGATGGTCCACGGCAGGGTCTGGTCGATCACCTGGACGACGGGCGTCGGGAAGTAGGCCACCGACACCCCGAGGTTCCCGCCGAGCACCTGGCCGAGATACTGCCAGTACTGATCCCAGAGCGGCAGCGAACTGTCGCCGCCGAGGAGGAGCTCGATCGCCCTGCGGGTCTCGGGGGTGACCGGTCCGCGCTGGGCGAGCTTCGAGAGCATGATGTCGACGGGATTGCCCGGCATCCACCGGGGAATGAAGAAGTTGAGGCTGATCGCAGCCCACAGGGCGATGAGGTAGAAGCCGAGCTTCTGGAGCAGATGGCGCATGAGGCGGAGTCTCTCGGTCGAGTGCGGTCGGGGTGCGGTGCCGCCCGCCCGATGGGTGGGCGGCACCGGTCTTCACCCGGTCGTCACTTCGCCGGCTGCAGTTCCTTGAGGACGATGCCGTTGTCCCAGTTCTTCCACGTGGCGGGCAGCGCGAACTTGTCGTCGTTCGTCGGCCAGCCGGTGGCGCGATCGGTATTGAACTCGGTGAGCATCGAGTTCACGTAGATCGGGATGTAGGGCAGGTCGCGGGCGATCTCCGCCTGGATGGTCGCGTACTGCGCCTTCTGGGTCGCCTCGTCGATCGTCACCGCGGCCGCGTGGATCGCGTCGTCGACGACGGGGTTCGAGTACCGGGAGCTGTTGCCGGCGCTCGCCGACTCGCCGACGGGGAGGGTCTGGCTGGTCGCATACCACTTGTTGTAGACGAAGTACGGGTTGTTCGAAGGCTGCAGGCCGATCGAGTCGAGCGAGAGCTGGAACGTGCCCATCATCTGGTTGTTGTTCCACTCGTTCCAGGCGAGCTGCACGGGATTGAGCTCGATGCCCACCTCTGCGAGCTGCTGCGACATGGCGTCGTTCAGCGAGATGTAGTCGCTCCAGCCCGAGACGGTCTGCACGGTGAGGCTCAGTCGTTCGCCGTTCTTCTCGCGGATCCCGTCGGCGCCGGTGACCCAGCCCGCTGCGTCGAGGATCGCGGATGCCTCGTCGACGTCGGCACTCGAAGGCGACGTCGAGAGTTCGGGGTCGGTGATCCAGTTGTCGTCACGGCCGGGGATCACCATCGTCGGGGAGCTCGTGCCGGCGAAGCCGCCGCCCGCGAGCTGGTTGAGCTGGTCGCGGTTGATCGCGTGGTAGATCGCCTGGCGCACGGCCGGGTCGGTCTGCGGGCCGGTGCATCCGAGCTCGGCGTTGGAGCACGTGAAGATCGAGGTCGTCAGCGCCGGGGTGTTCACGTAGCTGAGGTTGTCGTGGTCTTTCAGGAGCTGCTCGAGGTCGGGCAGGTACGAGCTCATCCAGTCGACGTTGCCGGCGATGAGTGCGGCCGCCGCGGCATCCGCGGAGTCGAGGGAGACGAAGCGCACCTTGTCGATAGCAGGCTTGCCCTCGTCCCAGTACTGATCGTTCTTCTCGAGCAGGTAGCTCTGGGCGGTGAACTCCTCGAGGATGAACGGTCCGGTGCCGACCGCGTCGGAGTTGACCTCGGTCGTGGGGTCGGCGACGTCCTTCCAGATGTGCTCGGGCACGATGCCGCGGTTGCCGAGCACGCTCGGCTCCTGCATGAACGACGGCTCGGGGAAGTGCAGCACGACCGTCGTGTCGTCGATCGCCTCGGCGGTTGCTGCGGAGCCAGAGGTGTTGAGTTCGGGCGTCTCGGCGACGAGGTTGTAGGTGAAGGCGACATCCGCCGCGGTGAAGTCCTCGCCGTCAGACCACTTGACGCCCTCGCGCGTCGTGACGGTGAGCTCGGTGCCGTCGTCGTTCCACGAGAAATCGGTCGCGAGGATGGGCGTGGGCGGCTCGTCGGATGCCGCGTTGTACCAGTAGAGCGGCTCGAAGATGACGCCGTTCGTGGAGGGGAGCGCAGTGGGGGAGAACGGGTTGAAGTTCTCGGTGAGCGTGCCGGTGCTCGCGGTGACGGTGATCGAGGTGCCGCCGGCGCCGCTGGCAGCGGGCGAGCAGGCCGAGAGCGCAAGCGCCGCGGTCGCGAGGGAGGCGAGGGCAAGGATCGACCTTGCGCCTCTGCGTGACTTCAGGGACATCGTTGAACCTTTCATCGAAGGGTGTCACGGTGCTGTGACGTGCGCGGCCGTGAGTGCGAGGCGCTTGGTGCGCGGGTTCGGCAAACCGCTGGGTACTTTCTTAGGCGACTAAAGTATGTGTGTCAAGTAAGTTGCCCAGAGTGCCGACAATCTTGGGGCGGGCCATCCGGTCGGCTCGCGACGATCTCCGCTCCACGCGGACTCGCCGCTTGGCGGGGTGGTGTTCTCGCACGCGGTGCTCCACACTTGAACCGATAGCGCGGTCGCCACCCTGCTTTCTTCGGTGGCTAAATAAAGCAATCTAAGTTAGTATTCCGGTGTGGCAGAGACGATGCGGCGGCGTGGTTCGTCGAAGGGGCGCGCCCTCGATCTGATCAGGTCCCAGGGGCCGATCAGTCGCGTCGAACTCGCCGAGATCACCGGACTCACGCAAGCGACGATCTCCAACCTCGTGCGTGAACTGCTCGCCGACGGCGTCGTCTCCGAGACGGGTCGCGGCGAATCCTCGGGTGGCAAGCCGCGCATGCGCCTCGAGATCAACCCGGCCTCGCGCTTCGGTGTGGGCGTCGACCTCGGCGCCGACTCCTCGACCTTCGTCGTCGCCGACCTCGCGGGCACGATCATCGGCAGGCTGGGCATCGACGGGCCGGGAGCGCTCGGCCCCGCCGACTACGTGCGCCGCATGGCCGACGACCTCGCGCACCTGCTCGACGGCCTCGACATCGACCGTGCGGCCGTCGTCGGCCTGGGCATCGCCGCGCCGGGGCCGATCGACCGCGAGGCGGGCGTCATCGTCGGCGCTCCCTCACTCGCGGCGTGGAGCGAGTTCCCGCTCACCGCGGAGCTCTCGCGGCTCACCGGCTTCTCGTGCGTGCTCGACAACGACGCCACGGCCGCAGCGCTCGGCGAGTTCTGGCTCGGGGCGACCGAGGTCGGCTCGACGTACGCGTCCGTCTACATGGGCACCGGAATCGGCGCGGGCATCGTGTTCGACGGCACCGTGTACCGCGGCTCGAGGTCGAACGTCGGCGAGCTCGGGCACGTGAGCGTCGACGCCCGCGGCCCCGAGTGCCCCTGCGGCAATCGAGGATGCGTCGAGCTCTACGCTGGCCCGCATGCCGTCATCGCCCGTGCCCGAGAAGCAGCGGCGTCGGGCGGCATCGACCTCGAGTTCACGGGCGTCGCGGCGGCCGACTTCGCGGCGGTCGCCGAAGCGGCGATCACGGGGCATCCGCTCGCCCTCTCCCTCATCGAGGACTCCGCCGAATACCTCGCGGAGGCGATCGTGTCGCTCGTCAACATCATCGATCTCGACCACCTCGTGCTCGCGGGCAGCGCCTTCGAGAAGGTCGGGGCCATCTACGTGCGCACGATCAAGCGCATCGTGGGCGAGCGTGCGCTCTCGCGTCACCTGCAGCAGGTGACGGTGCGCATGTCGGTCAACGGAACGGATGCCGCGGCGCTCGGTGCGGCCACGATGGTGCTGCAGGAGCAGCTCTCGCCGCGTTCACTGCAATCGGTGACGCTCGCGTGAAGACCGGAACGAGTACAGGCTCGCGCCTGTCCATCGATGGCGGGCAGAGCGGCATGCGGCTGCGATTCGCGCACGACGCGCGGCATGTCGAGGTGGAGACGCCCGGCGTGCTCACCGATCGGCCTGTGCTCGAGCAGATCTCCGAGGTCGCCCACGCCTTCGCGCGGGAGCACTCACTCGAGATAGCGGAGCTCGCGGTCGGCCTGTCCGGCCTGACGCCCGCCGCCGCCCAGCCGATCCCGCTGCTGGAGTCGGTCGCCGCCCTTGGCGTGCAGCGCGTCGCCATCGCTCACGACTCGGTGAGCGGCTACCTCGCCGCCAACGGCGACGAGCCCGGCGTCGTGCTCGCCATCGGAACCGGCGTCGTCACGCTCGCGGTCACGGCGCGCGGCGCGGCCAAGGTCGACGGGTGGGGCTCGCTGCTCGGCGACGCCGGCAGTGGGTACTGGATCGGTCGAGCCGGGCTCGACGCCGTGCTCCGCAGCTACGACGGCAGGGGAGCGTCGACGGTGCTCGCCGCGCTCGCCGTGGAGGCGTTCGGGCCGCTCGACGACCTGTACATGCGGTTGCAGGGCGACGATCGCCGCGTGTCGCGCATCGCCTCGTTCGCGAGAGCGGTCGTCGAGTCCGCCGAGTCGGGCGACCCCGCTGCGGCCCACATCGTGACGGCGGCAGGGCGTGAGCTCGCGCATTCCGCCGCGGCAGCCCTCGAGCGCGCGGGCCACGCCAACGGGGAGGCGATTCGGGTGAGCGCGGTCGGCGGCATCGTCCGGGGATCGGCGTACGTGCGGGGCGCGCTCGTCGCGGCGCTCGCGGAACGCGGTCGGGGTGAGGGGCTCGCAGCCCCGCTCGGGGCCCCGATCGACGGGGTCGCCCGGCTGCTCGACGTGCGGGCGGGGCATCCGCTCGAGTCGATGATCAGCGTCGCGGCCCGCTGAGCGCGCCGAAGGCTCGCGCTACTGCGCTTCAGCGCCTGAGCGCGCGACTGGCCAGTTCGACGTCCTCGTCGTCGTTCCACAGGTGGAAGGCGACTCGAGCACGGCCGGCCCGGCCCGATGCCGTGATGCCGGCGGCGCCGAGCGCGGCGAGCTCGGTGCCGTGCTCGTCGGGCCACGTGACGATGGCGCTGTCGGATGCCGCGAGCCCGATCCGCTCGCGGAACGCGTTCGCCAGCCTGACATCGTGCCGCTGCACCTCCTCGAGGTCGAGCGACGCGGTGAACCCGAGGGCCGCCTCGGCGCCCGCCCAGGCGTGCCACGCGGGGGAGACGTCGAATCGGCGTGCGCCGGCAGCGAGGTACAGCTCGGGTCCGTAGCACGAGGCCCACGGGTCGTCGCCCGAATACCAGCCGGCGACGTGCGGCCTGAACTCGGCGAGCACGCGATCGGAGACGGCCGCGAACGCCGCGCCGCGCGGCGCGGACAGCCACTTGTACGAGTGGCAGACGATGAGGTCGGCGCCGAGGCCGGTCGTGGCCATCCACCCCGTGGCCTGCGTCGTGTCGACGAGGGTGAGCGCCCCGGCCGATCGGGCGGCGGCGACGACGGATGCTGCGTCGGTGACCTCCCCGGTGGCCGATTGCACGAGCGAGAACGACACGAGCCAGGTCTGTGCCGTGACGGCATCGGCGAGCTCGCCCACTGGGACGTGCCGCACGCGGAGGTCGCCGCGCGCGAGGAACGGGGCGACGATCGACGAGAAGTCGCCGTCGACGCACAGCACCTCGCCTCCGCTCGGGGCGGATGCCGCGGCGAGCCCCGCGAACACCGAGACCTGCGAGCCCGTGGCGATGCGATCGGGCGTCGTGCCGAGGAGCGTCGCGGCATGCCCGCGGGCGCGTTCGAGCACCGCGGAGTAGTCGGCGGCTGTCGCGGCGCCGGTCGACCACCGTTCGAGGTCGCGCCGCACGGCGTCACGCGTGACGTCGGCGGGAAGTCCGAGCGTGCAGGCCGCGAGGTAGCCGCGGCCGGGGGCGAAGTGGTCGCGAGCGGGGTGCATGCAACCAGTCTCGGCGGCTCGCCATCCATTCGACAAGAACAGGTGAGTGATCGAATGCATGCCATCGCGTTATGATTCACGCATGTCCGACGCCTCCGTGGAACACCTCGCGTCCACGCTCGACCTGCAGACCGTGCGCGTCGTGCGCCAGATCGCCGAACATGGGTCGCTCACGGCCGCGGCAGCATCCCTCGGCTACAGCCAGCCCGCCGTCAGCCAGCAACTGCAGCGCTTCGAGGAGCGCACCGGCATCGCGCTCGTCGAGCGAGTGGGCCGCGGCATCCGCCTCACCGAATCGGGCCGGGTGCTCGCCCGGCATGCGCTCGCCGTCACCACGGCGCTCGAGGCCGCAGCGGGCGAGCTCGCCGAGATCCGCGGACTTCGTTCCGGCCGGGTGCGGCTCGTCGCGTTCCCCTCGGCGTCGGCCACGCTCGTGCCACGGCTGATCGCGTCGCTCGCGAGCGAGTATCCGGGCGTCGCGGTCACGTACGTCGAGGCCGAGCCGCCCGAGGCGGTCGACGCGGTGCGCGCCGACCGCGCAGATCTCGCGATCACCTTCAGCTATCCCGGCGATCGCGACGACCCGCACAGGGCGAGCGCGCGCGGCCTCGACGTGCGCGCCTACGCCGAGGAGCCGATGCAGCTCGTGCTGCCCGAGGGGCATCCCGCCGCTGAATCCGACGTCGTCGAGCTCGATCGGCTCGCGGGCGAGCCGTGGATCGCCGGATGCCCCCGATGTCGCGGCCACTTGCTCGAGCTCGCGGGCGCCGCGGGCTTCACGCCCCGGATCGCGTTCGAGACCGACAACTTCGTCGCCGTCGAGGGCATGGTCGCGCAGGGGCTCGGCGTCGCGTTGCTGCCCGCGCTCGCGCTCGAGGCGTCGCCGCGGCATCCCGGTATCGTGACCCGGCCGACCGCGCGAGCCGACGTGCGCTCGCTGCATCTCGTGACCGCTCGCGGGGCCGAGCGCGTGCCCGCGATCGGCGCGACCCTCGCCGCTCTGCAGGCACTCGCACCCGGCTGAGCCGAGTCGCGCCGAGCGCGCGATTCCCCGAGGGTCACGCCTCGCTACCATTGAGGCGTATGCCTGAGACAGCTCACCCCACGACCACCGCCACCGGCAGCGACATCCGTGTGCGCTTCTGCCCCTCACCCACCGGCACGCCGCACGTCGGCCTCGTCCGCACGGCCCTCTTCAACTGGGCGTACGCGCGGCACACCGGCGGCACGTTCGTGTTCCGCATCGAAGACACCGATGCCGCTCGCGACAGTGAAGAGAGCTACGAGCAGCTCGTCGACGCGCTCACGTGGCTCGGCCTCGACTGGGACGAGGGCGTCGGCGTCGGCGGACCGTACGCGCCCTACCGCCAGTCGCAGCGCAGCGAGGTCTACGCCGAGATCATCGAGAAGCTGAAGACCGCCGGCCACCTGTACGAGAGCTACTCAACGGCGCGACGAGATCGACGCACGCAACGAGGCCGCCGGCCGACCGAAGCAGCTCGGCTACGACAACTTCGATCGCGACCTCACCGACGAGCAGCGCGCGGCATTTCGTGCAGAGGGCCGGGTGCCCGCGCTCCGCATGCGCGTGCCCGACGTCGAGATCGCGTTCGACGACCTCGTGCGCGGTCGCATCGACTTCCCGGCCGGTTCGACGACCGACTTCGTGGCCGTGCGCCCGAACGGCGCGCCGCTCTACACGTTCGTGAACCCCGTCGACGACGCGCTCATGGGCATCACGCACGTGCTGCGCGGCGAAGACCTGCTCTCGTCGACGCCACGCCAGATCACGCTGTACCACGCGCTCATCGACATCGGCGTCGCACCCTTCGTGCCGCGCTTCGGACATTTGCCCTACGTGATGGGCGACGGCAACAAGAAGCTCTCGAAGCGCGACCCCGAGTCGAACCTGTTCCACCACCGCGATCGCGGATTCATCCCCGAGGGGCTGCTCAACTACCTCGCCCTGCTCGGCTGGGGGTTCTCGGCCGACCGCGACGTCTTCAGCCGCGAGGAGTTCATCGCGAAGTTCGACGTCGCCGACGTGAATCCGAACCCCGCGCGATTCGACCTGAAGAAGGCCGAGGCGATCAACGGCGACCACTTGCGCCGGCTCGACGTCGCCGAGTTCGTGGCTCGCACGGTGCCCTACCTGCAGGCCGCCGGCGCGGTCTCCACTCCGATCACCCCGGCAGAGGAGGCGGTGCTCGTCGAGGCGGCACCGCTCGTGCAGGAACGCATCACCCTGCTCGGCGAGACGCCCGGCATGCTGGGCTTCCTGTTCACTGATGCCGCGGGCCTCGAGTACGACGAGTCCGCCGTTGCAGCACTGCCGGCCGACACCCGGTCGGTGCTCGACGCCGCCCGCGCCACCCTCGAACGGCTGCCCGCCGAGGCGTGGACGCACGAACAGATCGAAGAGGCACTGCGCGGCGCCCTCGTCGACGGCCTGGGCCTCAAGCCGCGCGTCGCCTTCGGCCCGGTGCGCACCGCGATCTCGGGTCGTCGCGTGTCACCGCCGCTCTTCGAGTCGATGCAGATCCTCGGCAAGATCGACTCGCTCGAACGCATCGATCGACTCGTGGCGCTGACGGCATGAGCGAAGGGCTCGGGTGGGCGACGGATGCCCCGGCGGGCCCGTTCGACGTCGCGCGGGGCCCGTTCGACGTCGCGCGCTGCGACGCGCGCTCAGTTTGGACCGGGTGCGATCGGTAGGCTAGAGTTGCATGTCGGCGCGAGCTTCGGTTCCCGCCATTGGGGTATGGTGTAATTGGCAACACGGCGGTTTCTGGTACCGTTGTTCTTGGTTCGAGTCCAGGTACCCCAGCCAGTTCGAAAGCGATCGAGGCCCGGAATTCCGGGCCTTTCTTGTGCGCGCGGGCCGCCGACAGCCACGTCTTCACCGGTGCGCAAGTCTCGGCGATCGAGGCCCAGGATGCAACCCACTCGACAACCTGCCCGCGTTACAGTTGCATAGAGACGATGACACGATCTGGGGCATCGAGCCCGCGGCGCCAGACCGCATCGTCGTACGCGGGCGAAGAGGCTTGGGGGTGGTGATACCGATGGTCACCCACAGCAAGCGCTCGGTCGCCCGCATGGTCACCCGGAGCAAGCGCTCGGTGACTCGCATGGTCACGCGGAACAAGCGCAACCGCGACTTCGCCGAGACCAGAACGTTCGGCGGCGTCATCGGTGGATTCATCGGGCTCATCGTCGCGAGCACCGGCGCGGCGATGCTCGTCGTCGCCGGGATGACGCCCGCGCTCGCGACCGTCGGCATGGCGACATCCGGCACCATCGGCATGTTCGAGAATCTGCCGAGCTACCTCGAGATCGACGAGCTCTCGGAGAAGAGCAACATCTACGCGACGAGGTCCGACGGCAGCGTCGCGCTCCTCGCCTCGTTCTACGACCAGAACCGCGTCGAGGTGGGCTGGGACGCCATCAGCGGGTATGTGAAGGATGCCGCCGTCGCTGGCGAGGACCCCCGCTTCTACGAGCACGGCGGCGTCGACCTGCAGGGCACCATCCGCGCTGCCGTCACGACCGCTGCGGGCCGGGAGACTCAGGGCGGCTCGTCGATCGCCCAGCAGTACGTGAAGAATGTACGCGTGCAGGAGTGCGAGCGGGACGCCGCCGACGAGGAGGAGAAGGCGGGCTGCTACGACAAGGTCACCGAGACCACCATCGACCGCAAGCTCAAGGAGATGCGGCTCGCGATCGGCGTCGAGAAACGATACAGCAAGAGTGAGATCCTCCTCGGCTACCTGAACATCGCCGGATTCGGTGGAACCGTCTACGGCGTCGAGGCGGCGGCGAACTACTACTTCAGCACGAGCGCCGCGAACGTCACCCTCGCCCAGGCCGCCTCGTTGATGGCCATCGTGAACAACCCCGTCAAGTTCCAGCTCGACAAACCCGACAGCGAGACGAACGGCGCCGCCAACGGCTACGCCGCCAACCACGACCGGCGCGACTACATCCTCGGGGCCATGCTGGCCGAGAAGAAGGTCACGCAAGCCGAGTACGACGAGGCCATCGCCACTCCGGTGCAGCCCGCCATCCAGGAGCCGAGCACGGGATGCCAGACGGCGGCCGGAAGCGCCTACTTCTGCGACTACGTGAAGAACATCCTGCAGAACGATCCCATCTTCGGCGAAGACGAGGCGACGCGGTTCATGAACTTCCGACGCGGCGGGTACGACGTGTACACGACGCTCGATCTCGACCTCCAGAACGCGGCGGAGACCACGATCGGCCAGAACGTGCCGCAGGCATATCCCGGATGGGACGTCGGCGCGGTCGTCTCGAGCGTGCAGGTCGGCACCGGACGCGTGCTCGCCATGGCGCAGAACAAGTCCTACAGTCAAGACCCCGCCGTGCTGCAGTCGGGTCCGCAGTTCACGAGTATCAACTACAACACCGACTTCACCCACGGCGGGTCCCGCGGGTTCCAGCCGGGCTCGTCGTACAAGGTGTTCACGCTGGCGCAATGGCTCAATGAAGGGCATAGCCTCGCTCAACGCGTCGATTCACGGCCGAAGAGCAACTGGGGCGTCTTCCAAGACAACTGCAACGGGCCGCAGAACGCCGGCAACTGGAATCCACGCAACGATGCCAACGAGTCGGGGGCCAACTACACGGCACTGGAGTCGACGATCGGCTCGATCAACACCGGGTTCGTCGGAATGGCCAAGCAATTGGATCTCTGCGGCATCCGCAAGACCGCCGAAGCATTCGGGATGCACCGTGCCGACGGCGACCCGCTCCAGCAGGGGCCGGCGTCGGTGATCGGCACCAACGAGGTCGCCCCGCTCAGCATGGCCGTCGCCTTCGCCGGCATCGCCAACAATGGCGTCACGTGCACCCCCATCGCCATCGATCGGATCGTCCGCGACGGTGCGGAGATTCCCGTCCCGAAGTCGACGTGCACCCAGTCGGTGTCGCCCGAAGTGGCCGCGGCAATGCACTTCGCGTTGGGCCGCGTGATGACAAGCGGGACAGCGCAGGCGTCGAACCAGGGCACGAATCCTCGCGTGCCGCTCATCGGCAAGACCGGCACGACCGACGGCGCGAAGGACACGTGGATGGTCGGGGCGAGCTCCAAGGTCGCGACCGTCGCCGCCGTCGTGAGCGTGAACGGCGAAGCGAACCAGCGGGGAATCTTCTTCGACAGCGGACAGGCGGCCACGGCCAGGCACCGGATGTGGCCGGCGGTGATGTCGGTGGCTGCCGCGAAGTACGGCGGCGACGGGTTCACCGAGATCGGGCCGGCGCCCGTCGGGCCGCCACCCGGATCTGCACCTGCAGACCGTGGCGAGCAGGAGCAGGCGGGGGAGGCCCCCGATGGAGGCGGTGGTGACGGCGGCGCGAACGACGGTCCCGGCAACGGCAACGGGAACGGCAACGGCGGTCGCGGCCCCGACTGATCGGTGACCGCCGGGCCTGACGTCAGGAGCCGGCGAGCGCTCAGAAGTCGATCGTGTCGCCGGGCTCGAGCGGCAGGTACTCGCCGCCGCCCTGCTCGGTCGCCCACTTCAGGCGCACGTTCGCCGTCGACTTGCCGACGCGCGAGAGCAGCATCTCGTGCGTCGGGAACGCGCGCTTGGGAGCGATCGCGACGACGTAATCCATCGCCTCGCTGATCTTCATCCACGGCGCGTTGGCGTGCACCGCCAACACGTCGACCTCGACTCCGTCGGGCACGGTGAACGAGTCGCCCGCGAAGTAGAGGGAGTCGTTCACGAGTACGCCGACATTGTCGATGATGGGCACCGATGGGTGGATGACGGCGTGGCGACCGCCGAAGAATCGCAAGCGGAACGGGCCGACCTCGACCTCGTCGCCGGCCGCGACCGTCTCGACCGGGAACGCCGCTGCCGCCGCGGCGACGCCTGCGGGGCCGAAGATGCGCACCCCCGGGTTCGCCTCGACGATGCGGCTGAGCTGCTCCGGCGTCCAGTGGTCGGGGTGCTCGTGCGTGATCACGACGGCGACCGCGCCGCTCGACTCCGTGATCGGCGTCGTGTACGACCCCGGGTCGATGTACAGCTTGTCTCCGGAGTCCTCCACGACGAGCGCGGCGTGTTCGAGCTTGGTGAGGCGCATGCTTCGAGACAACACCGAGTCCCGCTCGGTGCGCAACCCGGTGGGCTGCCAGAATCGCAGCATGACCCCACCCCCGCAGCGCCTGCTCGTGGCCGTCAATCCGGCCGCCTCGTTCGGTCGCAATCGTGCGGTCGGGCCTGCGGTCGTCGAGCGCCTGACTCGCGAGGGATTCGAGGTCGCGATGCTGCGTGAGGCCAACTTCGAGCTGTTGCGTCGTGAGACCGAGTCGGCCTTCGCGCAGGGCACCGACGGGCTCATCGTCGTCGGCGGCGACGGCATCGTGTCGCTCGGCGTGAACCTCGTCGCGCAGACGGGCGTGCCCCTCGGCATGGTCGCGACCGGCACCGGCAACGACTTCGCTCGAGGCCTGGGATTGCCGCACGACGACCCGGCCGCGGCCATCGAGGCGCTCGTCGCGGCCGTCGCTCGCCCGCCACACGCGGTCGACGCGGGAGTCATCCGCCACGGCGAGCTGCGAACCTGGTTCGCGAACGTCGTCTCGACCGGATTCGACGCGGTCGTGAACGAGCGGTCGAATAGGATGTCGCGGCCGCGCGGCGCGAGCCGATACACGATCGCCCTCGTGCGCGAGCTCGCCACGTTCCGGCCGCGCACCTACACGCTCACAATCGATGGAGTGCCGCGCACGCAGCGCGCCATGCTCGTCTCGGTCGCGAACAACTCCTCGTTCGGCGGCGGCATGCAGATCGTGCCGCACGCCGATCTCACCGATGGGCTGCTCGACGTGTTCATCGTGCATCCGCTCTCGCGGGCGGGCCTCATCGCGGTCTTCCCGAAGGTCTTCGCGGGTCGGCACACCGATCATCCGGCCGTCGAGTTCGTGCCCGCGAAGCACGTGCGGATCGAGGCCGACGACATCGTCGCGTACGCCGACGGTGAGCGCATCGGGCCGCTTCCGATCGATGTCGAGATCGTTCCGGGCGCCGTGTCGATCTTCAGGTGAGGTCGTCGGATGCCGCGCCCCGCATCGATTTTGCGGCGGCCCGGCGCCTGTGTCATACTCTTCAAGTTGTCAATTCGGCCCCATCGTTTAGCGGCCTAGGACACCGCCCTCTCACGGCGGCAGCGCGGGTTCAAATCCCGCTGGGGTCACGCTGAGTTGTCAGACAACACGAATGCCCTCGCGTTTCGCGAGGGCATTCGGCATTTCCGGGCTCGACGACTCGAAGGCGCCGAACGCATGCGGATGCCACGCCGTCGCGACGCGGCATCCGCCTGAACGTCAGCGCTCGCGCGCGCTCGAGGTCAGCTCCAACGGCTCCTCGAGTTCGTCGAGCCCGCGTCGCGCGCCGGGGTAGGCCACCGGCACACCGTCGAGCACGTCGTGCGGCGCGATCTTGTGGAACGACATCCGGTCGATGAGCGCGAGCGCGAGCGCGCTCAGGATGAACACCGAGTGGATGATGACCTGCCACATCACGCCCTCGGACGTGTAGCGCTCCCCGGTCTCAGCGCCGTCGGTCGCGCCGCCCCTCATGTCGCCGACCTCGATGAAGGTCTTCAGGAGGTGGATCGACGAGATGCCGATGATCGCCATCGCGAGCTTGACCTTGAGCACGTTGGCGTTGACGTGGCTCAGCCACTCGGGCTGGTCGGGGTGCCCGTCGACCTTGATGCGGGAGACGAACGTCTCGTAGCCGCCGATGATCACCATGATCAGGAGGTTCGCGATCATCACGACGTCGATGAGCCCGAGCACCGACAGCATGATCGCGGCTTCGGTGATGTCCTCGGGGTGGAAGATGACCCCTTCGGCGAGGTGCCACAACTCGATCATGAAGACGACCACGTAGACGGCCTGCGCGACGATGAGGCCCAGGTAGAGCGGGGCCTGCAGCCAGCGGCTGAAGAAGATCAGGAGGCCCACGGCGCTCGACCAGGGGGCGATGCGGTAGTCAGGGGAAGGGGGCGGCGTCTTGGTGGCGCTCAAGCGTTCTCTCCTCGGATCATGGGGTTCGAGTCTAGGTGGTCGCGTCGGCTAGACTCGTGCGAGCGAAGGGGAGTATCCCGCGAGGCATCCGTCTCGATTCACGATTCGTCAATACGAGCGCCGCCGCAGCCGCTCCGGTCGTGGAGGCTGCACTGGCAGCGCAGGGAGAGACTTTCGGATTCCGCCGTCCCCCGAATCCTCGAAAGGCCCCCGGTGCAACTCGACCTTCCCATCTGGTTCGAAATCGGATCCCTCGTCGTCCTGACGCTCATCCTCGTCGGCGACCTGCTCCTCGTCCTCAAGCGGCCGCACGTGCCCTCATTGCGTGAGTCGACGCTCTGGGTGGTGTTCTACGTCGCGCTCGCGCTCGTCTTCGCCGGGCTCATGTTCGTGCTGGGCGACGCCGAGCACGGCGGGCAGTTCCTCGCCGGCTGGCTCACCGAATACAGCCTGTCGATCGACAACCTGTTCGTCTTCGTCATCATCATGGCGAGGTTCTCGGTGCCCCGGAAGTACCAGCAGGAGGTGCTCATGGTGGGCATCATCATCGCGCTCGTCCTCCGCGGCATCTTCATCCTGCTCGGCGCCTCGCTCATCGAGAACTTCTCGTGGATCTTCTACATCTTCGGCGCCTGGCTCGTCTGGACCGCCATCCAGCAGGTGCGCGACAGCCACGAAGACGAGGAGTCCGAGACGTTCGTGGTGCGGATGCTGCGCAAGCGAGTGCGCCTCACCGACGAGTACGACGGCGTGAAGCTGCGCACCGTGATCGACGGCCGCAAGTTCTTCACCCCGATGCTCATCGTCTTCGTCGCGATCGGCACGACCGACCTCCTCTTCGCGCTCGACTCGATCCCGGCCATCTTCGGCATCACGCAGAGCCCGTTCATCGTGTTCACCGCGAACGTGTTCGCGCTCATGGGCCTGCGCCAGCTCTACTTCCTCCTCGGCGGGCTGCTCGAGCGCCTCGAGTACCTGAAGTACGGCATCGCCTTCATCCTCGCGTTCATCGGCGTGAAGCTCGTGCTGCACGCCATGCACGGCAATGAGCTCCCGTTCATCAACGGCGGCGAGCACATCGAGTGGGCACCCGAGATCTCGACCTGGATGTCGCTCATCGTGATCGTGGCGGCGATGGCCGTGGCGACCGTGGCGAGCCTCGTGAAGGCCCGCGTCGACGCGAACAAGCGCGGCAACAAGCTCATGGACGAAGTGCCGCATTTCACCGAGGATTCGCACCACCGCTAGTGGCGACACATCCACAGGGGTTCGGCATGATGACACGGGAGTTGCTAGCGTGGGTGGGCGGCGCCCCCGTGGGGTGCTCGGGCCGGCGCCCGGTAGAGAGTTGTTTCGAGGAGAATCGTGTCGGGTGATGGCGAGGGCGTCGTCGCCCTGCCGCGTGGATCGGCGCTCATCGCGCACAGTGCGCGAACCGACGTAGGGCGGGTGCGCACGGTCAACGAAGACTCGTTCCTCGCCGAGGCGCCCGTCTACCTCGTCGCCGACGGCATGGGCGGCCACGCCAGGGGCGATGCCGCGAGCCGCGCGGTGATCGAGACGTTCCGCCGCCACCTCGAGTCAGGAAAGCCGTCGTCTCCCGAGCAGGTGCTCGACGCGATCCACAGTTCGAACGAGGCCGTACGCGCACTCAGCGAGGCCGGCGAAGAGGGCACCGCGGTCGCCGGCACGACGCTCGCCGGAGTCGCCCTCGTCGACGCGGGCGACGGCTCCGGGTTTCACTGGATGGTCTTCAACATCGGCGACTCGCGTGTCTACGCGTGGGACGGCCGCCGTCTCGAGCAGCTGAGCGTCGACCACTCCGCGGTGCAGGAGCTCGTCGACGCGGGTCTCATCCAGGCCGATGAGGCCGAGCGGCATCCCGAGCGCAATGTCATCACCCGGGCCATCGGTGCCGACGACTTCGTCGATCCCGATGTCTGGCTGATTCCCGCGGCCGGCCGCCAGGTCTTCCTGGTCTGTTCCGACGGCCTCTCGAAAGAGGTCGACGAAGACGGGATGGCCCGAGTCCTCGTCGGCGACACCGGCCACGCGGCTGGACTCGCCGGCGAGCTCGTCGACGCGGCCCTCGCTCACGGCGGGCGCGACAACGTGACGGCGATCGTCGTCGAATCCGAGCTCGGCGCGGCCGGCGACGACGACGAGACCACGCGAGATCGTCGAAGCCGGCTCTCGCACGCTGCAGAAGACACCAGGCCACGCACATCGGGAGGCGACAATGGCGACGTACCGGCATGACCCCGACGCCGCGTGGTTCGCGGCGGTTCGCGGGGGAGTGATCCTCGTCGTTCCCGTCGAGGCGGCGAATGAGCTCGCCACGCTCTGGACCGACTTCGCTTCCGGAGACCCGACCGGTCGCGTACTCGATCGACTCACCGCACAGGGGCTCGGGGCCACTCCACCGTTCGCGCTCGTCGTGCGCGACGAAGGCGTGGGTTCAGCCCGGGTCGTCGTCCGCGGGCCGATCGTGGTGCGTTCGGGTTCGACCGCGATCGGCGGCGCAGGCGTCTCGACGTGGACGGAACGCGTGATCGAGGGGTCAGGCGCGCTCTCCGTCGAGATCGACGGTGCCGGCGAACGTTCCAGCGCGTCGCTCCCGATCGTCGAGGGGGTCGTGCCCGCGATCTCGGTGTCCTCCGAGGGGATCGAGGCAGTGGCTGCCGTCGGCCGGGCAGGCAACGCGCCCGCGACGGCCCCCGCCCCCGCCGCGCCAGCCGCCCCCGCCGCGCCAGCCGCCCCCGCGCCCGAAGCCGCCCCCGCGCCGGGCCCCGCTCGTGAGACCACTCCAGCGAGCGCCCCAGCAGCACAGGCTCCTCCGCCGGCAGCGCCGGCGATGAGGCCGCCGCCACCGCCCGTTCCGTCGGCGGCCTCGGCGGTCGCCGAGCAGACGGTGGCGAAGCCGTCGGCGCAATCGGCTTCGCCGGCCCGGTCAGCTCCGGCCGAGCAGACCATGGTGTCGGTCGAGGAGACGGTCGCCGGGGTGTCCACGCCGGCGACTCCGATGTCGGCGATCGTTCCCCCGGCCGGCGTCGCCTCGGGCGCGGCGGCCGGCGCTCCCGCTGCCGAACCCGAGTTCGACGGCGACCACGACGGCATGACCGTCGCAAGCGTCGACATCCGCAGGCTCCGGGAGCAGCGCGCCGCGCAGGCAGGCGCAGACGCTGCGACGCCGGCGGGCGGCCTTGCCGCGGCATCCGTCACTCCGCTGGCAAGCGTCCGCATGCCCGACGGCACCCTCGAGCCGATCGGTCACGAGGTCGTGCTCGGGCGCGCGCCCAGTGTCAGCAAGGTGTCCGGGGGCCGCATTCCGCGCCTGCTCACGATCGGTGCGGGCGACCCAGACATCTCGCGCAGCCACGTTCGCCTCACCCTCGAGGGCGACACGGTCGTGATCACCGACCTGCATTCGCGCAACGGCACGCACGTGGTGGCCCCGGGCAAGGCGCCCGTGAAACTGCGCGCGGGTGATCCCACCCCGGTCCTCACCGGCACGGTCGTCGACCTCGGCGGCGGTTGGACAGTGCAGGTGGTGGGCGGTTGATGCGTCGAGCACCGTCGACACCGCCCGATCTCCCGGGTTACACCTCGCTCGGTCTCCTCGGCTCGGGCGGCTTCGCGGACGTGTTCCTCTACGAGCAGCGGCTTCCCCGCCGCAAGGTCGCCGTCAAGGTGCTGCTCACCGAAGAGCTCGGGCGCGACACGAGGGCGCAGTTCGTCGCCGAGGCGAACCTCATGGCGCAGCTGTCGGCGCACCCCTTCATCGTCACGATCTTCCACGCGGATGTCTCGGCCGACGGCCGCCCGTACTTCGTCATGGAGTACTGCTCCGGCCCGAGCCTCGCCGAACGCTACAAGCGCGAACGGTTCGCGGTCGAAGACGGGCTCCGCACCGGCATCCGACTCGCTGGCGCCATCGCCACCGCGCACGGCGCCGGAATCCTCCACCGCGACATCAAGCCGGCGAACGTGCTCACGAACGACTACGGCTGGCCCGCGCTCACCGACTTCGGCATCTCCTCGAATCTCGAGGGTGAGCTGCCGGTCCACACGATCACGGCGGCCCCCGACAGCTCGTCGACCGGGTCGGCCCAATCGGCAGTGGGCATGAGCGTGCCCTGGTCGCCGCCCGAGATGTTCGAAGACGATCCCAAGCCCGACACGCGCAGCGACGTCTTCTCGCTCGCCGCGACGGTGTACACCCTACTCGCGGGGCGCACCCCGTTCGAGATCGCGGGGCGGTCGAACGGTTCGCTCGACCTGATCGGGCGCATCGAACGCGGCGCCATTACGCCGATCGACCGAGACGACGTGCCGCGCAGCCTCAAGACCGTGCTCGCGAAGGGCATGGCGACACGACGCGATGAGCGCTACCCGAGTGCCGTCGAGTTCGCGCGCGCCCTGCAGCGGGTCGAGCTCGAGCTCGGCTACGCGGCGACGAACATCGAGGTGCCGAACCTCGCCTCCGTGCGTGCAGAAGCCGACGAGACCGACGAAGCGGATGCCACGCGCGCTCGCTCCGTTCGCACCGTCGAGGCCCAGTCGCCGCGACCGGTGGCACCGTCCCCGGCAGCCACCGGCGACGATAATGCCACCCGCGCGCGTTCGCCCCAGCGCGTCGACCCGCAACCGCGGGTTCCGACGGGCGCGTCGGCGGTGGAAACGCCCGTCGACGACCACACGGTCGTGCGGACTCGCGGCGCCGCGGCATCCGCACCCGCTCATGACCGTTCCCCGGCTGCTTCGCCTGCGATCACGAACACCTCCGTCGCCGATGCGACGATCGTGCGGCCGCCGCACGCCGCGAGGGCGGGTGCCGCTCCGGCGTTGCCCGGCGAGACCAACGCGAAGTCCCGTCGGCCGAGCGTCGGCGCCGTCATCGGCGTCGCTGCCGGCATCGTCGTGCTCGCCGTCGTCGGCATCGCCATCGCACTCTCCGGCACGCTGTCGATGCCCACGCCGCCGACGACGCCGACCGCGAAGCCCGATGACGCCCTGCTGGCTGCCACCGTTCCGATGCCGACGATCTCGCCCGGCGTGCCGAGCGCCGACGGCGCCTCCGTCGCGTTCGACGTCTCCCACGAACCCGTCGAGAACGGAGACGTCTACCGCTGGAAGCGCGCCGACGGCAGCGGGAATGCGCAGGTCTCCGAGGGGCCGACCATCACGATCAGCGGGGCGACGCCGGGAGTGCCGCTCTGCATCGACGTGCAGGTGCAACGAGGCAGCAAGACCTCGGAGCCCCAGCGGGGCTGCTCACCATGAGGCCGCTGCGCGTCGAGTACTGCGGGGAGTGGTACACCGTCGAAGCCGGGGAGCCCTTCACGATCGGCCGGGAATCCGACCTCACGATCGATGACAACCCCTACCTCCACCGCACGTTCTTGACCCTCTCTGCCGAATACGGATTGTGGTGGCTCTCGAACGTCGGCCAGTTGCTCTCGGCCACGGTCTCCGACGCGACCGGCAGCGTGCAGGCATGGGTGGCGCCCGGGGCGAAGCTGCCGCTCGTGTTCCAGGCCGTGCACGTCATGTTCAGTGCCGGCGCGACGACGTACGACTTCACGGTGCACGCCGAAGAGGACTTCTACAACACCTCGCTCACCGCGACGCCGGTCGACGGCGGCACCACCGTGCTGCCGGTCACCCTCACGAGCAGCCAGCGGCTGCTCGTCGTGGCGCTCGCGGAGAACCTGCTGTCGCAGCCATCCGCCGGCCGGGCCGTGGTTCCGAGTTCAGCTGAGGCGGCGGCACGTCTCGGATGGAGCATGACGACGTTCAATCGCAAGCTCGACAACGTCTGCGAGAAGCTCGACAAGATCGGGGTCAACGGACTCCGCGGCGGCCGCGGAAAGCTCGCGACGAATCGGCGTGCCCGGCTCGTGGAGTATGCCGTGGCCACGCGGCTCGTGAGCATCGACGATCTCGCCCTGCTCGATGCAGATCTCCAGAAGTCCGAGCAGCCTCCGTCCGAATGAGCAACGCACGGCGAGGGGAGTTCTCCCCATGTGGCACCGGTCATCAGCCGTGTTAGCGTGTACCCCGGAGTTGGGGGCCGATCCCGATCTCATGCTCATGTCTGCAGTGAAAATCAGGGAGTGACGGTTGGGTACCTTCTCGTCCTGGCTTCGCCCTCGCAAGACGTTGGCCACGACCGTGGCCATTTCCGTGCTCGCAGGCGTGCCGCTCACGTTCGCCGTGCTGCATCAGGGGTTCCCGGTCACCGATCCCGATCTGCGTGCGCGTGAGGTGTGGGTGACCAACGGCGAGGAGCTGCTCGCCGGTCGCCTCAATCGGCAGATCGAAGAGCTCGACGCCGCCGTGAGTACCGTGTCGAACGAAATGGATGTCTTCCAGAACGGCGACGACGCGTTCCTCTACGACGCGAGCGCCGGCTCCATCGAGCGAATCGACCCCGCGTTCACGACGCTGACGCAGCGCGTGGACGTGCCGCTGGGCTCCGAGATCGCCTACGGCGGCGACGTGCTCGCGATCCTCTCGTCGAAGGGCGAGCTGTGGACCACGCCCGCGGGCGGGGAGCTCTCGTTCGATCCCCGCGGCACCGACCCCTTGGTCAAGCTCGGTGACGGCGCGCAGGTCGCGGTGACGACCGAAGGTGTCGTCTTCGCGACGTCACCGTCGAAGAAGACCTTGTACCGCATCGCGCCAGGCGGCGGCGACCCCGCGGCGTCGGAGTTGCCGCGGCTGGGTGAGCACCAATTGGCGGCAGTGGGGGATCGTGCGGTCATCCTCGACGTCGAGCGCAACGCGGTGGTCGTCGACGGGCGGGTGATCGAGCTGCCCGAGGCTGGGCTGAGGCTGCAGCAGTCGGGTGCCGAGCACGATTCGGCGTTCGTGGCGTCGGCGTCGGCGTTGCTGGAGGTGCCGCTCGGCGGGGGCGACGTTCGGGTCGTCGAGAACGGTGCCGACGTTGCAGCGGAGTCGGCCGATGAGGTTGCCGCGCCGGTGTGGCTGAACGGTTGCGCCCATGGGGCGTGGGCGACGTCGTCAACGTATCTGTCGGCGTGCGAGGGCGAGAAGCCGGCGCCGCAGCAGATCGAGCAGCCGACCGTGGGGTCGCGGCTGGAATTCCGGGTGAACCGGGATGTGATCGTGCTGAACGACCTGACCAACGGGAACGCGTGGCTCGTGGATTCGGATCTTCGGCTGGTCGACAACTGGGACGAGGTCACACCGCCCGAGGAGTCCGACGAGCTCGAAGGCGACGAGAAGAGCGCCCAGCAGACCTTCGAAGACACTTTGGCCGAACGCACTGAAGCGAACCGTCCGCCGCTGGCACGGGACGACGACTACGGCGTGCGTCCCGGGCGCACGACAGTGCTCGAGGTGCTCGAGAACGACACGGATCCCGATGGCGACGTGTTGACGGTGAGCGGCACGTCGGAGGTCGCGGAGTCGCAGGGGCGGCTCGAGCTGATCGATGGCGGTCGGGCCTTGCAGTTCACGCCGGCTGAGGGTGCTGCCGGCACGGTCTCGTTCCGATACGGCGTGGATGACGGTCGCAAGGGCGCGTCCGAGGCGTCGGTGAACGTGCGGGTCGTGCCCGAGCCCGAGAACGCGGCACCGGTGTCGCTGCGTTCGGGTGCGGTGAGCGTGGAGCAGGGCCAGCAGATCTCGTACAACGTGCTCGCCGACTGGATCGACCCCGACGGCGACGACGTGTTCCTCGTCAACGCCTCGCCGACGAGCGGCGACTCCGCACGATTCAGCCCCGACGGCTTCGTGACCTTCGATCACCAATCGGGCGAGCTCGGGCTCAAGGAGGTGCAGTTCACGGTCTCCGACGGTCAGGCCACAGCGGCCGGCGTCCTGACGGTCGACGTCAAGCCCACGGGCACGCTGAATCCCGTCGGAACGCCCGACTTCGCCAAGGTGTTCACCGGCGAGTCGGTGCTCGTGAACCCCCTCGAGAACGACTTGACACCGTCGGGTGCCCCGCTCTCGCTGCTCGGCGTCGCCGACGTGCCCGGCGGGGCTTCCGTGACACCGAACCTCGAACGCGGAACGATCGGCTTCAGTGCCAACGCGCCGGGGGAGTACATCTTCGTCTACAACCTCGGAGCGGATGCCGCGGTCAGCGTCGGGCTCGTGCGTGTGCAGGTCGTGGATCCGCCCACCGAGGCGCAACCGCCGATCGCCGTGAAGGACACCGCATACCTGCGGCCCGGCGAGCCGACCTCGGTAGCCGTGCTCGCCAACGACGTCTCACCCACCGGGCGCGTGCTCGCGGTGCAATCCGTCGACGACTCGATGACCGACGACCTCGTCTCGGTCGAGATCATCACCAACACCGTCGCCCGCGTGACGGCTTCCGCTGCGCTGGATCGACAGTTGCAGTTCAACTACACGATCTCCGACGGCATCGAGACGGCGACCGCCACGGTCATCGTCGTGCCGGTGCCGCCGCTCGTGAACAACCAGCCGCCGGTGGCGCTCGACGACAACGTCAACGTGCGCGCCGGAGACATCGTCACGGTTCCCGTGCTCGACAACGACTACCACCCCGACGGGGCGAAGATCCAGGTGCTGCCAGATCTCGCGGAAGCGCAGACCCCCGAGGGGCTCGCCTTCGTGAGTGAGGAGACGGTGCGCTTCCAAGCGCCCGAAGCGGCCGGCCAGTATTCGGTCGTCTACACGATCGGCGACGATTTCGAACAGACCGCTCGCGCACAGGTCAACTTCACCGTGGTCGCGAAGGATGCCGGCGAGAATCGGCCGCCACTGCCCACGCCGCTCACCTCGCGCACATTCGCGGGATCCGCCGTGAAGATCGACGTGCCACTCGATGGGCTCGACCCCGACGGCGACTCGGTCGTGCTCACGGGAATCAAGGCGGCGCCGAGTCTGGGCCGCGTCGCCGACCAGACCAGCACGTCGTTCACGTATGAGGCGTTCGCGGGCTCGACGGGCACCGACACCTTCACCTACGAGCTTCGCGACGCGCAGGGCGAGGCTGCCATCGGCACCATTCGCATCGGCGTCATTCCCCGGCCGGCGGTGGCGTTGCCCCCGAAGGCCGTCGACGACACCGTCGAGATGAAGCCCGGCCGCACGGCATCCGTCGAGGTGCTCCTGAACGACTCTGATCCGAGCGGCTACAGCCTGAAGGTGACCGGGCTCGCCGAGGTCGACGAGGGCATCAAGGCCAAGGTGCGCGAGCAACGCCGCGTCGTGGTCACAGCCCCCGAACAGGAGGGCGCGTTCACGATCCGCTACGAGATCTCGAACGGGCACGGCGGCGCCGACAGCGCGTTCCTTCAGATCGCGGTGAAGGAGAACGCGGTCATCCTTCCGCCGACCGCCGAAGACCAGGTCATCGAACCCGAAGACGTGCTCGACGTCGACTCGATCGAAGTGAGCCCGCTCGACGACGCCACGAACGCGGGCGGTCTCGTCGAAGACCTCGTCGTGTCGGTCGAGGGCCCCAACGCGAACCGGGCCGAGGTGCAGGCCGACGGCAGCATCGTCGTGCGCCCGGCGAAGCAGCGCTTCGCCGTCGCCTACCGGCTCACGAACGAGCTCGACGATCTCGACGCGATGGCCTTCGTCATCGTGCCGCCGTCGGCGAGCGCAACGGAGGACGCCGAGGAGGAGCCGACCATTCCGGGCCCGCATCTCGCCGACCTCGAGCCCATCGTCATTCCCATGAACGGCAAGGTCAGCTGGAGCGCCGCCGACATCGTGGTCGTCCCTTCGGGCAACCCTGCGCTCATCCTGTCGGCCACGAGCACCAATGCCGGGGAATCGGCGTTCATCGACGGCGAGAACCTCCAGTACGTGCCGGCGAAGGACTATCGCGGGGAGGCGTCGGTCACGTTCGAAGTGACTGACGGCGCGTCGGCCGACGACCCGAAGGGACGCAAGGCGATCCTCACGATCCCGATCACGGTCGGCGATCCGAACTTCGAGGACACGCCTCCGGTGTTCACGCCGCGGAGCGAGACGATCGAGGCGGGCGAGGCCGCGCTGCAAGTCGATCTGCGGTCCTCGACCGACCACCCGAACCCCGATGCGATCCAGCGGATCAGCTACTCGAATATCGGCGGCGTCACCGCCGACATTCAGGCGACGATCGACGGCGGCACGCTGAACCTCTCCGCGCCGCTCGGCGTGCAGCCCGGCGCTGCGACCCGCATCACCTTCGACGTGAAGTTCAACGAGTTCACGGTTCCCGGCTACGTCGACGTGAAGGTCGTCTCGTCGACACGAGCTCCGGCGCAGGCCGTCGACGACGGGCCTGTCGAGATGCTGCGCAGCCAGACGCAGACGGTCGACGTGCTCGCCAATGACTTCAACCCGTTCCCCGAGGTGCCGCTCCGTGTCGTGGCCGCGGAGATCGACCAAGCGGATGTCGGATCGAGCGCGTCAGTGAGCTTCACCGCCGAGGGCATCACCGTGCGCACCGGTGCCTCGTTCACCGGAACGCTGAGCGTGATCTACCGGATCCAAGACGCCACGAAAGACCCCGCTCGTGAGACGCAGGGCCGTGCGACGATCATCGTGCGTGCCGCTCCCGACGCGCCGAACGCTCCGACAGTGAACGCGGGCGATGCCCAGGCGACCGTGACCTGGAGGGCCCCGGCGAACAACAACTCGCCGATCACGGGGTACATCGTCGAGTACAACAACAGGACCGCGGACTTCCCCGCGTCCGCGGCAGGTGTGGGGCAGACCATTGGCGGCCTCACGAACGGCACGGAGTACACGTTCACGGTGCGTGCCGTGAACGCGATCGGCACCTCGGCCGCCTCGCCCGGCACGAGCGGCACGCCCTATGGCACGCCGAGCGCGCCCCGCATCACCTCGTTCACCGCCTCCGGTTACGCACCGGCCGATCTCACCGCAAGGTGGGATGTCCCGAACTCGACGGGCGGCGGCTCCGTCAGGTACCAATGGCGGCTCGACGGCGGCGGCTGGAACGAGACGACGAGCCGATCGGCCACGATCAACAACAGGGGCGCCGGCACGTATCGCATCGAGGTTCGGGCAATCAACAACGGCAGCAACCAGACGGGCCCCGCGGATGCCGCCGCCGTCGGCGTCAGCAACCCCCCGAAGACGGTGTCGCTGTCGAAGGGCGATCGCGTCGGGTACTACTCCGGACCGTACGGCTACTGCAACGGCGACTGCTGGCAGTACAACGTGTCGGTCTCGGGCTTCCCCGACGGCACGGCGTCGGGCTACGCGATGTGCAACGGCACCCGACTCTCGACCGACATCCGCATCTCGGTGAACGGTGGCCGCGGCAGCTACAAGGGTAAGTTCCCCGAAGCCTGGTGCGGGTACCCCGACGCGTACGTGGTGATCGACGGCGTCAGGAGCAACAATTGGTGACCGGGTGTGAGGGCCCGGGGTTGAGGTCGCAGCAGTCAGGTGCCGCTGAGTACGGCAAACGGGCAGTCGAACACGGCGCCCGCAATGGAGGGAGAGTCCGAACGTGTCCGTGACGCAAGAACAGGCCCAGTGGTACCAGGATGCCTTCAGCAAGCTCGTCGACAACGTCGACCAGGCCATCCTCGGCAAGCGGGAGGTCATCGAACTCGTCGTGACCGCCATGCTGGCCGGCGGGCACGTGCTGCTCGAGGACTTCCCCGGCACCGGCAAGACGGTGCTCGCCAAGGCGCTCGCGAACACGCTCGACGGCACCCACTCGCGCATCCAGTTCACGCCCGACCTGCTGCCGTCAGACGTCACCGGGGTCACGATCTACGACCAGGGCAAAGCTCACTTCGAATTCCACCGCGGCCCGATCTTCGCGTCGATCGTGCTCGCCGACGAGATCAACCGCGCAAGCCCGAAGACGCAGTCGGCGCTCCTCGAGGTCATGGAGGAGGGCAAGGTCACCGTCGACGGCGTGAGCTACGACGTCGGCAGCCCGTTCATGGTCATCGCCACGCAGAACCCGGTCGAGCAGGCCGGCACGTACACGCTCCCAGAGGCGCAGCTCGACCGGTTCCTGATCAAGACCTCGCTCGGATATCCCGACCACGACACGGCCGTGACGCTGCTCCTCGATTCGGCGAACCGCGCCCGCGCCTCCCGCGTTTCGCCGATCATCGCCTCGAGCTCGATCATGACGATGGCGCAACTGGCGTCCGACGTGTACGTCGATGCATCCGTGCTCTCGTACCTCAACCAGATCGTGGCCGCGACGAGGGAGCACCAGGACACCGCCCTCGGCGTCAGCATGCGCGGCGCACTCGCGCTCGCGCGAGCGACGAAGTCGTGGGCGATCGCCCACGGCCGCACCTACGTCACCCCCGACGACGTGCGCGATCTCGCCGTGCCCGTGCTGGCCCACCGCATCATCGTCGACCCCGAGTCCGACTTCGCCGGCATCACCGCTGAAGACATCGTCTCTCGAGTGCTCGTCGAGATCGCTCCGCCCGCGTACCGGGCGGCATGAGCGGGGAGACCGCGGCGCGACCGGCCCCATCGCAGGCGCGCATCGCGTTGCGAACGACCGGGCGAGCCGTCGCGGCATCCGCTCGATCGGCCATCACGCGCGCCGCCGACGCGTCGCAGGTCGTCGCCCGGTTCGCGTCACCCGTCGTCAGCGTCGTCTCGACGACAGGATGGCTCGTGCTCGCGGCAGCGGTGGTCTCCCTGGTACTCGCGTGGATGTTCGGCTGGATCGAGTTCGCGTTCCTCGGCTTCACCCTGCTTGCGGCGTTGCTCATCGCCGTCGCGTTCGTGTTCGGCCGCATGAGCTACCGGGTCGGAATCGAGCTGCAGCCCGCGCGCGTCGTGGCAGGGGAGCGAGCGCTGGGCCGGATGCTCGTCACGAACGCCGGCTCTCGCGCATCGACGCCGTCGCGACTCGAGCTGCCCGTCGGAGCCGGTCTCGCGGAGTTCATGGTGCCGGCGCTCGCGCCCGAAGCCGAGCACGAAGAGCTGTTCGCCGTGCCCACCAACCGGCGGGCCGTCATCGTGGCCGGCCCGGCGGAGTCGGTTCGCGGAGACCAGCTCGGCCTGCTTCGACGCACCGTGCGATGGACCGATCCGGTGGAGTTGTTCGTACACCCGATCACCGCGAGGCTGCAACCGTCGGCGGCAGGGCTCATGCGCGACCTCGAGGGTGAGATCACCAAGACCATCACCAACAACGACATCTCGTTCCACGCCCTGCGCGCCTACGCGCCGGGCGACGCACTGCGCAACGTGCACTGGCGCACCTCGGCGCGCACCGGTCAGCTCATGGTGCGCCAGTACGAGGAGACGCGGCGATCGCAGCTCACGCTCCTGCAGACGACCGAACGCAAGTTCTACGCGTCCGATGAGGAGTTCGAGCTCGGCGTCTCGGTGCTCGCCTCGATCGCCGTACAGGTCATTCGCGACGGCACGCGACTCGCCGTCGTCACGGAGGGCCTCGCCCTTCGCACGGCCACGCCGACGACGCTGCTCGACGACTCGTCGCGAATCGAACCGACGGGCGGCGAGTTCGCCTCGGTGCGAGACTTCGTTCGCGAGGCCACGAAGCGGTTGCCTCCGCCGAGCGTCGTGATCGCCGTCGCCGGCTCGACCATGCCCGTTGCGGAGTTCCGATCCATCGAGACGGTCTTCAGCGCCGACACCACGATGGTGGCGATGCGCGTCGAGCTCGGCGCGGCATCCCGCATCTCGAAGATCGCCGGCGCCGTCATCGTGACCATCGGCGACCTCGCCGATCTCCCTCGAATCATGCGGAGGGTGCGGCCATGACGAGGCTTTCCCGCAGCGCCGTCGGCGACCTCCTCGTCCTCAGTGCGCTCTCCCTGATCGGCGTACTCGGCTACGAGACGTCGTTCGGCGACCTGAACTTCCTTTTGGCGGCCTTCGGCGGGCTCGCCGTCGGCACACTCGCCGCGGTGGCGGGATCGCTCTGGCGACTCGGAGTGCTCACGACGGTGCTCCTCGGCCTTGCCGGGTACTTCCTGCTCGGCACGCCGTTCACCATGCCGGGCGCGGGCACCTTCGTCGTTCTGCCGAGCCTCGAGTCGATCGTGGGCCTCGCATTCGGCGCCGTGTTCGGCTGGGCCGACATCGTGACGATCGGCACGCCCGTCGAGGCGCCGTACTACGTCGCGGCCGTCCCGTACTTCGCGGCCTGGGTCGTCTCGCTCGTCGGCACCATGCTCGTCACGAGATGGCTCGTGAGGCGACGCACTGCACTCCGATCGAGCGTGCTGCTCATCGGCCCGATCCTCCTGTACGTCTCGGGCATCCTGCTCGGCACCGACGAAGCCTATTTCGCCGGCTTGCGTGGGGTGACCTTCGCGGTGCTGGCCCTCGTCTGGATCGCATGGCGTCGCGGCGCGACCGTGGAGGCGAGCGGCGAGGGGGCGCAGCGTCTGCGCAGGCAGAAGCTCGCCGGCACGGCCATCGTCGTGGCAGGCGCCATCGCCGTCGGAACGCTCGCCGGGGCAGCCCTCGCACCCGTGACGCCCGACCGATTCGTGCTGCGCGAGGAGATCGTGCCGCCGTTCGACCCGCTCGAGTTCCCGAGCCCGTTGTCGGGCTTCCGCAAGTACACGAAAGACCTCGCCGAGACGCCGCTCTTCGAGGTCACCGGACTCGAGCCGGGAGACACGATCCGCCTGGCGACGATGGATTCGTACACGGGCCGGTTGTGGAATGTCGCCGGTCCCGACGACGTCGGTGCAGAAGGCGGCGGCTATGCGATCGTCGGCGAGTCGCTCCCCGAGCCGTTGCTCGCGAGCCTCGGGAGCCGGCGTGAGGTCGAGGTCGAGGTGGCCGGCTACGACGACGTCTGGATTCCGATGGCGGGATACGGGTCATCGCTCCAGTTGCTCGACGACGAGACGGCCGCTCGCGAGGGCGACCTCCGATACAACCCGGCCGCCGGTACCGCGGTGCTCACGAGCGGTCTCGGTGACGGTGCCAAGTACCGGCTGGACGCGCGCATCCAGGAGGAGCCCGAGCTCGAGGAACTCATCGACGTGCCCGTG